>CAMBHH010000164.1 GCA_945866505.1 Flavobacterium psychrophilum
AACGAGGTGTGGTATTCTCCCGAAAAGATGTGATCGCTCAATCTTCGGGTTTTGATTTCTATTTTTCGTACTTTTTTTAAGAGGTCTTTTGTTTCCATTGCTTCAGATTGCAGGTTGCAGATAGCAGAACGCAGATTTCAGATTGATGCAATTTCTGCCATCTGAAATCTGCTATCTGATTTAAGGTACTTCAATCTCGTTTACGATTTTGTTGATGATATCAACAGAAGTAATATTTTCTGCTTCGGCTTCATAAGTAATTCCTATTCTGTGACGTAACACATCGTGAACCACCGCGCGAACATCTTCTGGAATTACATATCCACGACGTTTAATAAAAGCGTAGCATTTTGCAGCATTAGCCAAATTGATGCTTCCACGTGGCGAAGAACCAAAACTGATTAAAGGTTTCAAATCAGCTAATTTGTATTTCTCTGGATAACGAGTGGCGAAAATAATATCAAGTATGTATTTTTCAATTTTTTCGTCCATATAAACCTCACGAACTGCTTCCTGTGCGCGCAAAATTTGTTCTACTGAAACTACAGCATTAACTTTTTCGTAACTCCCTTTTAGATTTTGACGGACTACCATTCTTTCGTCTTCCATTTTTGGATAATCGATAACGGTTTTCAACATAAAACGATCGACTTGCGCTTCTGGCAAAGGATAAGTTCCTTCTTGTTCGATTGGATTTTGTGTAGCCAAGACTAAAAACGGCTTGTCTAATTTGAAAGTAGTGTCGCCAATAGTCACTTGTTTTTCCTGCATCGCTTCTAATAATGCCGATTGTACTTTGGCTGGCGCACGATTAATCTCATCTGCTAGAACGAAATTGGCGAAAATCGGTCCTTTTTTAATAGAAAATTCATTGGATTTGATGTTATAAATCATAGTTCCCACAACATCGGCTGGCAATAAATCAGGTGTAAACTGGATTCTGCTGAACGATCCTTGAACGGCTTGCGCCAAAGTGTTTATCGCTAATGTTTTTGCCAATCCGGGAACTCCTTCGAGTAAAATATGTCCTTGCCCTAAAAGTCCAATTAATAAACGCTCAATCATATGTTTTTGACCCACGATTACTTTATTCATTTCCATGGTAAGTAAATCGATGAAGGCACTTTCTCTTTCTATTTTTTCATTGATTGCTCTAATGTCCAAAGTCGTTGTATTTTCTTCCATTTTTGTATTTTAATTGCAATAATTTGTGTTCGTTTTTTTTGATGGTGCAAATTGAATTTTTTTTTATAAGTACGATGTTAAAAAATGGTTAAAACTTCTGACAACTCCTGAATTTTAAGGATGATTTGTGATAGTATTTTCATAATTTTAAAGTTTTAAAAAAATACTCCCTAAAATCAAAGATTATTAAAATTAAAAACAACCAAAATAAATCATGAACAAAACACTTTTTTCTAAAATAATCGCTGGAACGATGACCTGGGGTCATTGGGGCAAAAATCTCGACCAACACCAAATGATTGAATTGATGAATTCTTGTATTGAAACTGGGATAACAACATTTGATCACGCCGATATTTATGGCGGTTATACAACAGAAGCCGCATTTGGCAAAGCTTTTGGCGTAAGTCAAATCGACCGAAAACAGATACAACTAATTTCGAAATGTGGTATTCAATTGCCCTCAGAAAACAGAAATACTAAAATACACCACTATAATTATTCAAAAGAACATATTATTTGGTCCACAGAACAATCGCTTAAAAATTTGAAAACAGATTATTTGGATTTGCTTTTGCTGCACCGACCAAGCCCGTTGATGCAAGTGGATGAAATTGCCGAAGCGATTGAAAAGCTCAGAACCGAAGGGAAAATTCTAGATTTTGGTGTTTCGAATTTTACACCCAACCAAACTGATTTAATTCAAACAAAATTGAAAGTAAATTATAACCAAATTGAGTTTTCTGCCACGCATTTTGAACCCATGCTCGACGGAAGTTTAGATTATATGCAAACCCACAACATTAAGCCATTGTGCTGGTCTCCAATGGGAAGCATCTTCAAAAAAGTTGATGAGAAATCTATTCGAGTTAAAAATTTGGCGACAAAACTTTCATCAAAATATGATGTTGAAATTGATGTTTTATTATTAGCTTGGATTTTGAAACATCCAGCGGGAATTTTACCTGTTTTTGGCACAGCCGATAAGACTAAAATCACTAATTTGATGAAAGCAACAGAAGTTGAAATGGAATTAGAAGATTGGTTTGCTTTTTGGATAGAAAGCGCAGGAAATCCGATTCCTTAAAAGATAAAAACAACAAAAATGAAATCAATGAAAATGATTTTGAAAAACAATAAACTATGAATAAAATAGCCCTAGTAACTGGAGCGACGAGTGGAATTGGAAGAGCAACTGCAAAAATATTAGCCAAAAACAATTATAAAATCATTCTCTGCGGACGACGTGAAAATCGATTGAAGGAACTTGAAAAAGAACTTTCAGAATTTACAACAATCCACACTTTGTGCTTTGATGTTCGGGATAAAGTAGCTGTTTTTGACAGCATCAATTCATTGCCTTATGACTTTTCTAGAATTGATGTTTTGATTAATAATGCTGGAAATGCACACGGTTTAAGTCCCATTCAAGACGGCAATTTAGACGATTGGGATACTATGATCGACATCAATGTGAAGGGGCTTTTGTATGTTTCGAAAGCGATAATTCCCCAAATGATAGAGCAAAAATCGGGTCACATTATCAACATTGGTTCCATTGCTGGAAAAGAAGTGTATCCGAACGGAAATGTGTATTGCGCTTCAAAATTTGCTGTTGATGCTCTGAACAAAAGTATGCAAATGGACTTGAATCCTTATGGCATTCGAGTGGGAGCCATTCATCCCGGAATGGTAGAAACCGAGTTCAGCGAAGTGCGCTTCAAAGGCGACAAAGACAAAGCTGCCAACACCTATAAAGGATTGAAACCCTTGACGCCAGAGGATATTGCTGATATTATTCATTTTGTGGTTTCGAGACCTTATCATGTAAATATTGCCGATTTGATTGTTTTTCCAACCGCTCAAGCCTCGGCTACGATTGTTAAAAGAGAAGTAATTAGTTAGAATTGTTTTTAGAAGCAATGCATAAAATCGTTAACTTTGAAATAAATTCTATAAAAATGGAAATCGCAATACAAAAAAAAGAAATTATAGATTGGATTTTATCCATTGAAGACCAAGCGGTTTTAAATGAAATTGAAATTCTCAAAAAACAAACTAGTTTCAATTTTGATGAAGAATTTAAAAAAGGAATTTCTGGAGAAGAATTAAAAAAACGAACTACTGAATTTTTAAAAACACTCCCTTGGAAGAAATAAATGTTCTTTACAGACCAGAAGTAGAAATGTATTTGAATGAATTGATTTTCGTTTTGTTTAAAGAAAAATATTTTAGTTATCTAGAAAATTCCATTTTTTATAAAGATAAAATAATCGATTTCATAGAAAGTGATATTGCTAATTTCCATCAAAAAAAAATTCACTGAAGCCAATAACGATTAATAGTTTTTAAACCACATAGTTCATCAAAAAACATAATTAATAAAGATTTTCATAGGCATTTTATTTACTCATAGCTATGACCCGAGGCCAAAGGCAGAACAGACGAAGTAAATCTATGATAAGCAACGCGCCTTTCTATTTTAAAAAAGATAATTTTTCTATGTGGTTTAAACTTCTTAATACAAATATTACCAATATCATAAACAGCCATTGTGAAGAAACGAAATGGCTTTGAATGCAATCACAAGAGCAAATTGTAACATTGCTCTTTTTTTATTTTTAAAAAATGATTAACAAACGGCTTCTCATCAAAAACCTATTAGCTCACAATGATGAGAGTAGTTTTTATGATAAAAAACGGCAGTTGAATTTGCATTCACGTGAAGGAAAAGCCAAATTTTTGAAACACATTTGCGCTTTATCCAATTCGAATCCTGCCAATAATTCTTATATTGTTGTGGGTGTCGAAGATCACGATAACGAAATTGTAGGTGATGATTTTTTTGACGACAGTCGGATTCAGAATTTGGTCAATGCTTATCTTGAAAATCCCCCGAAAATTCAATATGAGAATGTGCCTTTTCCCAATTTACCCAAAGATAAAGTAATTGGATTGGTGACTATAAAAGCAAAAAGCAAAACTTCTCATTTCAAAAAAGGTATTCATACGATTCCAGCCAATAGCGTTTTTATTCGTCGTGGAAGTAACACCGTTCCTGTTGAAGGGGAAATTGAGAAAAATTATCAAAACACAGAAACCGTCATTGGTATTGAAAATAATTCCCGAAACAGCATTGGTTACACGCTGGATGGTGTGATCGATTTTATGAATTTTCGGCATAAAGATATGGCGCCAAAATATAAAGTTTTCAAGGAATTATTTGTCATTTGTTGGGCTGGTGTTCCTAAAAAATACCGAGAAACCACCTTTCTTTCTCGAGTGGATATTGAATTAATAAACGAGCAAATCAAGCTGTTTTATTCGGCTCAGGATGTGGTGACGATTACTTTTGATGACGATTCTTTTACGATTATCGAATATGTTCCTTTGGGTTTGAATGATAAAACGAGTTTTTATCCTTTAGAAAAACAAACCATTTATTTTCACGATAATGGCTATTATAAAATTGACCGAGAATTCCTTTTTCAACCGCCAGAATTTAATAGAAAAATGTTGTTTCATATTTATAATTCAAATATTTCTTTGTTGAATAAACTCCAAAAAGGGCTTTCGTTAACCGAGCGCGAACAGAAAGATTTAGAAAATTTGCCCTCGACATTTATGATTTGTTACCTCAACGGATTTGAAGATGCCAAGCAAAAATTGATTGATGCCAAATTGCTTTTGAAACCTTTCACATCCGTATATTTGTCGTTTAAAGAAGCTTTGCGGATTTTGAGAAAAATGAAGTATGATGTGCAGTGAAGAGTTTAGATTTAAAACCTAAGTTATATTCTTTTGATTATACATTTGAAACACTATAAAAGCTAAAGAAAATTTCGTCTATTTACTATTTATGAGCCATTTACGATGAAAATACGAATAAAACAACAGTCTATTTCCTTTGGAAGCCAATATAAAATCTTCATCGACAACAAAGAAAAATTTTATGCTGAAACTGATGTATTTTCAAAATCAATAATTAATATTTACAAGCCTAATGAACTTCAACCAAGTTTTAGAACGTTCAAATCTCTTTACTTCAATTATCCAAAGTATAAAATTGAAATGCCTAACGGTGACCGTATAAAATTTGTATCAAACAATTTTTGGAGAACGAAATATAGTTTGGAAAAAGAAAATGATATTTATGAATTGTATTGTCACAAAGAACGAAAAGTTTCAGTTTTTAAAAATAACATTCAAATTGCATTTTGGGAAAAAGAAGCAATAACATATTTAGTAGGCGATTATTATGAAATAATCGCAAATAAAAATTCCGAGAAAGAACTATTGATTGCTTTATGTTTAATTATGGATAATATTCATTCCAAAGGAGGTTTTGTATTTAATGTCGACTTAGGACTAATTTTTATGGAAAAAAAAGAGTTTAATAAAAATTGGAAACCCAACTAAATGGCTCAAAACCGCGGTTTCAAGAACTTGCCAAGTTTTTGGTAAGTTGAACTTTCCTTTTTCAGTAATAAAGTTTTATCTTGGCAGAGAGAACTCAGTTCGCTTTTGTCGGTAAATTCGTGAATCGGCCTAACGCTACATTTTTTGAGAAATATAAAGTATGCTTTAAAGAAATTCCAACCAAAAAATTTAGACCAATAAATAAAATAGAATGAGAACACTCGTTATAGGCGACATTCACGGTGGTTTGCGGGCGCTGCACCAAATTATGGAAAGAGCCAATGTTACCCCAAAAGATACCTTGATTTTTTTGGGTGATTATGTAGATGGCTGGAGCCAATCGCCACAAGTGATTGATTATTTGATTGAACTGAAAACGTCTTACAATTGCATTTTTATCCTTGGCAACCACGATGAATTATTATTAGATTGGCTAACAAAAACCAAGGATAATCCGTTATGGTATAAACATGGAGGTGAATCGACTGTTTTGGCATATGCCAATGTAAGTGCCGAGACTATTCAAAAACACATCGAATTCATACAATCATTAGAAAATTATTATCTCGATGAGCAAAATCGGTTATTCATTCATGCTGGTTTTACGAATATGAATGGTGTAGATTTTGAATATTTTCCGAGACTATTTTATTGGGATAGAACCCTTTGGGAAACCGCTTTGGCATTGGATAAAAAGATGAAAAAAACCGATCTGTTATACCCAAAACGATTGACTTTGTATAATGAAATTTTCATTGGTCACACACCTGTTTCTAGAATTGGCAAAACCACTCCAGTACAAATGGTCAACGTTTGGAATGTGGATACTGGAGCTGCTTTTAAAGGGCCGTTAACCATTATGGATATTGACACCAAAGAATTCTGGCAAAGCGAACCTTTGCCTTCTTTGTATCCAAGTGAAAAAGGAAGAAATTAATATACTATATTTGCAAAAAAAACATATAACAAATGAAAAAGATTTTTACAATCGTATTATTAGGTGCATTGTGTATGGTAAATGCACAAGCTTATAAAGGAAAAGGAGATAAAAAAGTCAATATCGGAATGACTTTTCAAAATGGAGGTTCTGGAATTGTAGGTTCAGCAGATTTTGGTTTGGGAGAAAACTTCTCTTTTGGATTTCTTGGCTCTTATTTATTGGGAGGAAGCCAAATAGATAAAGTGGACGCAGATTATCGTTTTGATGCAAAAGTTAGATTTAATGCCAATTTAGGAAGTGTGTTGAACGTTTCTCCAAAATTTGACTTGTATCCTGGTTTGAATTTAGGTTTGAAAAATTTTGGTGGACATATAGGCGCCAGATATTTCTTCACAAATGGATTTGGAGTTTTTACTGAATTTTCGGTTCCATTTGCAAAATATGACACTGAGGCTTCTTCAAAATACAATAACGGGTCTTCTTTTAATATTGGCGCTTCCTTCAATTTAGACTAGTCAATTTTACAACAAGTAAAAAAGCGGCTTGACGAAAATCAAGCCGCTTTTTTATTGGAGACAAAGAGATTTAATTAATTTGGATGTGCTTTGTGTGTTTAAAATACGATTTAAAAACCTGTTAAAATCAGCTAATTCATAAATATTGTGAACCAAAAGACTGGACATGCTCATTTGGTGATATCTGAGGAAAAATTATTGGAAGTCTTATTGAAAATATAAGAGTTGTGTAATAAAATTCGGTATCGAACAATGACAACAATCCTTATTTCATATCAGGTTGTTTAAGATAATCAGGCCATTTCTTTAATTGATTTTTAATTTCAGTAGTCACTTCTGGATCGTCTTTAATATTCCAACTTACATTTTTGTAAGTAATTGTTCCATCACTTGAATAATGAAAAAATAAAATTGCATTTACGTAAGGATATTTGGTGTTGAAATCTTCAAGAGTTTCTCGAAACCACTTCGATCTACTACCCCCAGGCTTTAAACAACCAAACTCTGCAATCATGATAGGTTTATAAAAAGAAGACAATTGATTATAATAATTACCAAATATCTCTTTGAAAGTCCACCAATTGCTCCAACTTGAACTTGTTCCATAATTTAAGGCTCCTGTAGCAATAATATCTACATAATCAGTTCCAGGGTAATATTCTTTAAACTTTCCATAAGATAAAT
>CAMBHH010000165.1 GCA_945866505.1 Flavobacterium psychrophilum
GGTGGTGATACAAGTTGGGGCAACAAAGCTTGGCCACACAAACCCTATCTCATTCCCGCCGTAACCCAAAGCTACCAGTTCCGATTGCGACCCATTGCTGTGCGTGAAGAAATCAGTAGTGCAGCACGAAAGGTTTTTCAGAACAAATAATATCGATGGTTCACCTATCGACTTAAACATAAAATTACCATTAATAAATAAAATAAACTAGACAATGAGAAAAATTAATAAAGTACTATTGAGTATCATTGGGCTTTGGGTGCTAGGCACGCTAACTGTTAATGCACAAACAATTACAGTGCAAGCATCGAAAACGATTAGCAAAGAGTTTTCACCGCAAAACATCGTAGACGGCGATCTTTCGACCAAATGGATTTCTAACTAAACATGCGAAAATTAGATAATTATCGACCTTATGTTGGAAAACTAAATACTACTATCCAATTAAAAAAAAATTATAAACTTATTTAGCAGAAAAGAAATAATGTTAATTTATTCTTAAAGATTAAACCTTTTTTTTTATTGCTTATCTTACGAATGTTAACTTTAAAACAACTATAAAAATGAAAAAATTAATTTTCGTAGCTTTATTAGCTGCAAGTTTAAGCGGGTTTGCTCAAGAAGCTAAAAAAGGTGGAGCTGATAAAATGTTGCAAAAAATGACAACAGAATTGTCTTTGACAACTGATCAACAAGCTTCTGTAAAACCAATTCTTGAAGAGCAAATGGCTCTTAAAAAAGACAGCAAGGAAAATCCAGACCATGCGGATGCTAACAAAGAAAAAGGAAAAGAACTCTCCAAAAAAATTAAAGGAATTTTAACACCTGCGCAGTTAGAAATTCAGAAAGCCAAAATGGAGAAATCTAAAGCAGAAGGAAAAAACGGTAAAAAAGAAGATAAAGAATAAAGTCAAATTTTTCAAAATAAAATAAACTTCCCGGAAACTGGAAGTTTATTTTATTTTTAAGGTATTCAAATTTAGCGGTCCAAAAATACAGTTGCTCATTAGGTTTTGATTTTCACCATTCATTTCATTAAACTATTTTCTATAAAAATCTTTTTTATATGTCATTTTTTTATTTTGTTGACTGCTTGAACGAGGGAATTTATTTGAAATTAAGATAATGACCAAAAGGGTGTTGGATTGAAACAATTTGACATTGTAAATGAGACTTTTTAGATTGCTGCCTTGCTTTGCAGAAGCATACATTTACTTTATAAATAAATTAAAAAAATATTAAAAATGAAAAAATTAGTTTTCGCGGCTTTATTAGCTGCAAGTTTAAGCGGATTTGCTCAAGAAGCAAAAAAAGGTGGGGTTGATAAAATGTTAGGTAAAATGACAACTGAATTATCTTTGACAGCTGACCAACAAGAAAAATTAAGACCAATTCTTGAGGAGCAACAAGCGCTAAAAAAAGACAGTAAGGACAACCCAGGCAACGCTGAGGCAAACAAAGAGAAAATAAAGGGAACCCAAAAGAAAGTTAAAGCAGTTTTAACTCCAGAGCAAATTGAATTGCAGAAAGCCAATGCGGAGAAAGCTAAAGGCGAAGGAAAAAAAGAAAAAAAAGAAGGTAACGAATAAAAATAAAAGTATTATGCCTCTAAAAACTTCTGGTTATCCAGAAGTTTTTTTATTTGTAACCTATCGAAAATGGATAAAAATAGTTCAGAATTCTCGAACGATTATAGATTTCTACTTCTGAACTGTAATTTTAAATTGGACTAATAACTTTTTCGGGATCAATTAAATTTTTTTTCTTTCAAAGGTGTTTTTAGGTTTTAACCAAAATAGGAATTTTTTGGTAATCATTATGTCATAAAAATTGTAATCGATTTATAATTGATGGTCTTCTTCGGTTTGTTGCTCATTCTTCTCAAAATATAATAATTTTTTTACAATTCTAGTTTTGCTATGCAACCAACGGAAAGCATTTGTATGTTTCACTCTTATTCGAATTGCTCAGTATTTTTGGTTTAAAATTATGCATCTTATTAAAAAAACTTAATTAAGTTATACGAATAATAAAATTATTGGAATTTTTATTCATTTGAAACAAATTGCTGGTACAATTGATACTTTTCTACCTGCATAAGTTCTTAAAGCAAGTGTACTTTTATACCTGAAATCGATTGAAATTATCATCAATCCTGTTCAATGCAGTATTGGCGTGATTTTTTTCTTGAACCAGATGCTTTTGATGACCATAAAAATAAAGGAATACAATACCTTAAAATAAGCTATAATTATTTGAAACAAAATTCCCCTATTTAACCAATTAACCTATATAACTATGAAAAAAACAAAAATCAACCTAGTAGTACTCGCTATTTTTTTAGTAGCACTTGTTCCAAGTATAATGCTCGCTCAATGGAATCAACCACAATGGGTGATAGATAAGTACCAAGCCTCAGATTTAAAGTTTTCATACGGTGGTGTTATGCAGACCTTGGCCTATAGAATATTAACACCAGCAAATTTTGATAGTACAAAAAAATATCCAATTATTATTACTTTACATGGAAGATCGGGTTTCAACGCGCCTGGAACGAAAGCCTATAACATTAATAATCTTCGTGCCGTTAATGGTCAATTTGCAGACGAAGCAATTCGCTTAAAATATCCTGCTTATATCATTGCTCTGCAAGGTAAAACGCTGCCTACTGGTAAAAATGAAGATTGGGGCAAAATGCATTTTGAAGGGATAAAGAAAATAATTGCTGACCTTGGTATGAATGCAGACTTAAATCGTATTTATGTAATGGGGCAATCGTTTGGTGGCCAAGGTACTTATAATTTTATCACCTATGGACCTTCCTATTTTGCAGCAGCCATTTCGGCTTCGGCAGAAGGGAATAGAATTTCTACTACTAACAAAGATAAACTTGTAAATTTTAATTTATGGACCATGCACGGGAAAACCGATACGGAAATTCTTTACAAGTCTGATTCACTATTTTTTCAGTATATGAAGTTAAAAAATGCTAAAATGAAATTTACGACTTTTACTAACACAGGACATAGTATGGAACATTTTATGATTGGTTCTGGGGATAATGGCAATTTTACCACATCTTTACTAGATAACGTTACTGGTGTTGCGACAATAAAAACGTATAAATATACAATAGAATACGCAAGTGCTAATTCAGATCCAGAGTCAAATACACTTGATTGGTTGTTTTCTAAAAGTTTATTAGGAACCGTGGCGCTAAATAAATCACGGGCAACTCAAAAACCAACTATTAATTTTGACAAGGGAAATTCTGAATTAAATTATAGTAGGACTGCAGGGATTGATCAAGTAATAGTGTATAACCTGAACGGTACGGCTGTATTTAAAGCCAAAAAACCGTCTGGGAACACCCTAGATTTAAGCAGTTTGAAAGATGGTTTATATATTGTAAAAATATACCAAGAAAATGGAGATGTTAGTACAACTAAAATAATGAAATAATAAAACTTTTCATTCTATAGTTTGATAATAAAGGGTTTCAATTTTTAGAAGCCCTTTTTAATTACTCAAACGATTAAGGATTTTTATTTTTAATCATTCCTGCATTATGATTTTGAATTGGCAAAATAACTTTTTAGGCATTAATTAGATTTTTTTAAGGTATATTTAGGTTTTACAAGTATAGAATGAAATTGGTATTTAGAAATGTTGAGAAATTGTATTTGAGTGCAACAATTTGACATTATAAATGAGACTTTAAACATCATCGCATTCTTAGTTTTAATTGTTCCTTTGTGATGATGAATACAATAAAGAGTAATAGGTATTTTATTCAGTTCAATCATAATGATAAGCCTATTTTTATCGGAATAATAATTAAGAAATAATTCTGATCAACGGGAATCAGAAATCAATTGATATAAAATGAAAAAAGAAAAAAATAATTCATTACTATTTTTAATAATTTTAATAATCTTACTTTCCGTAAAAATGAGTGCTTTTCAGCAGTCAAAGGCAAGCTTTTCTGAGAGCAATAAGGATAGACTTGTGAAGGGTGGGAATAAGGATAAGTTAACTATTTATTCAGCCCCCAAGAGTATTGATTCCAGTAGTGATTTTAGTGTTACTGTCGATGGACAAAAGGCCTTTGTTTTCTTCATGGCCGAGAATAACTTTAGAAAAAATTACCTACCAGGTGCTGATACAACGCCTCTCGGAGAGGAAAAAAAAGCATTTAAATACGCTCGTGAATCTTGGGTTTCATTCGAGAAAGGAACCAATGCATTAATCCAAATTACTCAACTTGAAAATGGTTTACCGCTAAATGACCTCCTGCTAATGGACCAAAAAGGCAACAAAGTCGACTTTAAAATGGAGGACAAAACAATATCGTTTACCGCTACCGTGGGGAACAAGTATGTTTTTATTTTAAATAAAGATTTATCAAGGCGATTGACAATTTTTGCCGAAGCTCCAGAGATGGATGTTCCAGAAAAAAATGGTGCAAATACCTTTTTGATTCAACCGGGAACTCCTCGAAGTGAGTATGAAAAAACGACAAAAAAAACACTTTATTTTGCTTCAGGGCTACACGAAATGGGCGATGGCTTTCCGCTAAAGCCAGGTTTACAAATCTATCTTGCACCAGGGGCTTATGTTCGCGGATTTTTTACCTGTCCACCAGATGCGAATACTGCTGGTGCTTCAGGGGTAAAAATATTCGGACGAGGAATTCTGTCTGGCGAAAACAATCAAATTACGGAAGGACCAAATAGCAATTTCTTGCCTCGGCCATTGCGTTTTTGGAGCAATTCAATTTATCTTGGTGGCTTTAACAGAGAGCCTGCTGATAATCAAATTGTACAAGGTATTACCATTATTTATCCTTCTCAACAACCTATTATGGGAAATGGCAATAATACGCTCATAGAGAATGTTAAGGTGATTAATTTCGAAAAAGGTTTTGGTGGCATCTGTGTGGGAGCTCAATCTAAAGTTAAGGATTGTTATATCTCAACAGATACTAGGGTGCTCTCTACTTTTGGTTCGAATACTAGCTTTACTGATAATATGATTGTTGGGTTTGAAGCTATTGAATCACCATTTTACGTTGGAGACCGAATTCTTGATGATCTTAAGAATATTTCGGTGGAGAATTTAACCGTAATAGGTGAATGGAAAAGCTTATTTTCAGTAAATCAAGTTCATTTTGGTACTCTAAGTGATTTTAACTTCAAAAATATTAAGGGTATTTACACAGGTAAAAAATCCAAAGCCTCTCTTTTAAGTTTGGGTGTTGGTTTTTCTCCTTATCGTAGGGGAGATTATCAAGGCAGCATCAGTAGAGTATCGCTAAGTGATGTTCAAATCACGACTTTATACCCAATCTCGTCCTTTTCAGTAGATGTCTTTGGTTTTAGTGAGAAGGCTGCGGTGCAAGATGTCAATGTTAAAAACATCCTTGTTAACGGTGAGACTGCAAAAATTCTCAAACAAATAGAACAGTACGCATTTAATGTTACTATTGATAATAAAACTATCGCTGTCGGAAAGTCGCCAATTGCAGAAGATATTAAACGAGATTTTCCACCCGTAGCTGCGGTAACTAATCCAGCAATTACTTATGCTCGCAAAGACGAAGATGGTGACAAGTTTGGAAGTCTAATTGCGCATCAAATTGCATACCCAACTGATAAGCAAAAAACAGATCCCAATTATCCGAAAACCTTATCTGCCGCTTTGGGCAATAATGCTACTGGAGCAAGTTTAAAAGGGATAAATACTATTGAAGCACCAAAAGGTGATTTTTTACAAATCTACGCTGAGGTAAATGACCCTCGTATGTACACATTGCATTCGCCTGATTATGAGTTAAGTGTATCCCAAAAGAGTAGTGGTACTAAGAGTTCAAAAGTACCAGTTTATGAAAACGTAGGGACGTTGATGAGCACAAGAAACCGTTTAGTAAATCCTCCCCCAATGTTGACAGAGCATTTTGCTAACTTCACTCATCGTGGAGAAGTTGAAGTTACGGTAAAGATGAAAGATCGCTGCCCAGATGTTAAAGATGTTTTGATTATGCCATCACAATTAAACATTAAGCCAATTTACTCCGCCGATCGCCGAAGCTTTACTTTTACACTAGCTTCACCACATTACTTGGCGATTATTGTTAACGGCGACTGGATTCGTCCACTATTCGTTTTCGGAAATCCAGCAGAAGACCCAGCACCTGATCCGTCTGACCCTGCTGTGCTAACCATAAAAACTAGTGATGATTTCAAAACATTAGAAAACCGTCAGAAACTTGCTAAATTTAGGGTGATTAATTTTGCCTCGGGTTATCATGATATTGGTTTTTTCTTTCCAGTTTTTAGTGATCAAACCATTTACATACCGGGAGATGCTTATGTGGCAGGAACAATTCTTGGTGTAAATCGCGACAAAGCTGCTAATCTCGATTATGGAACAAAACAAGTTACCCACAATAAAGCCATATTTGAATATCCAGCTTTTAAACAAGGTTACAGGAAAAAAGAAGATTATGTTTATGTAGAAGCCTCAAATAATGGTAAAAGTGCTATGTTTGGTTCTATAAAGAATTTTACCATTCGTGGCCGCGGTATTCTTTCTGGCGAGCAGATGGACTGGTTTAAAGGACAAGAAGATGTTCCTGGCTATATAATCCAAGTTGATAGAAGTGGAAAAAATGGTATACTTGAGGGGTTGACTTTTACTGGCAGGCATTTCCATTCAGCAAATTTCTTTGGATCTCCCGCATTATTGTCTAATGTTAAAACATTATTTGGTTTCCACGGTAACACCGATGCTTCACAATGGGGAATGGTAAGACGAAATCTTTTTAGCATAGAGCAAGATGATGGTACCTACATCAAAACAGGTTTGGATATTGACGGTTGGTTTGCTTGGCAACAGAATAATGCCAACGTTTTTTGCTTCGTCCGCACTATGCCAAAAGATGGTGAGACTCTTGGTCACTCACTAATCCGTAACGTAACAGTTATTGACGGACGCTATGGGCAATACGGAGTCAGCAATTTAGAAAAGGATTACTATAACCCAATGAGAGGTGCGTTTTGGCTTGGCATCAATAATGATAAAAACTTCAATAATTTTGGTTATGTAGCCGATATTGTTATGCAGAATATCACCTTTGAAACCATCGTTAACCCTCTATTTCAGTTTGCACCGATGACAGGTTCACGTTTTAGTAAAATGATAGGAGTTCAAGATATTACCTTCGATAACATACAAGTTCCTATGGGACAAAACTGGAAAAGTATTTTCGGCGTACGACCAGAAACACCAGATGATTTTATGCGCGGGATTGTAATTAAGGATTTAATCATTGGCGGAAAAAAAATCATCAATTTCAGTGATTTCGCTCGGGTGAGAAGTGAAGGACGTAACTTGGATGTCAAAATTAAATAGGGCTTCAAGCTACTTAATTTATAATGGAGTAAAGAAATAAAGTATTCGATAGCTGTACCCTTAATTGTCTTCATTAAAGAAATTAATTTTAAAAGATGTTCCGTTTGGAGCATCTTTTTTTTGTTGGATAAAATCAATCGAAAATTCAGATTTCACTAGAAATTCTACTTTTATATGTAAATTACTAATTATTGGTGGCTTACTGATACAAATTCACCTAATTATTGATACTTAATGTATAGATACATATCAAGTAATTATCGTTTTTTTGAATGCTG
>CAMBHH010000166.1 GCA_945866505.1 Flavobacterium psychrophilum
CAACTTGTCTTACATTTATATTCGTGGAGAATATATGTGGGTTTACAAAATTTTAGAAAGAGCTATCGCCGAAGCAAAAGCGGCAGGCTGGTTAGGAAAAAATATATTAGGCACAGGGTACGATTTAGAACTCTATGTTCAAATTGGAGCTGGAGCGTACATTTGTGGGGAAGAAACCGCATTAATCGAATCATTGGAAGGAAAAAGAGGAAATCCTCGAATCAAGCCACCATTCCCAGCAGTTTCAGGACTTTGGGCCAATCCAACGGTGGTAAATAATGTAGAAACTATTGCCGCAGTGCCTTGGATTATAAACAATTCAGGAGCCGATTATGCTAAAATTGGAATCGGTCGTTCTACTGGAACCAAATTAATTTCTGCTTCAGGACACATTAAAAATCCAGGTGTTTATGAAATCGAAATGGGATTGAGCGTTTACGAATTTATGAATTCTGATGAATATTTGGGTGGAATGAGTTCTGATAGACCTTTGAAAGCCTTTGTTCCCGGAGGATCATCTGTTCCTGTTTTACCAGCACATTTAATTTACAAAACAGCCAATGGCGACGACCGATTAATGACTTACGAAAGTTTAAGCGACGGTGGTTTTGCAACGGGTTCAATGTTAGGTTCAGGAGGATTTATAGTTTATAACGACACTTCTTGCATCGTTCGAAATACTTGGAATTTTGCTCGTTTTTACCACCACGAAAGCTGTGGACAATGTTCGCCTTGTCGTGAAGGAACAGGATGGATGGAAAAAGTATTGCATAGAATAGAAAACGGTCACGGTCGTGAAGAAGACATCGATTTGCTTTTGAGTATTCAAAGTAAAATTGAAGGAAACACGATTTGTCCATTGGGTGATGCCGCGGCTTGGCCAGTGGCAGCAGCGATTCGTCATTTTAGAGATGAGTTTGAATATCATATTCGTTTTCCGGAAAAAATAAAAAATAGAGACCATTTTGTTGCTGAACCTTTTGTAAGTGTGAAGCATTTGGTTGGAAAACAAGCTGTATAATATATGTATGAAAAAATTAATAATTGTTTTTACTATTTTCATTTTTTCTTTAAACATTCAAGCTCAAGGAAGATTTAATGGTTATGTTGTAACAAATGCAAATGATACCATTAAATGTAAATTTTCTTTAGAAATGAACATTTTTAATGATTCACTTTTTTATGATTCTGGAATAAGTGATAGAGCCAAAATATTTAAGGAAAATGGAGAAAAAGTAAAATATTTGCCAACTGAATTGAAAACGGTTTTTATAACTGGACCGAAACAAGGAGATTACAAATTTGTTAGTTTAGAGCAGGACAAAAAACATTTCTTTCATGAAAAAATTATTGGAAAATTGTCTTACTACATATTGTATAAAGGAAATTTAGGAGGTGGATTCCCATTGCAAAACCCTTATTTTCTTAAAGATGGAAAGCTATTACAAATAAGTGGATTTAGTGCAAGGAAGAAATTTGGAGAACTAATAAAAGATTATCCTGAATTATATGAAAAATGGATGGCTTCAAATGATTATTATAAAACAGGACAGTTTCCAGAAGTCATACAATTATATAATGAGCATTTCAAATAAGAACAAAACATAAGTATTAGCTAAATTTTCAGAAATAATTTTCAAAATCCAACAACTTGAAACCTGAAACCTGAAACTTTAAACAAAACAAGAAATGAAAGTAACAATAGACGGTCATGAGATTGAGGTAGAGCCAGGAACAACAATCCTGCAAGCGGCCAGAATGATTGGAGGAGAAGTAGTTCCGCCAGCCATGTGCTACCATTCTAAACTAAAAGGAAGCGGTGGAAAATGCCGTTGTTGTTTATCGGAAGTTTCCAAAGGAAGTGAAGCCGACCCAAGACCAATGCCAAAATTAATGGCTTCCTGCGTAACGGGTTGTATGGACGGAATGGAAGTAAAAACCAAATCGTCGCCTAGAGTACAAGAGGCACAAAAAGCGGTGACAGAATTCTTATTAATCAACCATCCTTTGGATTGTCCAGTTTGTGACCAAGCGGGTGAATGTGATTTGCAGAATTTAAGTTTCGAACACGGAAAATCAGAAAGTCGTTTTATTGAAGAAAAAAGAACTTTCGAACCAGAAGACATTGGGCCGAATATTCAATTGCATATGAATCGTTGTATTCTTTGCTACCGTTGTGTGATGGTTGCTGACCAAATCACTGACGACAGAGTTCACGGCGTGATGGATAGAGGAGATCATTCGAATATTTCGACTTGTATTTCGCACGCTATCGATAATGAGTTTTCAGGAAATATGATTGATGTGTGTCCAGTTGGTGCTTTGACTGACAAGACATTTAGATTCAAATCTAGAGTATGGTTCAATAAACCTTACGACGCACACAGAGATTGCCCTACTTGTTCAGGAAAAACCACGGTTTGGATGTTTGGTGGAGAAATTCAAAGAGTAACTGGTAGAAAAGACGAATTTCACGAAATTGATGAATTTATTTGTAACGGATGTCGTTTTGACCATAAAGACGTCAACGATTGGATCATTGAAGGCCCAAGAGCTTTTGAAAAAGATTCAGTTATCAACCAGAATAATTACACTCGAAAATTAGAAAAAGTACTCATTAATACCGAGGAAACTATTCTTTTAGGAAGAGAACAAGACCGAAAAAAATTAAGTATGGCCGAAATTGATTACAACGAAAAAATAGACGGTAACCCATTAAATTCTAAAAAAAATGGATAGTACATTTATTATAGAAAAAAGCGTTGTAATTTTCGTAGTGTTTGCCATAACAATGCTCATGGCGATGTACTCTACTTGGGCCGAACGAAAAGTAGCAGCTTTTCTTCAAGACAGAGTTGGACCCAATCGTGCCGGTTGGGGCGGATTATTTCAGCCGATGGCCGATGGATTGAAATTGTTTGCCAAAGAAGAATTTTCACCAAACACACCTAATCAATTTTTATTTACAGTAGGTCCAGGAATAGCAATGGCGACCGCATTGATGACAAGTGCAGTTATCCCTTGGGGAGACCGTTTTCATATTTTTGGAAGAGATATTTTGTTACAAGCCACTGATATTAACGTTGGTATTTTATATATTATTGGTATTGTATCTATTGGTGTTTACGGTATTATGATTGGAGGATGGGCTTCGAACAATAAATTTTCGTTGATTGGAGCCGTTCGAGCTTCATCGCAAATGGTTTCTTATGAAGTGGCTATGGGATTGTCGATTGTGGCTTTATTAATGATGACAGGAACATTGAGTTTGAAAGAAATTACAGAACAGCAATCAGGAATGAGTTGGAACGTTTTTTACCAACCTATTTCCTTTTTGATATTTTTAATTTGCGCTTTTGCGGAAACTAACAGAACACCTTTCGATTTAGCGGAATGTGAAACGGAATTGATTGGTGGATATCATACTGAATATTCATCTATGAGAATGGGTTTTTATTTATTTGCTGAATATGCCAATATGTTTGTGTCTTCAACGATTTTGGCTGTATTATTTTTCGGTGGATATAATTATCCAGGAATGAGTTGGGTTGTTGAAAACTGGGGTGTAAATATTGCTAATGTATTAGGAATTGGAACTTTATTTGTAAAATTATGCGGGTTCATCTTCTTTTTCATGTGGGTTCGCTGGACCATTCCAAGGTTTAGATACGATCAATTGATGCATTTGGGTTGGAGAATTTTGATTCCGTTATCCATTATCAATATTATGATTACTGGGATTGTGCTTTTGAGAGGAGAAATTTTTGCTTATTTTGGGTTGTAATTAAGTAGACAAAAACTCTAGCCCTGATAGAAACGGCATCCTTTTGTTTTGGGGTTCAAAACAAAAGATATAGTGAATAACAGGACTAAGCTTCAAGAAAAGAAAATATAAGAAAATCAAATTTTAATCCCGAAGTTCGGAATCTAAAATCTATAATTAAATGTCAATACAAGAAATATCACTTTCAGGAAGAAAAAAAGTAGTTTCTAAAAAGGAGATGACTTTTGCAGAGCGAATGTATCTTATAACCATCTTCAAAGGTTTGGGGATTACGATTAAGCACTTTTTTCGAAAAAAGGCGACCATTCAATATCCAGAACAAGTGCGTGAGTTTAGCCCTGTTTATCGTGGTCAACATATGTTGAAACGCGACGAGCAAGGTCGTGAAAACTGCACCGCTTGTGGGTTATGCGCTTTGTCTTGCCCTGCTGAGGCCATTACAATGAAAGCGGAAGAACGCAAAGCAGATGAAAAACATTTGTACCGCGAAGAGAAATATGCTTCGATTTATGAAATTAATATGTTGCGTTGTATTTTTTGTGGTTTGTGTGAAGAAGCTTGCCCGAAAGATGCCATTTATTTGACGATTTCGAAAGAATTAGTTCCTGCCAATTACACTAGGGAAGATTTTATTTTTGGAAAAGATAAATTGGTAATGCCACTAGAAATGGCTGTTAAAAATACTCAACTTAAAAACGCTAACTAATGATACACATTCCAGATATAGCGAGTGCAACCCCAATACAAATTTTGTTTTCTGTGTTATCTATTATTACGTTGGCAACAGCTTTTTTGGCAATTTATAGCAAAAAACCGATGCATAATGCTATTTATTTAGTGATTTGTTTCACCTCAATTTCAGGGCACTATTTATTGTTAAACGCTCAGTTTTTGGCATTCGTAAACTTGATTGTATATGTAGGAGCAATAATGATTTTAATGCTGTTTACCATAATGTTGATGAACTTGAATAATGAAGATGAAGTACATAAACCTAGAGTTACCAGGCTTGGAGCAATTGTATTGTTCTGTTTAATGTGTATTGTTCTAATCGCAATTTTTATGAATTCCAAACCTATTGCAGACGGAAGTTATGATGTAACAGGCGAGGATTATCAATCTATCAATATTCTTGGTAAAGTATTACTCAACGAATATATGGTTCCTTTTGAATTTGCATCGGTATTGCTTTTGGTCGCGATGATTGGTGCGGTTTTATTGTCTAAAAAAGAAAAATTAGAGAAATAGTATGGATAATATTTTAAACCAAATTGGTATTGAAAACTACATTTTCCTTTCGGTTATACTTTTTTGTATTGGCGTTTTTGGAGTTTTATACAGACGAAATGCCATTGTTGTATTTATGTCGATTGAAATTATGTTGAATGCAATCAACCTTTTGTTTGCCGCTTTTTCTACCTATCATCAAGATGCGCAAGGTCAAATTTTTGTGTTTTTCTCCATGGCTGTTGCTGCTGCAGAAGTTGCAGTTGGATTGGCAATTTTAGTTTCGATATTTAGAAATTTGCACAGCATTGATGTCAGTATTTTGAAAAATTTAAAAGGATAATAATCGATGGATACAAATTTAGTTTTAGTCTTACTATTAGCTCCTTTTTTAGGATTTTTATTTAATGTTTTTCTGGGTAAAAAAGCTGGAAAAAGCATCGTGGGGATTGTGGGAACACTTTCCGTTGTGGTTTCTTTTGCAGTAACTTTATATTTATTTGCTAATGCAGGCCAAGAACCAGTTGTTATCAACTTGTTCGATTGGATTTCGGTTCAAAGATTCGATATCAGCTTTGGTTTTCTAATCGACCAATTGTCCATTCTTTGGTTGCTATTTGTAACTGGAATTGGGTCATTGATTCACTTGTATTCCATCAGTTATATGCACGATGACGAAAAAATGAACTCATTTTTCGCATACCTAAACCTATTCATTTTCTTTATGATTACTTTGGTTATAGGAAGCAATTTGCTAATGATGTTCATTGGTTGGGAAGGTGTAGGTCTTTGTTCTTACTTGCTAATTGGATTTTGGTATAAAAATCAAGATTTTAATGATGCTGCCAAAAAGGCTTTCATTATGAATAGAATTGGGGATTTAGGATTCCTAATCGGGATTTTTATTGTTGGTTCATTATTCAATACTTTAGATTTTACGACTTTAAAAACGGCAATAACTTCAGCAACTGATATTAATGATTTTTGGATTGCTGCTGCTGCCCTAGCTCTATTCATTGGAGCCTGCGGAAAGTCGGCACAAATTCCGTTATACACTTGGTTACCCGATGCGATGGCTGGGCCAACACCCGTTTCGGCATTGATTCACGCTGCGACTATGGTTACCGCTGGAATTTTTATGCTTACTAGGTTGAACTTCCTGTTTGATATGGCGCCAAGCATTCAAAACATTATTGCGATTGTTGGAGCTTGCACTGCTTTGGTTGCTGCAACTATTGCTTTGGTTCAAAACGATATCAAAAAAGTATTAGCTTATTCTACCGTTTCCCAATTGGGATTGATGTTTTTAGCTTTAGGATTGGGTGCTTACGAAGTGGCAGTTTTCCACGTAATCACACATGCTTTCTTCAAAGCCTGTTTGTTCTTGGGTTCTGGATCTGTAATTCACGGATTGCACGGCGAACAAGATATGCGGAAAATGGGTGGTTTGAAAAAGGCAATGCCCATCACTTTTTGGACAATGTTGATCGCTTCACTGGCCATTTCAGGAATATTTCCATTGGCAGGATTTTGGTCAAAAGACGAAATTTTAATGACTGCTTTTCACGGAAATCCAGCTTTATGGGTGATTGGATCGATCTCGTCAATTATGACAGCTTTCTATATGTTTAGATTGATTTATCTAACCTTCTTCAACTCGTTCAGAGGAACCGAAGAACAAAAACATCATTTGCACGAAAGTCCAAGTCTGATTACTTTGCCTTTAATTATTTTGGCGATTTTATCTTTCTTTGGCGGAATTATCAGTTTACCGGGACACAGTTGGTTGAATGAATATTTGTCTCCATTGTTTTCTAAAGTAACTCACGAGGAACACTCTTTAGGAAGTACAGAATATATGCTGATGGCAATTGCTACCATTGGCGCATTAATAGGGATTGGAATTGCCTATAAAAAATACTTGAAAGACAATACAATTCCAAGTGAAGATTCCGAAATTTCTGGTTTTTCTAAAGTTTTATACAACAAGTATTATGTTGACGAAATCTATGAAGCTATTTTTGTAAAACCAATAAATGTGTTATCCAGTTTCTTTAGAGATTCTGTTGAGACCACATTATCAGCCTTGGTTTTTGGATTGGGTAAAGTAACCAATAGTATTGCAATAGAAGGGAAAAAAGCACACAACGGAAGTGTTGGTTTCTATCTATTTGCATTTGTCATAGGCGTTATTGCCATACTAACTTATTTATTTTTACAATAATTTTTTACATAATGGATGTAACTACACTATTAATTATTCTTTTGGTTGGCGCATTTGGAACGTATTTTTCGGGTGATAAATGGGCTCCGAAAGTAGCTTTGTTGGTTGGCTTAACTGCTTTTGCCAGTGCTATTTGTTTGCTCAGCCAATACAATCTAGGAAACGAAATAAGTTTTACACAACTTTGGATATCCAACCCAAAAATCTATTTAGCTTTTCAAGCTGACGGACTCGCTTTAGCTATGCTTTTGTTGACAACCGCATTGACACCAATTATTATTTACTCTTCTTTTGGAAATACCTATAAAAATTCGAAAGCCTTTTATGCTTTAATCATTTTTATGACTTTTGCGATGGCGGGAACTTTCCTTGCCTCTGATGGACTTTTGTACTATGTTTTCTGGGAATTATCCTTGATTCCAATATACTTTATTGCTCTAATTTGGGG
>CAMBHH010000167.1 GCA_945866505.1 Flavobacterium psychrophilum
GATATCAATATCAAATGGAGAGCTTCCTTTATCAACACTGAAATGGGCTGTGATATTGAAAAAATCTTTTCCTATTTCTAAATCTTGGGTTTGAACGCTAATTATATTTTGTGCTTTAGAAAAATTGACAGACAATTTACCTTCTATTACTTTGTCTTTTACAAAACTGCCTTTTTGGGTGTTAAATGCAAGACTTTTGGCAAAGGTTTTTAGGCGGACATCGGTTTTCCAACCTTGAACAGAGTACTCAATTTTAGTTCTCAAAGACGCTATTTGAAAATTAAAACACTTATTCCCTTTTAGATTTTCCGAAATAAATGTAACGTTTTTCAAGATAACCTCATCGATAGACGTTGTAGTTTCACTTTTTGCTTTATTCTTTTTGGCTTCGAAAATATTGGAATTACTAACTCCATTTTTGTCTTTATACAAATCAATAGTAGCATCATTTATTACAATTTTATGGATATTGACTTCTTTTTTCAACAAACTCAAAACATTCAAACGGATTTCAATTTCAGCTGCTTTCAGTACTGGCCTTTTATGATTTATAAACAAACTATCTTTCAGTTCCACATCGTTCAACACGAGAGTGAAATTTGGAAACCCCACCAAAAACTTATATCCAATGCCTCCAATTTTCGTTTCTCCTGAAATATTTTCATTAATTTGAATATTAATTTTTTTTACAATTTCGGCTTTGTTGTTATCAAAATAAACTCGCAAACCTATAACACTAAAAAGTATTAACGCAAATAATCCAAGAAATAAAAACCCAATTATTTTGAAGAATTTTTTAAAACCTTTGATTGAAAAAAAACTTTGGACTTTATCTAAATATTTCTCCATTTTTTTGATGTTTTAGTTTGAAATAAGGATAATATATGTTTTGCTAAAAATAGTTGGCTGAATGTAAGCAAAGTATATTTAAACAAATCTAAAAATTATTTCATTACTTGGACAATTTCCTATTATATAAAAAACCCTGTGTTAAATATAGTCACAAGGTTTTTAATACCAAAGAAAAGTTACTACATTTTACTGTTTTGGCAATATTTTAAAACCCATACTAAACAAAGTAAAGGCTTGAATATCTACATTTTCCTGGATTGTTGCAGCCACTGATTTTCCTGCTCCGTGACCAGCATTGACATCGATACGAATAAGTACTGGATTTGTTCCCGATTGTTTATCTTGCAGTTCGGCAGCAAATTTAAAACTATGTGCTGGAACGACTCTATCATCGTGATCGCCTGTCGTGACCATTGTAGCCGGATATTTTGTTCCTTTTCTTACATTATTCACAGGTGAATATCCTTTGATATATTCGAACATCTCTTTATTGTCTTGAGAAGTGCCATAATCAAAAGCCCAACCTGCGCCTGAGGTAAAAGTATGATAACGCAACATATCCATCACGCCTACAGCCGGCAAAGCCACTTTCATCAAATCGGGACGTTGCGTCATTGTAGCGCCAACCAAAAGTCCACCATTTGAACCACCACGAATGGCAAGAAAATCAGAAGAAGTATATTTTTGAGCTATTAAATATTCGGCGGCAGCAATAAAATCATCAAAAACATTTTGCTTTTGCATTTTAATTCCTGCATCGTGCCATTTTTTTCCATATTCGCCACCACCTCTTAAATTAGCTACAGCATAAACGCCTCCGTTTTCCATCCAAATGGCATTCGAAATACTAAAACTTGGTGTTAAACTAATATTGAATCCGCCATATCCGTAAAGAATTGTTGGGTTTTTGCCATTCAATTTCAATCCTTTTTTGTGCGTTATAATCATTGGAATTTTTGTTCCATCTTTTGAAGTATAAAAAACTTGAGTCGAAACATAGTCCTCGCCTTTAAAATCAACTTTTGGTTTTTCATACACAGTTGATTTTCCAGAATTGGGTTCGAAAGCAAAAATAGAGCCTGGTGTGGTATAATTGGTAAATGAATAATAGAGTGTTTTTTCTTCTTTTTTACTACCAAATCCTCCTGCGGTTCCAAAGCCTGGTAATTGTATTTCACGTACTAATTTTCCAGAATAGTCAAACTGTTTTATAAATGAAACGGCGTCTTTCATATAATTAGCAAAAAAATAGCCGCCTCCAGTTGATGGCGAAAGCACATTTTCTGTTTCTGGAATAAAATCTTTCCAGTTTTCTGGTTTTGGGTTGTTTACATCAACAGTAACTATGCGTTTGTTTGGCGCATTCAAGTCGGTTTCAATGAACAATTTATCGCCTTCATTTTCGATTATATTGTTATCACTATTAAAATTATCGACAATCGTAATAATTGGAGCATTTGGTTTCGTTAAATCTTGAATGTACAATTCGTTTCCATAAGTAGAATTGGCTGCCGAAATCACTAAAAACCGATTATCTTCAGTAACACCTCCACCAACATATCTTCTTTTTTGAGTTAGCCCAAAAATCACCAAGTCGTCTTTTTGTGGGGTTCCTAGTTTGTGAAAATATAATTTATGCTGATCTGTTTTAGCCGATAATTCACTTCCTTTTGGTTTGTCATAGCTAGAATAGTAAAAACCTTCGTTGCCTTTCCAAGAAATGCCACTAAATTTCACATCAACTAATGTATCTTCAAGGATTTTTTTAGATTCAACATCCATTAAAATTACTTTTCGCCAATCGCTTCCGCCTTCTGAAATTGAATAAGCGACTTTAGAACCATCTTTTGAAAAGTCAACTCCACCAAGGGAAGTTGTCCCTTTTTTAGAAAATGTATTGGGGTCTAAAAAAACGGTTTCAACACCCTTAGAATCTTTTCGAAACATCACTGATTGGTTTTGCAAACCATTATTTTTGGAATAATAGGTATAATTTCCTTCCTTAGTTGGTGCGCCAATTTTTTCGTAATTCCATAATTTTTCCATTCTAGCTTTTAACGCTTCTCTGAAAGGGATTTTAGACAAATAATCATACGTTACCACATTCTGAGCTTTTACCCAGGAAGCAGTTTCGGCAGATTTATCATCTTCTAACCAGCGATAAGGATCGGCTACTTTAGTGTCGAAATAGACATCGACCGTTTCTCCTTTTTTGGTTGGTGGATACTTTATTAAACTTCCGTTTTGGCTTTGACCAAATGAAACTATTGATGCAGATAGAACCATTATTAAAATTATTTTTTTCATTAGATATATATTAAGTTCCAACAAAAATAAGTAAATATTTCGCATATAATAGAGCTGAAAACCTAAAATTTAGTAACTAAAAACCCTTTTGAATCTAGAAATTCAAAAGGGTTTCTTTGTAATTTTAATTAAACTGAGAAGAATATCGTCCTGAAATCATCGCGAGAACCGACCAATTTTTGCCTGCCATGCAAGCATTATAGCCAAATAATCTACCTCCCTTTATTGTTTTTTGAAAAATGATAAATTCCATTTTTCACTCCAGTTGATAGCAATTTTTCCTTCTTTAAACTCAATTGGCAACCAGATATACCTTCCTTCAATTGGCATCGTTGGTTTCCAAATATCAAACATAGCAATGAAAGCGTTTTCTAATCCTACGACCGGAATGACAAAAGAAGA
Source organism: Flavobacterium psychrophilum (assembly GCA_945866505.1). Classification (GTDB taxonomy): domain Bacteria; phylum Bacteroidota; class Bacteroidia; order Flavobacteriales; family Flavobacteriaceae; genus Flavobacterium; species Flavobacterium psychrophilum_H. The sequence goes on from CAMBHH010000167.1 coordinate 3,562, forward strand.
TTGACCCCCAAAAGTTTTTTCGGAGCCAATATTGTCAATAGTATTAAAACCATAAGTAGGATTTTCGTGTTGAGTCCAAGAGCCAACAAGATCGGCACTAGTATAATATCTGGCAGCGTTGGGTTTCCAACCTGATGAGCCCGAACTGATCATGTGGTAGACATCGTTTACTTTAATAATGGCAGGAGCTTCAGTGTGAAATTCAATCCCTTGACAAATTTTATATTCTTCCTCTGGAAGTAAATAATCATCTCTCATTTTACCAATAATAAAAGCTTTGTCTGGCTTTCGCACCGCCAAATGGTATAAATCGCCATTAGTATCAACAAACATAGTGAAGTCTCCAGATCCTTTAGGAGAACCGCCTAAAAATTTGTGGCTGTAGTGAAAAGGACCATTAGGACTGTCAGCAACAGCAACGCCTACATAGGCAACTTCATAGCCGTTACCCTTTGGATAAAATTTAAAAAAGGCAATAAATTTTCTTGTTTTTTTGTTGTATACTACTTTTGGACGCTCAATCAAACAGCCATATTCAATGTCGCTAGTAGTACTTTTAGAATAATCAACACTCATTACAACTCCTGAATTAGTCCAATTGATCAAGTCTTTAGAGGTGTAACAGTGAATACCTCCATCAGCAAAATCCGCTTCAGATTTACCAGCAATTTGATGTTCGCCATACCAATAATAAAGACCATTATGAAATAAAACTCCACCTCCGTGTGCATTAATCGGCACGCCTTTATTATCCAACCATGGTTTTGCAGGTTCAAAATTTTGTTTGTCAACAATCTTGTTTTGAGCATATCCTAGATTCCAACTACTAATTAAAAAGACAACAAACAATGATAGAAAGTGTTTTTTTGAAAGTTCAAAAATAGTAATGTTTAGAAATGACATAATTAGATCTTGTTTTTTTGAGGTAACAATCAGTAATTTTTTTTAAAAAAATAAAAATAAAAATAAAAAGACCCAAACAATGTTTGAGTCTTTGTGGAGAATATCGGATTCGAACCGACCACCTCTTGCCTGCCAGGCAAGCGCTCTAGCCAAATGAGCTAATCCCCCAATATTTTTTATTAACAACCACCTTCCCGACTCAATCAGGACGCTCTAGGCAAATGAGCGAATCCCCCAATATTTTTTATTAACAACCACCTTCCCGACTCAATCGGGACGCTCTAGCCAAATGAGCTAATCCCCCAATATTTTTTATTAACAACCACCTTCTCGACTCAATCGGGACGCTCTAGGCAAATGAGCTAATCCTCCAATTGCTGGGCGCAAATATAACATTTATTTATAGCGTAAAGCAATTTTCAAAAAAAAATATCTTGCTTCTCTTAATATTTTTAACTTTACATCAAAATCTGTGAAATGACATCTCAAGGCTCAAACGGCTCCTTAATTACGACTTTCCAAAATAAAATCGCGACTCTCGAATTTGGGCATCCTGCGAGCAATTCCTTTCCTAGTGATTTGCTGGAACGTTTGAAAAATGAACTCAAGGATTTAAGTAACAATTCAGAAGTTTCTGTGATTGTTTTAAAAAGTAGTGGTTCGGGAGCGTTTTGTGCTGGTGCCTCTTTTGATGAGCTTTTAGAAGTTTCAAATCAGGAAGAAGCAACCCTATTCTTTTCGGGTTTTGCCAATGTGTTGAATGCAATGCGCAGCTGTTCGAAAATAATTATTGGTAGAATTCACGGAAAAGCCGTTGGCGGCGGAGTTGGCATTATTGCCGCTTGCGATTATGCTTTAGCAACTACTGAAAGTGCCATAAAATTATCGGAATTAGCCATCGGAATTGGACCATTCGTTATAGAACCTGCCGTAAGCCGAAAAATTGGAACAACCGCAATGGCTGAAATGACTTTGGATACGGAATGGAAATCGGCAACTTGGGCAAACCAAAAAGAATTGTATGCCAAAATATTTGCAACCACAGCCGAGTTAGATGCTGAAATTGTGGCTTTCGCCAATAAATTAGCGAATTACAACCCTGATGCTTTATTTGAAATGAAAAAAGTATTTTGGAAAGGAACCGAAAATTGGGACAGTTTATTGTATGAAAGAGCTGAAATTTCAGGAAAGTTAGTACTTTCAGATTTTTCTAAAAAAGCATTGAATAAACTAAAAAAATAAGTCAATGACACAACTCATTTTACTTTTACAACAAACCAATATTGAGGAAAAATTAAAAAACTCTCCTGATAGCGGTTACCAAATTGGTGTACTTATTGGCTCGTTTCTTCCCTTCCTTTTATTAGTGATTGTTGCTTACTATATGTATTATCGTGCGAAAAAAGCAAACATAAAGAAGTAGATTCACTAAATTTGCACCCAAATAAAAATAGAATGAGCAAAATCAGAATTACCAAGCAATTTGGTTTCGAAACCGGTCACGCCCTTTACGGCTATGATGGCAAGTGCAAAAACGTTCACGGTCACAGTTATAAATTATCGGTCACAGTAATTGGCGTGCCGATAAAGGACATCAATAATGTAAAAAATGGAATGGTGATTGATTTTACGGACCTAAAAAAGATTGTAAAAGAAGAAATTGTAGACCAGTTTGATCACGCTACAGTTTTCAATCAAAATACCCCTCATATCGAATTGGCTAAAGAGTTAGAATCTCGCGGACATCACGTAATTTTAGTCGATTACCAACCCACAAGCGAAAATATGGTTGTCGATTTTTCCGAAAGAATCATTGCAAGATTACCTCAAAACATCAAACTTTTTTCCCTAAAATTGCAAGAAACAGAATCTTCGTTTGCCGAATGGTACGCTAATGATAACTTATAAATAATTCCAAAGGCCAAATTCCAAATTCCAAAATATGAATTAAATGACTCCAAACAAAAAAATCTATTTTGCCTCCGACCAACATTTTGGTGCACCAACTCCTGAATTGAGTTTTCCAAGAGAACAAAAATTTGTGGCTTGGCTCGACGAAGTGAAAAAAGATGCGGAAGCTATTTTTTTATTGGGCGATTTATTCGATTTTTGGTTCGAATATCAAACCGTTGTGCCGAAAGGTTATATTCGGGTTTTAGGTAAATTGGCCGAAATTCGCGACAGCGGAACTCCTATTTATTTCTTTGTGGGTAACCATGATTTATGGATGAATGATTATTTTCAAAAAGAGTTGAACATTCCTATTTTTCGGGACAATCAAGAATATACTTTCAACGGAAAAACTTTTCTTGTAGGTCACGGAGACGGAAAAGGTCCCGGCGACAACGGCTATAAACGGATGAAAAAAGTATTTGTACATCCTGTCTCCAAATGGCTATATCGCTGGTTACATCCTGATATTGGAATGAAACTCGCGCAATATCTTTCGGTAAAAAACAAACTCATTTCAGGCGATGAAGACGTGAAATTCCTTGGCGAAGAAAATGAATGGCTGATTTTGTATTCCAAAAGAAAACTAGAAACCAAACACTATAATTACCTTATTTTTGGCCACCGCCATTTACCTATGAAGGTCACCGTTGGCGATAACTCTGAGTACGTAAATTTGGGTGATTGGATTGGTTATTTTACTTATGGTGTTTTTGATGGTGAAACTATTGAGTTGAAGAAGTTTGATTTATAAACATATAGAACCTATAAGGATTTAACTAGTGTCTGCTGAAAAGTTCAGAAAGACGTTTGTTTTTAATTTTCCTTTTTACACAAAGAAAAACCCTGCTCTTTTCGGAACAGGGTTTTAGATTTAGAAAACTTTGTTTTCTTAGTCTTGAATTCTAGCGTTTTGCATCGCTCTTATTTTCCAAAAAGCATATACTACCACTGCTAATGCTAGTACCCAAATGTAATCCCCAAGTGGAGCTCCAGTGTTATCACCGCTAGTGTTTTCCAATGTGTCACCTTCATCGGTAGCACCTGGAGCTGCTTCTTGAGCAAATAGAATTACCGTTGAACACAAATAGATAGCAACGATATAGAATTTTAATAGATTATTTTTCATTTTTCTGATTTTTTAAGATTATTAATT
>CAMBHH010000168.1 GCA_945866505.1 Flavobacterium psychrophilum
GAAATCCATAATTTATTCGAATTCTTTATGGTATTTGTTATCCTGACAGGACTTGCAGCTGTAATTTTGTTTTCATTGACGCCTTTCTTGAAAAAAATGATGCACGGCATTCGTTAATGTTTTCCTGTCAAACCAAACCTAGAAGGCTTCTAAAATCTTATCGGTTTAATTTTTGAACCGCATTCAGTTCTTAAATTTAAAGTACAAAAATGCAACAAAGCTGTGCTAGTGAACAATTTAAAAACCATAAAGACAAGTATACAAAGCAATCATTGTTCTAGCATTTTGGCGAAAAGACGGTAGGTTTTGATAGGAATTTCGTCCTTGATAAAAAAATTAATGTTGGAAGTTAGATAAATCACTTTTTCGGCACTATTTTTGAAAAATATTAGAAGTATAAATTAAAAATATAAATAGATGAACAAGACAGTAATTGCATTATTGCTAATAATGGGCTCTTTTGCCATACAAGCACAAGAATTAAAATGGGAAACGGATATCAACAAAGCCATTAAAGTTTCAAATAGTACTAAAAAACCACTATTGTTGTTTTTCACTGGAAGCGATTGGTGCGGTTGGTGTATTCGTTTGCAAAAAGAAGTGTTGAAAACCCCAGAATTTGCCACTTGGGCAAAGAAAAATGTGGTTTTGGTAGAATTAGATTTTCCTAGAAAAAACACGCAATCGGAACAAATTAAAGCGCAGAATAACGGACTCCAACAAGCCTTTGGAGTACAAGGATTCCCTACCATTTATTTTGCTACCGCAAAGACAAAGGACGGAAAACCAAGTTTTACAGGTTTAGGAACTACGGGTTATGTTGCCGGTGGGCCCTCAGCTTTTCTGGCTGTAGCCGATGGAATTCTGAAAACAAAATAATTTATTCCACTCTATAAAATCCCTTTTCGCCAGTAGCGTGAAAAGGGATTTTCTCTTTTAAGCAAGTCCCTTTCCACAGTTTTTGAATGTATTTATAATTCGATGCGTCAGCCACAACTAGTTTGGGTTTTGTGATTTGTAAAAAACGTTCCATATTAATTTTTGGCGACTGTGTAATTACCACAATATCAGGACGAATTGCAGTTGTGTACACACCTAAACTATCCAAAATCAGGATTTTATTGTCTTTATGGTACATTAAATTCCCGAGTCTTTTGGTCTGTGTCAGTTGACTAAAATTCCCCATCAAGTAGGCCGATACTGTTTTATTCTTCGGGACGGTTTTCAATAATTCATCATTTGAATATACGGTGACATTTTTTCCATTTCGTTCCGCAATCAAACTGTTTTTCTTTGCATTGAAAATGACCAATTCTTTTTGGTTTTGAATCGTCCAATGGGTTTGAAAACAAGCAATTTGGAATATAATTACAGTGATCAATGCCAAAACAAGTCTATTAAAACTGGGTTTTTTGAACCAAATAATCGTGGCGATAAGCAACAAATAGACGCTTAACAACAACTGCCAATTGAACGGAATATCGCGAAAAATAAATTGTTCCAACGAGGCAATAACGTTAATGATTTTATTCAAAATATAAATACTCCATTCCAATGATTTGGCAAGAAAAAAAGGAACGCAATCGAAAGCTGCCAAAACCATTACCAAAACACCGAGTGCCATAATTAAACTCAAAAACGGAATTATGACCAAATTAGTTACAAAAAATAAACCTGGAAATTGATGAAAGTAGTAAATGCTCAAGGGCAAAGTGCCAATTTGAGCCGCAAACGAAACCGTCAAAATTTCCCAAAAGTAATTTGTGATTTTATTTTTTGGTGTCCAAAGCTGCGCTAATAAAGGTTGCAACCAAAGAATAAAAAACAGGGCAACATAACTTAATTGAAATCCCACATCAAACAAAAAAGAGGGTTGAACGAGCAAAATAAGCAACATGGAAACTAAGAGTGTGTGAAAAATATTGGTGCTTCTTCGCAAAAACATTCCAATGGCGACAAACGAAAACATCGTCACCGACCGAAGTACCGACGGTGCCAAGCCGGCAATCAGTCCGAAGGAAAGGAGTGAAAATAAAATGATAATTAGTTTGATGAAAGCACCACGGCGAGTATTCGGGAAAGGCTTCAAAAGAAAAGTCACAAACAGCAGTATAAATCCTATATGCAATCCCGAAACCGACAAAATATGCACTGCTCCAGCAAACTGATAATCCCTAATAATTTCGGGAGAAATATCTTGTTGTTGCCCTAAAATTAAAGCAATGGCAACATTGAGTTCGGCGTTGTTGAAATGGCTCTTCTCTAAATTCCGAATGATTTTCGTCCGTAGTTTCGAAGTGTAATACCAAACATCTTTTTCGATGATAGATCCTCGCTTAATATCCGAAACATCGGCATACATTTGAGCATAGATTTGTTTGCCCTCAAGGTATTTGCCGTAATCAAACTGGTTGGGATTTTTTATGGGACGACTTTTATATAAACTCCCATTGATTTGCAAATGGGTCCCAATTTCCAGAGTAGGAGTAAGGCTGTCGCGTCGAACATTCAAAAGGATTCTCCCAGTATTGGCAACACTATCTATGCGATTTACCACTACAATATAACGGTCGTTGTAACTAGAACTTCGCAGTTTTTCTCTAATGGTTACAGCAACCCGATGCGGTTTTTCAAAAATAGTTGTACTGCGAATGTAATTATTTTCTTGAAAAGAATGGGTGTGGATGATTTGGGTGCTTGTGCCAATGGTAAAAGCCATAAAATAAGTGGCAAGACCAAAATATAGCGGGTTTACAATCTCGCTTTTTGACACGAAATAGACCACAACAAAAATGCAAAAAATAGCAAAAAGCAACGAAAACACCAATTGAGGATTCGGTTGAAAATAATTTCCAACCATAATTCCAGCCAAGAAACCAATGGTAATTCGCGCTAAAGGGAATTGTACTACTTTCATATTGCTAAAAGTAGCTATTTAGATTGATGATTTTCCCAATATTCTTTTGGCGTCACTATTTCGGTATCTTTATATTTTGGAAATGTAAAATCGGTGGTATTTCCTGTAATTATATAATGGGCGGCACTCTCATCAGCTAATTCTAAAATCATATTATCATCGACATCAGAAATGAGTTGTAGTTTAATTTTAGGAGAAAATTTAGTTGCGTTAGCTTCAATTTCTGCTAATAGTGCTTCAGCGCGAATAAAAAAATCGTGAAATCTAGCGAATTTTGGTCTGGATAAAACAGCATAATATTCAGTTAGTAATTCTTCTGAAATACACAATTCGATTGTATCCTTTGTAAAAAGTTCATTGACAATCAAGTAGGGGTAGCTTCTTTGAATAAGTGCCGAAACCAATACGTTGGTATCAATTACGATTTTTTGCATAGCGCCTTACCACCTTTACTTCGTTTGTAATTTCGTCCATAGTCATTTTTGAAAGGCCATATTTTTCGGCAAGTTCAATCGATTTGATTAAATTTTGACGAGTCAATTCTTTACTTACGATGGCAACAAAATCACTAAAATTGAAGTTACTCTCTTTGATGCCAAATCTAGTGAGCTCATTTTCTGATATTGATATGTTTAATGTTTTCATATATGTAAATTTTGATTTTTCAGCTGTCATATATGGTATCGCCTTTCTACTTATCGGTGTTTGTTTGCAACAAACTCGTTGTTAGTGGCGATTTCATATTTTTTATCTTTCTCCAAATGTACAATAATAATTTAATTTTTTAGAAACGCCGTTCTAAACAATTCCACCGACACGAAATATGCGATACCAAAAATGCAAAAAAGAGCAAAAAGCAAAGAAAACACAAGTTGAGGATGGGGTTGAAAATAATATCCAACCAGAATTCCAGCCAAGAAACCAATGGTAATTCGCGCTAAAGGGAATTGTACTACTTTCATATTGCTAAAAGTAATTATTTTTGGCAATAAAATGTAGGATGGAAGTAGTAAATGCAACTTTTTTCAAGTTGACTCAAATCAAGATTTGAATTCATAACCTTTTGATTTCTTTGGACAAGACCTATTAGGTTTTTTTTGAACCTCATAGGTCTTAACTGGAGCAGTCTTATGAAGTTTTTATAACTGAATCGATTATACGTAGCGAAATAGTTGAATTTAATTGCAACCTTTGATTCGCATAAGTAGAAGGAATCAATTAGTGTCGCATTGAAACAGTTATACATTTAATCTTACCACATACGGTATATTAGTTCACACAAGCTTTACAATCAAAAATTTATGTGTGTTATAAGGTAAAAAAACAACACTATTTTGTTCTCACTACTTAGTTAAGTATGTTTACTTTTCAAAAACCAATGCCGTGGATTAGTAGTAGCAGTAAAATGGGCTAGTCAGCAACTTTTTTTTTGCTCGTCGGTAGCTGTTTTTAAAACCATCCCTTTCTTATTTACAAAAGATGTACATCTTTAATGCACTTCCTGTACATCTTTTGAGTCATTGCTGTACATCTTTTACCTAAAAGATGTACAGGAATTCATTTTAGTGTCCTTACCATTTGAAAAATAGGTCAGGACGTACTTATTTTATCGTGCTGACGAATCGATTTGTAGGTCTGTATTATTCAAGATGGCTTATGCGTTCGCTTATAAAAAAGTCAACCACAACCTGAGTCCCCATAATTGTAAAGACTCGAGTAACGTTTTACATTGCTAATGGCTGATTAACTTGAATTATGAATTATGAATTATGAATTATCAATTATGAATTATGAATTATCAATTATGAATTATCAATTATTAATTATCAATTATTAATTATCAATTATTAATTATCCATTATTAATTATCCATTATTAATTATGAATTGGGAACTCACAGTATACGGGCTACTACCCAAAACCCAACACCCAACACCCAATACCCAACACCCAATACCCAACACCCAATACCCAACACCCAAAACCCAAAACCCAACACCAGCACCCAACCCCTAACTTATAACCTATAACCTATAACTCATAACTCATAACTTATAATAACTTTATTAAGTTTTTGCGCAATATTGTTTGCCCGACATCGATTTAGTAGCATTTTGTTATAAATAATGAAGCAAATACCGAAAATTGTTAATAATTTCGTAATATATAACGCTTTTTACCCACTTTTTTACCTGTAACTTTGTCCTCTTGTTCTTTTTTGACATTAGTAAGAGTTTGCTTTTAGGAAAAACAAGTTCAAGGGTTTTAAAAATTGGCATTTTATGAAGTTAAAATATATATACCTTACGATTGCTTTGTTGTTGGTTTCTTTGGGAACGTACGGGCAATATTGGAATGGTTCTAGTATTGCACCTACATCTGGGGCAATTTCTAACATTACTTCTGCTTTTGGTGATCCACAAGGGAATAATAATGGCACTACAACATTAATAAGCACTACTTCGGGATCTTCAGGCTATACTACAGCGTCGGGTGTGGCTAGCTCTGGAACTTCTAATTTTGGTGCAGCTTGTAAGACAGGTCCAATAAGTACTTCAACGAGTACCTACTTTACAATTACCTTGACCCCTGCAACTAATTATAAAATAAATCTAGCTTCAATTAATTTTGGTTCTAGAGGAACTAGTACTGGTCCAACTGTTATATCAGTGTATTCTAGCATTGACAGTTACGCTACTGCTATTGGTAGCGCTTCTGTTTCAGCTAATTCAGCTTGGGCAGCGTCAAATATTGCTTTTTCTGGTACTAACTTAGTGGGGGCGACTAGCACAGCAGTTACTTTAAGGATATATGGTTCAGGAGGTGCAGGTAGCCCATCTGCAAATACTGCGAACTGGAGAATTGACGATGTTACTTTTATAGGTAGTGCAACTTCTGCCGCAACACCTGACATAGCTCTTGCCAACAACGGTACACAAATTGCGGCCGCAAATGTTGATCAAGGTAGTGCAAATCACGTCTTACACAAATTTTCTTTGGCGGTAACTACAGCCAATGCCACATTATCAGGTGTCATTGTTACTACGGCAGGATCTTATGCCGCTGCAGATATCACCAACCTTAAAGTACGCTATTCTACTGATGCTACTTTAGACGCTGGCGATGCTACTTTGAGTACAGCAGTCAGTCCAGGTATAGCAGGAAGTAAAACCTTTCCTTCTTTTACATCACAAGCAATCAATTCGGGAAGCACAGGCTATATTTTTATCACCGCCGATATTGCTGGAACCGCAGTTGCTGGAAACACAATTAATGTAAACGCAGTAACAACCGCACAACTTACCTTTAGCAGTGGTAATAAATCAGGAAGTGCAACAGCGGCTGGTGCACAAACATTTACAGTTGCTACACCAGTTATTGCTATAGCCGACAACGGCACACAAGTAACTGCCGCGAATGTCAATCAAGGCGCAAGCAATCATATCCTTTCTACTTTTAAAGCCGATGTAACTACTGCAAATGCTACATTAACCGATGCCAACATCTATTTTGATGGTACTTACACCGCCTCAGATATTGTAGCGAGCGGTTTGAAATTGTGGTACAACACGACTAACAATTTTGGAACAGCTACTACGCTTCAGTCCAAAACGGCTGCTGCTGCTGGTGCTGGCGAAATAATTTCCTTTACTGGCTTGTCGCAAAGTGTTGCTATTGGAACAAGATATTTTTGGGTAACCGCAAATCTATCCCCCACAGCCACAGCAGGGCGCACTATTAGAGCGCTTTCTGTGGTAAATACCGATCTGCTTTTTTCTAGTGGCACAAAATCGGGTAGTGCTACTCTAAGTGGCACTCAAACAATTGTTACCGCAACGCCCGCAATTACGCTAGCCGACAACGGTACACAAGTTACCGCCGCCAATGTCAATCTGAGCACTTTAAACCATGTTTTGCACAAATTTTCGTTAGCAGTAACAACAAACAGTGCTACATTAACTGGTATTCAAGTCACAACAGCAGGAACATACATTACTGCTGACCTTACGAATTTAAAAGTAAGATACTCTGCAAATGCTACATTGGATGCAGGCGATGCTACTTTAAGCACCTACACTTCGGTGCCAACGGCGGGAACATTAACCTTTCCTTCTTTCGCTTCGCAACTAATTAGTTCAGGTACAACTGGCTATATTTTTATCACTGCCGATATCGGTGCTGGAGCAGTTGCAGGAAACACAATTGGTGTAAACGCAGTAACAACCACACAAATTAGCTTCAGTGTTGCCACAACGAAAACTGGGACTACAACAGCCGGTGGCTTACAAACAATTGCAGCTGCTACAGTTGTTATCTGGACAAATCCGATTACAGGTACAAATCCCAATTTGGAAAATCCTTATATAACAGGACAAACTTTAGATGCAAATATTACTGTTTCTGGTATTGGAAGAGGTAGTGGCATTGTGGGCATCAATACCAACAACCGCTATAATGCGAATGCTTGGAGTCTTTCAACTTTAGACCCTAACGATTATTTTGAATTTACCCTTACACCCAATGCTGGATATAAAATCAATTTGGCAAGTTTTGTGTACACAGGTCAAGTATCTTCAGGATCACCAAGTTTTGCTTTTCGTTCCAATGTGGACTCTTATGGAGCAAACATTGGTACTCC
>CAMBHH010000169.1 GCA_945866505.1 Flavobacterium psychrophilum
TTGCAGCTAAAACCAAACTTGCACCATCAACTATCGTAATGAAAGGTGGTCAAAAAATAGGTATCGTAGGTTGTACAACACAAATATTAGCAAGTATTTCTGCTCCTGGAGCAACTACAGGTACGGCTGGTAATTCAAACAATATGGCGCTATTAGCAACAATTGTGCAGCCAGTAGTAAATGCTTTAATTGCTGATGGATGTAATAAAATTATTCTTCTTTCGCACTTGCAACAAATTGCTTTCGAAAAAGATCTTGCTACAAAACTAACAGGTGTAGATATTATTATCGCTGCTGGTTCAAATACATTATTAGCTGATGCTAATGACCGTTTGCGTGCTGGTGATGTAGCTGTTGGAACTTATCCGTTCCTTGCAACAGATTTGGTTGGAAGAACAGTACCTGTGGTAAATACGGATGGCAATTTCAAATACGTAGGAAGATTAGTAGTTGATTTTGACTCTGATGGTAATTTAATACCATCGTCAATCAACGATGCTATTTCTGGTGTTTATGCTGCTGACGACCAAGGTTTAAATGATGTTTGGGGTACTAATGTTGCCAATGCTTATGCAGTAGGTACACGTGGATACCAAGTAAAATTGTTATGTGACGCTATCGGAAATGTAATTAATGCTAAAGATGGTAATTTATTTGGTAAAACAGCGGTTTTCCTTGAAGGACGCAGAAACTTTGTACGTACCGAAGAAACGAATCTTGGAAACCTTACCGCAGAAGCTAATCTTTGGATGGCCAAGCAATACGATCCAACAACGGTAATCTCTATCAAAAATGGTGGTGGTATTCGTTCAGCTATTGGAAATGTAATTGCAGTAGGAGATGATGTAACTTTGGCACCGCCAATAGCTAATGCTGGAGCTAGTAAGCAATCTGGTGATATCTCTCAATTGGATATCGAAAACTCATTGCGTTTCAATAACCAACTTTCATTAGTAACCCTTACTGCAAGTGGATTGAGGTCAGTACTAGAACATGCGGTAAGAGCAACAACAGCTACTTCTACGCCAGGACAATTTGCACAAGTTTCCGGTGTAAGATACAGTTATGATTTTAGTCTCGCTGCTGGTTCAAGAATTCTAAATGCTGTAATTACTGATGATGCTGGTAACATTATTGATACTTTAGTTGTTAATGGTACAACAGTTGGTGATTTATCACGTACTTTCAGAGTGGTAACCTTGAACTTCCTAGCAGGAGGTGGTGATAGTTATCCATTTACCTCGGGAACAAATAGAGTTGATTTGAATACTTTGTCTGAACAAGGTCCAGCTGCGGCATCGTTTACAAACGCTGGTTCTGAGCAAGATGCCTTTGCTGAATATATGAAAAGTGAATTCAGCACAACTCCGTACGGCCTTGCTGAAACATCTTTAGTTAATGATTGCAGAATTCAAAGAGTACCAGCACGTGCTGATAATGTGCTGCCTCCTAATGCAGGTAGCAATGGTACATTAACGATTTGCAATGGTAGTGCTTTAGTAAATGACGCACAGTTGTTTGCTGCCCTTGGTGGAACTCCTGTATCAGGAGGCACTTGGAGCCCAGCTTTAGCAGGTGCTGGAGTATATACTTACACAGTTAACTCTCCATCATGTTCAGGGTCAGCTTCAGCAACCGTAATTGTAACCGTAACAGATCTTCTAGCCTCAGCAACAGCAGGAACAATATCTTGTTTTGGTGGCACAACTACCGTAGTAGTTTCAGCTACAGGAGGAACAGCTCCGTACACAGGAACAGGTTCATTTACAGTTAGTGGTGGGTCTTATTCTTATACAGTAACTGATGCTAACGGTTGTACTTCAATAGTTACAGGTACAATTACTCAACCGACACAGCTACTTGCTTCACCATCAGTAGGAACAATCTCTTGTTTTGGTGGTACAACTACAATAACGGTTTCTGCTACAGGAGGAACAGCTCCTTACACAGGAACAGGTTCATTCACCGTTAGTGGTGGGTCTTACTCTTATACTGTGACAGATGCACAAGGATGTACTGCCACCATAACAGGAACGGTTACAGCACCAGTTCAATTAACAAGATCAACAACTATTTCGAGATGTACTAATTATACTTGGCCAGTAACTGGACAAACTTATGCAACCTCTGGTATTTATAGTGGAACTACAACGAATACTGCTGGATGTACAGTGAATGAAACATTGAATTTAACTGTTGATAAGTTAGCATTTACAACACAACCTGCTAGTCCAACTATATGTAAGGCAGCGATGGCCAAGGCAACTATCTCCGTTAGCGCAACTAATGCAACGTTTTACCAATGGTATAGCCAATCGGTTACCGGAACTACTTGGGTTCCTTTAGCGAATGGTGCTAACTATGCGGGTGCAGATAGCGCTTCACTAGTCATTACAAGAACTTCAACTTCTGTTCCAGCAACTGGAACAAAATACCAAGTTTTAATTAAAAATGGATGTGGAAGTTTAAGTTCTGAAACGGTCAGTTTACAAGAACTTACAGTCTTGTCTAAAGTCGCTGCAATAACTGCCAAATCTGCGTCAAATGCTACTTTATTACCAGTATTAACTACTTGTTCAGGTACTGCAGTGAATCTATCATTAGCAGCGGGAAGCATTGGGAACATTCAATGGCAAATCTCAACCACATCGGCTACTACTGGATTTACTAACTTTGGAAGTGTAATCACTCAATCTGCTTTATCTGCAACTAATCCATTGATGACAATTTCTTCAGGGGTTTTAACTCAAGATACTTGGTTTAGAGTTGTAGCTTCTAATGGTGCGTGTTCATCTGTAACAGGGTCTGCAACTAAAATTTCTGTTAGCGCACCAGCAGTTGCAGGAACAATCTCCGGTGGAAATGTAACAGTTTGTGCTTTTTCAGCAAATGCTTTAAATGCGTCAGGAACTCTTGCTCCATTTGCGAATGCAACCTCACTTCAATTAGTTGGAAGTACTGGTACAATCTTATGGCAAAGATCAACAAACTATAATGCTACTACACCAATATGGTCAGCAGCAGGAAGTACAACAAGCACTTTAAATACTGCAAATTTAACTGTTGACACTTGGTATAGAGCACAAGTGACTAGCGGCGCCTGTAAAGTATTTACAGATGTAGTAAAAATAACAGTTAGCAAAGTAGCTAGAGCAGGTATAACTACTGTGACTTCAAATGGAACCCCAGCAACAAGTGTTTGTAATGGAGGCGACATTACTTTTACTTCTGCTGCATACACAGGAACAGCTATTCAGTGGGAAGTTTCTACAACATCTTCAATAGCAGGATTTCAACCAGTTGATGGGGCAAATGGAAGTTTGTTTACTATGTTCAATGTATCGTATGCTCCATTATCAATATTCTATGTAAGAAGTGTCGTAACAAGTGGGGCTTGCACAATAGCAAGAAGCGCTGTGAAAACCATTACAGTAAACCCTAGACCAATTGCTAAATCAATTGTAAGCAATGTAACAAGTCCAATAGGTGGTGTAACGACTCCATTATGTACAAATGATCCTAAAAAAATATTGACTATTGGTGCGGGTTATACAGGCGCAATTCAATGGCAATCTTCAACAGTATCAACTACTGCAGGATTTACAAATATTGATGGTGCTACTGGAACCAGTTACACAGTAACAAACCCTTCAGTTGGAGTTAATTATTATCGTGTGACATTTACTAATACTTGTGGTGATATCGTTACAAACACTCCGGTTGCAATTTATTTTACAAATTGTAGCGCAGCTAGAGTTGCAGCATCCAAGGAAAAAGTTGCATTACCATTTAATGTGGTAGCTTATCCAAATCCATTCAGCAATAACTTTAAACTAAGTTTGGAGTCATCAAGTAATGAGAAGGTTATCGTTTCAGTATTTGATGTAAGTGGAAAATTGATTGATCAACGAGAAGTGAAATCTTATGAAATAAATGCATTAGATTTAGGAAATAACTATCCTTCAGGAGTTTATAATGTGAATGTTACGCAAGGAACAAATATTAAAACAATTCGTGTTGTAAAATAGTAATCCGATTCATCTTTTACAAAAGAATCTTTTAGTTTAAAGAATCCCCGCTCCCAAATCTTTTGGGATGCCGGGGATTTTTCATTTTTAGTAATCTTAATGTCATTAAAAATAGTTACAGATTTAAAAATTAGTATATACAAACCGATGAACTTTTGCTTTCAATAGTGAATAAGGGTTGTAGAAGAAAATCTCTTTGAAAAACATATTCTTTTATTGTGAAAATGAATTTCATAAATTTAAACCGTAATTTTGGCACAAGCAAATCCAAATTAGACAATCCAAATTGAATTTAGAATATTTCATAGCGAAAAGACTCATTACTGCCAAAGACTATAAAAGTAGCATTTCGGCGCCAATTATTAAAATTGCCATTTCGGCTATTGCTATCGGAATGATTATGATGATTGTTTCCGTTGCCACGGGAATTGGATTGCAGCATAAAATTCGGGATAAAGTTTCCGCTTTCAATGGCCATATCATAATTTCGAATTACGACAACAATCAATCCGAAGTTAATCTAGTTCCCATTTCAAAAAACCAAGATTTTTACCCAAAATTCAATTCTGTTCCTGGAGTAAGCCATATTCAGGCGATTGCTAGCAAAGCAGGAATTATTCGAACCGAAACAGCTTTCGAAGGAATAATTCTCAAAGGCGTTGGTACAGATTATCAATGGGATAATATCAAGGAATATATTGTTTCTGGTCAGTTGCCCGATTTTTCCAAAAACCTTAATCAAGAAGTTTTAATTTCCCAATTACTAGCCAACAGGCTGAACCTAAAAGTGGGAGATGCATTCAATACTTTTTTCATCAAAGAAGACCAGAATAAATTGCCCAACATTCGGAGATTCAAAATTGCGGGAATATTCAATTCTGGATTTCAAGATTTTGACGCAACCTACATTATAGGCGATATTCGTCACATTCAACGAATCAATAAGTGGAAGCCTGATCAAGTGGGCGCTTTCGAAGTTTTTGCAAATGATTTTACCAATATCACATCCATTGGCGAACAAGTTTACGAGCAAACAGCCTCAACGCTCGACACCAAAACCATAATCGAAAAATACAGTTACATATTCGAATGGCTCAAGCTTTTCGATTTAAATATAATAATAATACTCGCCGTAATGATACTAGTCGCCACCATCAATATGGTAGTCGCTTTATTAGTACTCATCCTCGAACGCACCCAAATGATAGGAATACTCAAAGCATTAGGTTCTAACAATTGGTCAGTTCGAAAAATATTTCTTTACAATGCTTTTTATCTGATAGTAAGAGGACTGTTTTTGGGAAACTTAATCGGCATTTCTCTGTTATTGATTCAACAGTATTTTGGAATCATCCAACTCAATCCCGAAAATTATTATGTCAACCAAGCGCCAGTAGACATCAATTTGGG
The DNA here is from genome assembly GCA_945866505.1 of Flavobacterium psychrophilum. Classification (GTDB taxonomy): domain Bacteria; phylum Bacteroidota; class Bacteroidia; order Flavobacteriales; family Flavobacteriaceae; genus Flavobacterium; species Flavobacterium psychrophilum_H. The sequence goes on from CAMBHH010000169.1 coordinate 5,439, forward strand.
TTATATAGTGCTGTTAAATCTTCTTACAATCACAGTTTGTTTCCTAGTATTATTAATTCCTTCCTATATAATAACCAAAATTTCTCCAGTAAAAGCTATCCGTTTCGATTAATTTATAATAGTCATTGCGAGGCACGAAGCAATCAGGAGCTTCATCCTGCTATCCGTTTCAAACGAAGTTCACTGAACTCCAACAACAAATAGATGCCAGTGAAGTAATCTCTTGTGCCTCCCGATAGCTATCGGGACCGCACAAAAGGATTTCCACTGCTATCAGGGCTAGGGCATTTGAGATTAAAAAGATATAGGCTTTTAAATGAAAATAAATTCTACTAAAAATGATTAAAAAAATATTTATTTCAAGTTGTCTGCTTTTACTGGGATGCAATCGCTCAAACAATTTAGGAATTTACACTCAAAAAATTGATTGTGAGGATTGTTTGGTTACTAAAGAAGAAACCGCTGTGAAAATTGCAATACCTATTTTAGTTGAAACTTATGGAGAAGATAAAATAGAATCTGAACGACCATACAAAGTTTCAATTGAAAATGATTCTATTTGGAATATTGAAGGCAGTTATAATTCAATTGGTTGTTGTGGAGGAGTTTTTGAAATGCAAATTTCTGCCAAAGACGGTCGCGTATTGTATATGATGCACGGCAAATAATGTTAAAACATTTTACATTTTTACGAAATTACTGACCACTAAATTACTGACCACTGACTACTATTTTGTAATCTCCCTAAAAACAGCTTCCAGCTTCTTATTCTTCTGATTCAGTTGTAATGTTTTCAAGCCATTGGCATTGGCAAAGTCAAAAACCGCGGGTCGCATATCTTTATCGGCTTTGAAGGTCAATTCCCAAATCATATCGTGCGTATTTTTATACGAAGTCAGATTTTCGATTTTCGCAATCAATTGTTCTTCGATTTTATAGTCAAATTCCACCTCGATGATTTGTTCCTTATCTGCCGAAATTAAAGTGTCGAGTTTTTTATCGGCGACAATTTTTCCTTTATCAATAATAATGACACGGTCGCAAATCGCTTCCACTTCTTGCATAATGTGTGTCGAAAGGAAAACGGTCTTGTCTTTCCCCACGTTTTTAATCACATTTCTAATTTCGACCAATTGATTTGGGTCTAAACCTGTAGTTGGTTCGTCGAGAATCAAAACATCGGGATTGTGCAATAAAGCGTTTGCTAATCCTACACGTTGACGATACCCTTTAGACAATTGTCCTATTTTCTTATGGCTTTCATTGGATAAACCCGTCAGTTGAATCACTTCTTCAATTCGAGTTTTGGCTACTTTATAAACATCGGCATTGAAAGCCAAATATTCTCTAACATACAAATCCAAATACAACGGATTGTGCTCTGGTAAATAGCCAATAGATTGTTGTACGGCTTTGGTTTGCGAATTCACATCAAATCCATTTACGGCAGCAGTGCCTTCATCTGCAGCGATATAGGTGGTCAATATTTTCATTAAAGTCGATTTTCCGGCACCATTTGGACCCAAAAAACCAACAATTTCTCCTTTTTGAACCGTAAATGAAATGTTATCTAGTGCTTTTTGAGCGCCATAACTTTTAGATATAGTATTAACTTCTATTGACATCGCTTTGTATTTGTAACAAAAGTAAACTTAAAATTAATTGTTTTATTTTATTATGAGTTTTTTAAAGGTTTAAATTATGATAAATTTTATAATTTGAATTTATATATTTACCAATATTCTGCAAATCAAAATTAAACTATAAATGAAAAAAGCAATTACATTATTTTTTATTTTTCTGGGGTTTTTAGTTCAAGCTCAAGAAAAACCGATAATTCAACAGCAAGAAATTGTTAGAATCGAAACCGAATTGGCTTCAGATAAAATGCAAGGAAGAGCTATTTTTACGCCGGGAATTGATTCGGCTTCTGCTTTTATTGAAAATGAATTTAAAAAAATTAATCTCAGCTATTTTAAGGATTTAAAAAATTACAGACAAGAATTTGCAGTTAAAAGAAAACCAGCAAATAATGTAATAGGTATCCTGCCTGGCAAATCTAGACCTGAAGAATTTGTCATTTTTTCAGCGCATTTCGATCA
>CAMBHH010000170.1 GCA_945866505.1 Flavobacterium psychrophilum
GAATCGCCTGCAATTCTTTTAATAAAATTGGTAGCTAAATCTTGTGCGCTTGTCGAAACCATTAAAACTCCTGCAATAATAATCGAAAGCACAACCATCAGCAATGAAAATACCGAACTAATAGCACTTCCTAATACTGTTTTAGAAACCTCGATAATCTCAGTTTTATATTGCAACAAACCTGATTTTAAATCTGTAGAAAACGAATATAGAAAGTCATATGCTTTGTTACCAATTAGTGGCCAGTCTTTTATATTTTGACTTGGTGTCGTGATTGTAAGGGTTCCATCCTCAATTCCTGCTTTTAATTCAAAAATGCTATTAGCAACTGAATTGAAAAAAATAACGGTAGGCACCAAAATTAGTCCCAATAAAGTTATTGTGATTAAGAATGCGGCAAGGCTTTTGCGTCCTTTTAATTTTCTTTGTAAAAAATCGAATATTGGATAAAAAGCTATTGCCAATATAATTGCCCAAAGAATCGGCATGGCAAACGGAGTTAAAAGTTTGAAACAGAACCCTAAAATCAGGAAAACAACCCCCAATTGTAAGATGGTTTCGAAAATTTTCTTGCTGTTAATTTCGGATGGATTGTTCATAGTTATGTGGTTTAGATTAGTAATATGAAGGTTATTTTAAACTGATTTTTTTCTGTTGTTTCGTTTCGCTTGCATCAGAAACCAAACGACCTATAAGAATTACGGGATACAGCACGCCAATAATGGCTTCAACTTGTACCAAAGAACGCGCTATTGGATGCAAAGGAACTATTTCTCCAAAACCCGTGGTAGTAATAGTTATATAACTGAAATACATAAAATTAGCATCTAAACTATTGGACTCAAAAGCTGGTAAAGTAATTTGGAACGAACCATCGACGTACTCGTAAAAAAACAAAAAGATAATCGCAAAAAGATTAGCCAGTAACATATAAACAACGATGGAGCCAATGACTCGGTGCAGCGTAATTGGACCGGGCTCAAAGACTTTTAACAGCACTAAAACAATTAGTAACAAGAATGTGCCAACTGAAAGAATAAGATCAATTGCTACGGTAAATATACTAGGATAAAGACCAACAATCCAGCTAAATACAATGAATAAAAAAGGAACTATCGAAATTATTATGGCCTGCTTTCTATCATTGGATAAGGTAAAAATACCAGCCATCAGAAATAGCATCCAAAAAATATTGAGTACCACCATAAAAAAAGAATAACTTCCAAATACAGGAATTAAGACAAAGTGCATTACAAAAAGTATAAGTAGCATCCCACTTAACCCGCTTTCTTTGTCCCATAATCGATTTAAAAAATGATATCTTTTTTGTTTCTTTATCATCAGCTGTTGTTATACAATTTTAAAATGGAATAGGTTCTAACTCTACTCTTCCAATAGGTCTTCTTCCGAGTCTAAACATTAAAAGAATAATAATTGGCAAAAAGCAAATCGCGGACATTACCAAATAAATATCTTTGTACGCTAGTAATATTGATGCTTGTGTAGTTTGGTTTGCTAGACTTCGCTCTGCCATTTTCTGTGCCTCCACTTGGGACGCGCCTTGTCTCAAATAATAATTCTTTGTATTAGATAATTTCTTGCTTGCCTGTTGATTGACTGCCGATAATTGCTGACTTAAACCCGTTTTGTGCTGTACTTTGATATTCGAAATGAAGGTTCCTAAAATAGCACCGCCAAGCAAAGTGGCAATAATAACTCGAGCAATAACACCACTCATCATTCGAGAATCTCCTAATTTAGGAGGAACTCCTTCTGCAATATACAATGCCGAAATAGGATATAGAAATCCGATGCCTAATCCTTTTAAAACGAACGGCAGAAAAAAATCGGCTGGAGCAATTCCAGGATAAAATCGGAAATAAAGGATGATATGATACATTCCGTAACAAGCAAATCCTGACATCCAAATGGTGGATAAATAAATCCTTTTATACAGAAGGTAGGTTGATAACGGCATAGCTATAATAATTCCAACCAGTATCGCTAAATGTGTTCTCGCTTGATACACTGCATCAAAACCGAGCAATCCCGACATATATCCGGTAACGATGCTTCCCGTTCCATTCATTAATCCAATATAAAAAAAAAGGAAAGTGCCAATCACTACATTCCTATATTTGTACACATCGGGATCGATTATCGGGTCAATTGTAAACTGAACATGAACCAAATAAATGCCAATCAAAATCAACAAAAATGCAAAAGCCATACCTATTTTTGGATCCGAAAACCAGTTTCTAGATTGTCCTTCAGCACAAATGAAAAGGATTGTACTGAAAAAGAGTAGTACAATAAGCCAACCTCTCCAATCAAATTGAAAACCGCCCTTCATTACAGCTACATCTTTTCTATAAAAAATCCAAGCTAAAATGATGCCTATCATAAAGTTGGCATTCAAAAAATAAATACTAAAAGTCCAATCGTGCATGCTCGAAAAATGCGCTCCAAGATATTTATAAATATGCTGACTTCCTTGCAGAATAAATTGGATAATACCGTACATAATGGGCATATTAAATGACGGATTATATTTCATTAGAATTGGAATCATCGAGGCTAATATTCCAATAATAGAAATCATTGCGAGCAAAGAACGCCAAAACGTAAACCACATTATATTGGTAGCATATAATGAAGCAGTGTTGAAAAGTATCGCCAAAAAACTAGCTGATAAAATCATTGTCCGTACTTTAATTTGCTTTCCAAGTCGCATTCCTAATGGCAAAAAAGCCAACATCGAGAAAATTGGAATGTAACTAGAATAGGCAAAAACAGTTGTTGATTCACCAAAGTGTCCCAGAATTTGAGAATTATCGAAAGAAGTAACATTCATCGCATTAAAAAAAGGAATTGTGAGAACGTATAATCCAACGAGAATGAAAACGCTACCTTTTTTAAATGCCATCTTAATTTATTTTTTTTTTACTTCTACTGTTACATTCATTCCTGGCTTTACCTCATCTAGTGCGTCCGCAGAAGCTTCGAATACTATTTTCACAGGAATGCGTTGCGTAATTTTCACGAAGTTCCCCGTGGAATTATCAGGTTCTACCATTGAGAATTTGGCTCCAGTTGCGGGCGAAAAACCAACGACTTTTCCTTTAAATTCTTTATCGTTAAGTGCATCGATAGTGATGGTTACCTCCTGCCCTTGTTTTATTCGTTCCACTTGAGTTTCCTTGAAATTGGCTGTAACCCATTTTTGTTTTAGTACAATCGAGGCTACAACTTGATTTGTACTAACAAGATCTCCAACTGACAAAGTGCGTTGACCAACAATGCCATCGATTGGAGCAGTAATTATAGTATAAGACAATTGCAGTTTTGCCGCATCCAAATCGGCTTGTTTTCTCAAAACGGTTGCTTGGGCAGCTTCTAAGTTCGTCGTACTTTGCTTGGCAATAGAACCACTAGCCAACAATTCATTTTCTCCAGCTTTCAGATAAGCTTCTGTCGATTGTAATTTAGCAACAACTTGGTCGTATTGATTTTGAGTAACAGCAGAGTCAGCATACATATTCTTGAATCGAACATAATCTTTTTTGGCTTTTTCAAGACTTGCATAATCCCCTACTAATTTTGCTTTGGTTGCGGCTTGGTTAGAAGAAGACGTTACGATGCTTTGTTGTAAGGAATGCAAATTTCCCTCGGCTACAGCCAAATCTGCTTCAGCTTGTTTTACTCTTATTTTGTATTCTTCATCATTTAAAATTACCAAAGTATCTCCTTGATGGACCACCTGATTTTCTTCGAATTTTATTGCTGCAATATGTCCCGTCGCTCGCGCTGCGATGTTATTCATATAAGCGTCAACCTGCGCATTATTAGTCGTTTCGTATCGGTTGAAATCAAAAAACAAACTTAAAATCCACAGTGCACCTGCTAACAGGAAAACAAAAGAAAGAATCGTCAGAATTTTATTTCTCTTTTTATCGGTCTTTTGAACAGGTTCATTAGTTGTAATTTCTTCGCTCATAGTAGTCTGTTTTATAGTTTACCCATTGCAAATTGCAAAGAATAATATTGAATAATTAAATCTAAATTGGCATTAATCAATGAGATTTTAGCTTCGTTTACTTGCAATTCCGCATCGACCATATCACTGATTAATGCAAAATCATTATCGTATCTACTCTTAACAATTTTGTAATTGCTTAACGCTAATTCTACATCTTTTTTGAATGTTACGATGGTTTCCTTGCTTTCGAGAAAACGGACAAAACTGGTTTTTACTTCTTTATCGATCTGGTCCTTGGTCGCTGATAAAATGGTATTGCTATTCTGAATTTCAAATTTATTAGCACTTACTCTGTGTTTTAAATTATAAAAACTAGAGATATCCCAGTTCAGAGTAAGTCCAGCTGCCCAAAAATTTAAAATATTGGCATAATTTGGCCATTGCGCTGGATATTGTGTATTAAGAATCACATTAGCGTTCACATTCGGTTTAAATCCACTTTTGGTTATACTCAATGAGGATTCAGATAATTTAACACCAATTTCAGATTGCTTAATTTCTACTCGATTTTGATAGGCTTCTGAAAGACAATTTGGCAAATTTATTGTTTCAGTAGGAATCGTGGCTTCTGATGATTCTGGTTTGAGGATTGTATCTGTTGGAAGCCCTACTAAAATATCCAAATAATTACTTATTAACGTAATATTATTGGTATCCTTCAAAACTGACACTTTAAATCGAGATTGTTGTAATTCGGTTCGTAGTAAATCACTTTTTAGATTTTGTCCATTGGAAACACGCGATTGAAGCTGTTTGATACGCAAATCAGTGTTAATAATATTTTGTTTGGTTACCTCTATTTGACGGTATAATTTTTCGAGACTGAAATATTGCTGTATAATGGCCAATTTGATTTGGGCTTCGGTCATTTTGGCTACCGCTTGCTTCATCTCACTGATCAATTGCTGCTGGTCGATTTTCTTGTTGATCACTCCGCCGTTGTAGATTGGCATTGAACCCACAATGTTGGCAGAATATTGATTATTAAAATAATCTACAGTTAAACTTTTATCGTAAAAACCATCGTAAATTTTTGGATTACCGATGTAATTGTAGCCCATATTCAAACCTACACGTGGTACTTTGGAAATTTTGGACTGGCTTACATTTTCGTTAGCAATCGCGACGTCGGTAGTAGAAATTTTAAGTTGATTGTTATTTTGAATTCCCAATTGTAGGGCTTCGTCCAACTTTAAGATTTTGAAATCTTTCGGGGCATCTTCTTGAGTATAGCCAAAGAAACTCACAAGACAAAAAGTAATTAAATGTAAAAACTTTATTTTCATATTTCAGAATTAATACAAAACTCAATGATTCATCTAAACGAAATTTAACACTTTAATTATTCTAATATTTAATGTGTTGCAATATTCATTTAGAGTAGCTATTGAATTAATTTCAAATTAGTTACTCTTTGGTTTTCAAAAAGAAACTAAAGTTAATACAAAGATTTATTATACTATCTCCTGCTTTCCTTTAAAGAAAAGATCAGTCACTTTTTTGTGTCCAATTACTCTTGAGAGTTCTTTTATAGCAAAATAGGGAATGAGTGAAGTGAAAATCATCAACAGACGAGCAAGATATTCATAACTAGTAAGTTCACTAACTACGTGATCAATTGCTCCTTGAAAAGTTGAAGTATGATAATAACCAGAAATAAATTTTTCTAAGGCATTGAAAACAACCATCAAAAGTGAAAAAACAACGGTTTTATATAAGGTCAATAACGCTAAATTTCCTTCACTTGTTTTTCGGCCAATCTTAGTCATTCCTATAATAGAAACTACTTTTCCTAGGACAAAAGCACTTAAAAGAGCGCTTCCGTATTCCTCAAAGTCTATCTCATAGTGCGCTAAAACCAATCGTTTATAGGCCACAAATACACTAAAATAAAACGACAGATAGGCAACATTAATCCAATACTCGATAAATTCCTCCATGAATTTCTCCTTAAAACTTTTCTTTTTTCCGTCGGCGGTGATCTCACTCATAATTACTTTATATAAGTTAATATGTTAAATAAAATGTAAACATATATAATTTTGATAAACAAAAAAAGAATTTTATAAAATAAATCCCAAAAAAAGTCTTCTATATTCAATGAAATGTTTAATTACTAAAAGCTTGCGAAATGTAAAATAATTTTTCACTATTTTTGAGATTAATTTAGATTAATTGGTAGTTGTAAAACTTTAGAATTCAAATTTTTAATAATTATTTCGAAGCATTTTTTGTTTCTATACTATTTTCAATATCACAAATACCTTTGTACTTATGTCAAAATCAAACAACTTTGATAAAAACGCATTAGAATTAAATCTTAAAAATAAAAAAGAGCTTATAAAGAAAGCTGAAAATTTCTCTAAGCAATATTGTGTTGGCAAAGGCGATGATTTTCGATTGCAAGACTACAAAACCAAAGCCAGTTTTAATTTAGACTCAGCAGGAAAATCAGTAGTAAAAGACACTTTGCAAATAGGTGTTGATGCTTTGGCAGCAATGCAAGAAATTTTGTATGCACAAGATAAATGGTCCCTGCTTATTATTTTTCAAGCGATGGATGCTGCAGGAAAAGATGGCGCCATCAAGCACGTGATGTCTGGGATTAATCCTCAAGGATGTCAAGTGACTTCGTTTAAAGCACCGAGTTCAGAAGATTTAGACCACGATTTTTTATGGCGTTGCCAAAAGCATTTGCCTGAACGTGGACGAATTGGTATCTTTAATCGCTCGTACTACGAAGAAGTATTGATAGTAAGAGTACATGAACAAATACTGCTAAATCAAAAATTGCCTGAAAAATTGATTACAGCAAATATTTGGGAAGACCGTTTTGAAGACATTCGCAATTATGAAAAATATCTGAATAGAAACGGAATAGTTGTTCTTAAATTTTTTCTAAATGTTTCAAAAGAGGAACAAAAAAATCGTTTTATTGAGCGTATTGATAATCCGGATAAAAATTGGAAATTCAGCGCTAGCGATGTTAAGGAAAGAGGCCATTGGGACGATTATATGCATGCTTACGAGGAATTAATCAAAAATACTTCGACTGAAAAATCGCCTTGGTATGTAATACCCGCTGATGACAAATACTATGCGCGAATTGCTATTGCATCGGCAATTATTACCGCTCTTGACGAACTTGACTTGGAATATCCAACGGTAAGTGACGAACAAATTGCAGAATTGCAAGTAATGAAAAAAGTTTTGTTAGACGAAAAAATGTAAATGGTAATTCATAAATGAGCTAACCGTAGCTATGTTTTAAAAGAATAAGGTTCCACTGAAACTGCATAGTGAAACCTTTTTTGTT
>CAMBHH010000171.1 GCA_945866505.1 Flavobacterium psychrophilum
GAACAGTTGGCAGAAATCGCCATTTCATCGGCTGATTCAAGTTTGGCTTTCGGGATTGAACCCAAAGTGGCCATGCTTTCTTATTCTTCAGGTTCATCAGGAAAAGGGGATGAGGTTGAAAAAGTTAGAGCAGCCACAGAAATTGTAAAAAGTAAACGTCCTGATTTGAAAATTGAAGGACCAATTCAGTACGATGCCGCAGTAGATTTGGAAGTTGGACAAAGTAAAATGCCCAATTCTGAAGTGGCAGGACACGCCAGCGTTTTGATTTTTCCTGATTTGAATACGGGAAACAATACTTATAAAGCTGTTCAAAGAGAAACAGGAGCATTGGCAATTGGCCCAATGTTGCAAGGATTGAATAAACCTGTAAACGATTTAAGCAGAGGCTGCACCGTTGACGACATTATAAACACGGTTGTAATTACAGCCATTCAAGCGCAAGGATTGTAGCTTTTAATTTAAAGATTGTAATATTTAATTATTTAAAAATTATTCTTTTAATATTTCAATTTTTTAATCTTTTAATAAAATATTAATGAAAATAGTAATAATAAACTCGGGAAGTTCTTCCATAAAATACCAATTAATCGAAATGCCTTCTGGCGAAGTGATTTGTTCGGGGATGATTGACAGGATTGGCTTAGAAACTTCCAATTTAAGTTTTGTAACCAAAACGGACAAAATAGAAAAAGCAATGCCAATTGCCAATCATAAAATAGGCCTGGAAAAAATAGCTCATTTATTGATGGATGAAAAAGTGGGGGTCATTAAAAGCACACTAGAAATTGAAGCTGTTGGGCATCGTGTGGTGCACGGTGGAGCAGGTTTTTCAGATACCACAATCATCGATATAAAGGTAAAAGATAAAATAAAACAACTTTTTGAATTGGCGCCATTGCATAATCCTGCCAATTTGGAAGGAATAATTGTGGCTGAGGATATTTTTGATTCTGCTATACAAGTAGCTGTTTTTGACACGGCATTTCACCAAACAATTCCTGTGGTTGCTCATAAATATGCGTTACCCAATTACCTTTTGACCGAAAATAAAATTCGAGTTTACGGTTTTCACGGTACAAGTCATAAGTATGTTTCCGAGAAAGCGATTCATTTTTTAGAGAAATCATCTAAAATTATTACCATACATTTAGGAAATGGGTGTAGTATGTCCGCCATAAAAGACGGAAAAAGTATTGATACTACCTTAGGTTTTGGTCCAATGAATGGTTTGATAATGGGAACACGTAGCGGTGATGTGGACCAATCTGTAATCTTTTATATGGTTAACTCATTGGGTTATTCTTTGGCCGATGTTAATACAATGTTGCAAAAGCAAAGTGGAATGTTGGGTTTAACTGGATTTAGTGATTTGAGAGATATTGAATCTAATGCCGAGCAAGGAAACAAAGACTGTCAATTGGCTTTAGAAATGAATGCTTATCGAATCAAGAAGTATATTGGTTCTTATGTAGCCGTTTTGGGCGGACTAGATGCCATTATTTTTACAGCTGGAATCGGAGAAAATTCTTCGTACATGCGAAAGTTAGTTTGTACCGATATGGAGTATTTTGGGATTGAGCTCGATGAAGCTAAAAATGATTTGCGTTCGAAAGAAATCCGCGAAATCAATTTATCCCAATCCAAAGCTAAAATTTTAGTGGTTCCAACGAATGAGGAAGTTGAAATTGCCAATCAAGTTTTTGCGCTATTATCAAAATAAATTTTAGAATTGAAGACATACACGTATGTTATACTGTTTTTTTTAATGTAAGTTTAATTGAAATATTATCAACAATTTATTGGTAAGAAAAAATATAAAACATACATTTGTGGCTACATTCAAAAATTCCGGAAAAAATGTTTGATTTTACGCAGTATTTAGGCTTTTTGCTTTTCTTAACCATTCTTACAATAGGATTTTGGTTGATGTTTTTCTTAGTTGGTTTCGTATCCTATTGGGTAGGAGGAGCTACTTGGGAAGCTTATAAAGAGAAAAAAGCAAAAAAGGAAACAGAACAATCTGTTTAGGCTAATTGTTAAATAAAAAAAGGACTCGTTTTCGAGTCCTTTTTTTTGTTTAGAAGGATGTTTTATTTACTGATTTTATCCGAATCAATTCCAATTTTCAATTTAATTTTTTTAACACTAATTCATAATTACCGCGGCATAGCACGTCCCAAAACCAATGACGAAAGCAATTGTAGAATAAAGTATCATTTTTAATCCTATTTTTTTGCTCTTTTCATTATTAGAAAATTGTATAAAGAATCCTATCATAAAAGTGATGAGACTTACTAATGTAACTATTATGCATAAAGTAAATATTATTTCCATAGGTAATTATTTTGTTTAATTATGGTTCAGTTTTTCTCGAATGCCATTAATTTTGTGGTCTCTGTAAAATAAATTCATCGTCTCAAAAGGGATAATTTTCATTTTATCGCTTACAATATGCACGCAAGATTTTTTAACTGCCCGAACATCAAAATCGTGGGCATCCATAAAATTCATAATCAAAATCCGAAACAAATTGTCATAATGCAATGAATCTGATTGTACTCTGGGCAAACAACACATCAATTCATTGAATTCTCCCTCCGCACAATCTACGGAAATTCCTGTGCTGAAAAGATTCAGCATATGAGTTTTTAGTTTTTCATCGTGTTCAAATACGATAGTATTTTTGGAATTATTGAGTAAATCTTCTGGATTTATCAAATGCGTCATCGGAAAAACATCGCCATCCACTTTCAAAGCATAGGCCATACACAAAGCATCGGGATTGCAGGGAACTGGAATTAAATCTTCTGGTGTAAAAAGAGGAAATTGTTCGTAGATTTTTCTTCGCACCTCGGTCAAAGTGATTCTTCCAGAAGTATTGTCATAATTGTCATTTCTTCCCGCTACTTGTGTGGGTTGAAATGTAACGCCTCGCACACATTTTTGTTTTAAAGCATATTCTATTATTTTACCAATTTCATCATCGTTTTCTCCTTTTTGAAGGGTAATTACCAGAGTTGTCGAAATATTAAATTGATTTAAATGTTCGATGGCTTTTTTGCGAACTTCTGTTAGATCCTCTCCACGTAATTTTTGTAAAACCTCAGGTTTAAAACTGTCAAACTGCAAATAAATTTCGAAATCGGGCAGATAAGTAGCCAGTTTTTCTACAAAATGAATGTCTTTAGCAATTCGGATTCCATTTGTATTCAACATCAAATGTTTAATAGGTTTGCTTTTGGCAACATCCAAAATCTTGAAAAAATCGGGATGCACTGTAGGTTCTCCACCTGAAATCTGTACGACATCGGGTTCTCCTTCGTTGGCTACAACCACATCAAACATTTTTTCGATTTCTTCCAAAGTTCGGTGACTGCCATAATTGGGAGAGGAATTGGCATAGCAAGTAGGGCAGGACAGATTACATCTATCGGTTACTTCTATAACCGTCAGGCAAGAATGCTGTTCGTGGTCGGTACACAAACCACAATCGTATGGGCAACCGTAATGTACTTTAGTATTGAATTTCAAAGGCATTTCGGATTGCTTGTTGTAGTTTCTTAATTGCTTGTAATAGTTTATATCATCCGCAATCATTGACTTCATTTCACCGTGTTCTTTGCACTGTTTCAACATCCAAACTTTATCGTCTTGAAAAACTATTTTGGTGTCCACAAGTGCCAAGCAGCTAGGACAAAGACTTTTGGTGTAATCGTAATAAATATAGTCGCGGGTTTTCATTAATCTCTTTTTAAATTTTTTAAACTCAGTAAAAACTTCCAATAGTAGCCAAAAATAAATAATGCACTCCAATGAATGCTGCTCAAATGTAAGAATAAAGGTTGATATGGCTTTGTAAATTCAACCAAAAATCGATACGAAAAATACAAAACCATAAAAAGTTTGAATCTATCTCCATTGATTAAGGATTTGTTTTTTAGCAACTGAAAAAGTATAAAAAGAAAAACCATAAACCACATTTCGTATAAGGCAACAGGATGCCTTTTTAGTCCATCTCCTAAATTAATTCCAGTAAAAAAAGTAGTTTCATTGCCAAAAGTTGGCTCGGCAATTCCCATCGAAAAGCAACCCATTCTGCCTATAAAAAGTGCCGCGATAATTGGAACTACATAAATGTCTCCCGAGGCGATATTTACACCAATGATTTTTTTGATAATTTCCACGCCAAACAAACCACCCAGAAATCCTCCTGCAACGGTTTTGTTTTGATAGAAAATCAATAGAGTTTGATGAGAAATTAGGACTGGATTTTCGAGCATTGCTATAATTCTTGAGCCTAACAAAGCGCCAACCATTGCACCAATTAAAATATACAATCGGTTAATTTCTGAAATGGGATCTTGTATTTTTCTTTTTTGAAAATAATACAACCGAATGCCGACAAAAAAAGCCAGTGTTTCAAAAATAAAATGCCAATAATAAGTATTTCCAAAGATTTGAAACTGAAAAGGGAAAGTCATTCGTATTAATTAGTAATTGAAATGTGAAGGTAAACTAATTGTTCTTTTGGAGTAAATAAAAACGACATTTTTTTGTACTTTTGCAAAAATTTTATAAAATACATTTTATGTTATCAATAAATAATTTATCAGTTCAGTTTGGCAAAAGAATCTTATTTGACGAAGTAAATACTGTTTTTACCAACGGTAATATTTATGGTGTTATCGGTGCAAACGGAGCTGGAAAATCTACTTTTCTAAAAATTATTTCTGGTGATATGGATCCTACATCGGGAAATATCCATTTAGAACCCGGAAAACGGATGTCTGTTTTGAACCAAAATCACAATATGTTTGATGAACATACGGTTCTTGAAACCGTAATGATGGGCAACAAGGTTTTGCATAAAATCAAAACCGAAATGGATGCTTTATATTTGGATTATTCCGATGAGAATGCTGATAGAATAGGGGAGTTACAAGTGCAATTTGAAGAAATGAACGGTTGGAATGCCGATTCTGATGCGGCTTCAATGCTTTCAAATTTGGGAATTACCGAGGAAAACCATTATACTTTGATGGGTGACTTGGAAGGAAAAATAAAAGTTCGAGTACTTTTGGCACAAGCTTTATTCGGAAATCCAGATTTACTAATAATGGATGAACCTACCAATGATCTGGATTTTGAAACCATTGCGTGGTTAGAAAATTTCTTAGCCAATTATGAAAATACTGTAATCGTAGTTTCTCACGACCGTCACTTTTTAGACGCGGTTTGTACTCATATTTCCGATATTGATTTCAGCAAGATAAACCACTATTCCGGGAATTATACTTTCTGGTATGAATCCAGTCAATTAGCGGCAAAACAACGTGCACAACAAAACAAGAAAGCAGAAGAAAAGAAACAGGAATTAGAAGAATTTATCCGTCGTTTTTCTGCGAATGTCGCCAAATCAAAGCAAGCAACTTCTCGTAAAAAGATGATTTCAAAATTAAATATTTCTGAAATTAAGCCATCTAGCCGTCGTTATCCAGCGATAATTTTTGACCAAGAACGCGAAGCAGGTGACCAAATTTTGAATGTACAGAATCTAAGCGCATCGGTTGATGGAGATGTTTTGTTTAAAGGAGTCGATTTGAATATGGCCAAAGGCGATAAAATTGTACTTTTCTCCAAAGATTCTCGAGCCACAACAGCTTTCTATGAAATCCTTAACGGAAATCAGAAACCAGATTCAGGAACTTTCGATTGGGGAGTGACCACAACGCAAGCGTATTTACCACTAGAAAACCATTCTTTCTTTGAAAGCGATGATTCATTAGTAGACTGGTTGCGTCAATGGGTAAAAACCGAAGAAGAACGGGACGAAGTGAATATTCGTAGCTTTTTAGGTAAAATGATTTTCTCGGGTGAAGAAGCATTAAAAACTTGTCGAGTATTATCTGGAGGCGAAAAAGTAAGATGTATGCTGTCTCGAATGATGATGCAGCGTGCTAATGTTTTGATGCTGGATGAACCTACTAATCACTTAGATTTAGAGTCGATTACGGCTTTTAACAATTCGTTGAAAAACTTTAAAGGTTCAGTTGTCTTTACAACACATGATCACGAGTTTTCGCAAACTGTTGCTAACAGAGTTGTCGAATTAACACCCAACGGAGCTATTGATAGATACATGACTTTCGATGAATACTTGGATAACGATGGAGTTCAAGAGTTGAGAAAGAAAATGTATTCTTAAGGAAAGATAATAGACAGATAGATAAAAGACTTAATCCCGCACTGATGTAGCGGGATTTTTTTTATTTCTTTCCTATTATTTTGCTAATTGTATAGGCTATTATAGCCATTATAATAACTACAATAAAAACACCAACACCCACTCCAGCCTCAAATATTCCTTTCACTATAGAGCAACTGGTTACCGATATCAATATTATCAAAAGCATTACCGTTCTTGTAATTTTGTCTTTCATAATTCCTTGGTTTTACATTTTTATTGGTTTTGTAAAACTATTCTAAAGACAAAAAGGTTTTGTTATATAATTCATAAAATATGTTGCATAATTATGTTTTATGAAATGATCGTACATTGTCGCGCATTTCAGTTTACTAAAGGCATTTATTGCAATTGAAATGGAAACATTTTTACAATTATAAAAATCTCGAATCATAATGTATAATTCGTAATTCATAATTCGTAATTCATAATTCATATTTCATATATTTGTATCCCAAACCACACTTCATTATGAGTCAAAAAGTATTGCTCACTTCTAAAGAAGTCAATATCATCCTACATCGTTTGGCATGTCAATTAATCGAAAAACATCTTGATTTTTCTGAGACTATTCTCATTGGTATTCAGCCTCGTGGTACTTTCTTGGCAGAAAGATTAAAAGAAATCATGCTGCACGAATACGGTATTCCAAAAATTGCTTTGGGTTATTTAGACATCACTTTTTTTCGAGATGATTTCCGCAGAACCAACAAACCATTGGAAGCCAACAAAACTAAAATTGATTTCATTGTCGAAAATAAAAAAGTCGTTTTTATAGACGATGTTTTATATACAGGTCGAAGTATTCGGTCGGCATTGACTGCTATTCAATCCTTTGGACGACCATCCGAAATTGAATTATTGGTACTTATTGACCGTCGTTTTAGTCGTCATTTGCCTATTCAACCCGATTATCGAGGTCGTCAAGTGGATGCAATCAATGATGAGAAAGTTCAGGTGTGTTGGAA
>CAMBHH010000172.1 GCA_945866505.1 Flavobacterium psychrophilum
ATTTGAGATTGATTTTTGTCCTGAGACAATTTCTCTAAATTTTTTAATGCAGTCTTTTTTTCTGCTTTGTCAATAGGAATGTAACCGTTGAAGGCAAAACTTTGACCGTTCATTCCAGAGGCCATAATCGCCAATAAAATAGAAGAAGGACCAACTAACGGAACTACTTGAATTCCTTTTTCGTGAGCCAATTTTACAATCACAGCGCCAGGATCAGCAACGCCTGGGCAACCTGCTTCGCTCATTAAACCTACATTTTTCCCTGCTAAACAAGCTTGTAACATTTTTGCGTGTTCTGAAACTTCAGTGTGTTTGTTTAACGAACTTAATCGCAACGAGGATTGAATTTTTTGTGGTTGAATGCTTTTTATGAATTTTCGAGCCGTTTTTTCATTTTCTACAATATAATCGTCAATGAAATCAATGCTTCTTTTGATAGTTTGAGGTAAAACATCATTTGGGTCGCCTTCTTCTCCTAAAGTAGTTGGAATTAAATAGAGTTTTCCTAAAGAAGGGTTTTGTTTCATTATGTTCTAATTTAATTAGAGGTTTCCCTACGAATTTATTGAAAGTAATAAATTCAAGGATGTTTGTCAATGAGCTTTTTAGCAATTAAATCACAAGTCTCATCGAGCATTTGATAAACAATTTCAAATCCATTTGATACACCATAATAGGGGTCAGGTACATCTACATTTTCATTTGGAAATAATTCGTTCAAAATAAGTTGAACTTTGTTTTTTTGCTCTTGATTATCAGCGAGGTCGATAACATCATGATAATTTGAATTATCCATTACATAAATGTAATCAAAGGCTATAAAATCAGTTGTAGTGAATTGTCGACCTTTTTGATTAGCAATGTCGATCCTGTTTTTTTTAGCAACTGCAATGGAGCGTTCGTCTGGTTGTCGGCCAATATGCCAAGAACCAGTTCCAGCAGAATCTACTATAAACTTGTCTTTTGGAAGTTTTGATGTCAATATTCCTTCGGCCAAAGGTGACCGACAAATATTACCTAAACAAACCATTAAAATCTTGATCGGCATAAAAAGTTTATAGCGTTAATTTTTTATTGATATCGTCGACAAATTTCTTGAATTGTTTGTCAGTAGCAACTAGATTATCTACCGTTTTGCAAGCGTGTAAAACGGTTGCATGATCACGATCACCTATTTGCGAACCTATGTTTGCTAAGGAAGCTTTGGTAAATTTTTTAGCAAAAAACATTGCCAATTGGCGTGCCTGAACAATATGTCTTTTTCTAGTTTTGGATTGTAAAGTTTCTAAATCCAATTGAAAATAGTCAGAAACAATTTTTTGAATATAATCTATAGAAATTTCTCGCTTTATATTTTTAACAAATTTCTCGACTACGCTTTTGGCCAAGTCTAGTGTTACTTCTTTTTTATTGAAAGAGGATTGAGCAATTAAGGAAATAATTGCGCCTTCTAATTCTCTTACATTTGATTTAATATTTCGAGCGACATATTCGATGATTTCTTCAGGAATTTCAACACCATCGCGGTATAAAATATTCTTGAGTATGGAAATTCTAGTTTCATAATCAGGTTGGTGCAATTCAGCAGACAATCCCCATTTGAAACGGGATAATAATCGCTGTTCGATGTCTTGCATATCTACAGGTGCTTTATCCGAAGTTAAAATTACCTGTTTGCCATTTTGGTGCAAATAGTTGAAAATATGGAAAAAAACATCTTGTGTTCCTGATTTTCCCGAAAGAAATTGAACATCGTCGATGATTAAAACATCAATCAATTGGTAGAAATGGATAAAATCATTTCTATTATTTTTCTTTACAGAATCAATGTACTGTTGGGTAAAAATTTCAGCTGAAATGTATAAAACCGTTTTTTCAGGATATTTATCTTTTATTTCAACACCAATAGCATGCGCTAAGTGCGTTTTACCTAAACCAACTCCACCAAAAATCAATAACGGATTAAACGAAGTTCCACCAGGTTTATTAGCCACAGCCATACCTGCTGAACGTGCCAGTCTGTTAGAATCTCCTTCAAGAAAATTATCAAAACTGTAATTTGCATTCAGTTGTGATTCGATTTTTAAATTGCGAATACCTGGAATAACAAACGGGTTTTTTAACTCTGGGTTAAGGTTCTTGTATGGAGCGTCAACATCTTGTGGCTTCATAGGCACACGATTTGAACTTGGTAATTGTTCGGTGTAAGGTAGTTTGTTGCCATAAGTGTTTTCCATTTTGATTTTATAGAGTAACTTTGCATTTTTACCGAGTTCTTTAGTAAGCGCTACTTTTAATAATTTAACATAATGTTCTTCAAGCCATTCGTAAAAGAATTTACTTGGAACTTGAATGTATAAAGCATTATCGGTAAGCTCAACTGACTTAATAGGTTCAAACCAGGTTTTGTAGGCTTGGTCTGCAATATTGTCTTTTATAAAAGAGAGGCAGTTTTCCCATACTGATTGTGCAGTCTTGTTCATAAATTTGGTTAAATTATTTGGTTTTGGTAATGTTTTCTAATAAAAAATACGGTAAAATCAGTATGGTTTTTCGGGGTAACAAATATGTGAATAAATATCACTAAAAAAAAATTTTTTAGACGTAAATTTTATAAAATATTATCGTATAGAACTTCTTTCATTTTAATTTTTTA
This sequence comes from Flavobacterium psychrophilum, assembly GCA_945866505.1. GTDB lineage: Bacteria > Bacteroidota > Bacteroidia > Flavobacteriales > Flavobacteriaceae > Flavobacterium > Flavobacterium psychrophilum_H. The sequence goes on from CAMBHH010000172.1 coordinate 2,657, forward strand.
ATGTTTAATTCAATGGAATATCATCAAATTCAAATCCGTGTTCGCTATTCAGAAACTGATCAAATGCGAGTAGTTTATCACGGTAATTACGCTCAATATTTTGAAATTGGAAGGGTCGAATGGCTTAGAAACAAAGGGATTTCGTATAAATGGATGGAGGATAACGGAATTATGCTTCCGGTAGTTTCCTTGACTATGAATTATAAAAAACCGGCTCGCTATGATGAACTTTTGACGTTAAAAACTATATTAAAAAATAGGACAACCGTGAAGATTGAATTCGACTATGAATTGTATAACGAAAGTGATGAGTTATTAACAACGGGCAACTCCATTTTGGTTTTTGTTGACATGAAAACAGGCAAACCGATAAGTCCACCTCAGTATATTATAGACATTTTGAAAAGAGTTTAACGATTTTGCAATTTCATTGTTAATATAGCAAAAAAAACTTTTTTTAGCTTTTCAAAGCTGTTTTATCTTCACCTCAAACATTGTACTAAAAATGTCGAAAATCATCTCGGCATTTTTTTTACGAGTGAGAATTTCGATTTGGCAACTCATTTCTAATTTTTGTGAAACTATTTTAACTTTTTTTTCCTTAATAACTCGCATCACTTTGTTGATGTTTTTATAATCGAATGCAATTTCAAAATGAATGTCGATAGTTTTTACGATAATTGCAGAAGATTCTAATGTCATTTCTGCCGCATTTCTGTAAGCAGAAATCAATCCGCTAACGCCCAATTTTACGCCTCCAAAGAACCTGACAACTACTACCAAAACATTAGTAACTCCAAAGGATTGAATTTGACCATAAATAGGCATTCCTGCCGTGTTACTGGGTTCGCCATCGTCATTTGTTCTGTATATTTTGGTGTCTGTGCCAATTTGATAGGCATAACAGTAATGTACAGCTTGTGGATGTTGTTTCCGTAAGTTGTCAATTATGGGTTTTATAGCTGTTTCAGATTGGATTGGAAAGGCATAACCAAAAAATTTGCTGTTTTTTTCTTTAAAAAGAATTTCTGCAGATGGAGCAGCTATGGTTTTATAAGTGTCTTCCATTTTAAATGGCAAAATTCAAATTCAATGACAATTTCAATAATGACAATATCAATTACAAAATTTGAATAGAGTGGTATTTATTTTAATGAGTTTTCTCGGTTTTTTTGCCATTGCTATTGAAATTGCCATTGTGATTGAAATTACGATTGAAAATTTTTTACAACTCAAATTCTTTTTTCTTGAACAAATCGACTACATCTTCTTGACCTACTTGTAAATTCCATACTTGAATACCCAGCGAAAGTGCCGCGTCGGTATTTTCTTTTTTGTCATCAACGAATAAAGTATGATTGGGGTCTAAATTGTGAGTTTTCAATACATAACTAAAAATTTCGGCATCTGGTTTTCGCATTCCCATTTCAAAGGAGAAATAGACTTTTTCAAAACATTGATAAAAATCACTATAAAAAGAAACTCCATTTTCGCGCTCGAAAGTTGCAATATGAATAGCATCGGTATTGCTCAATAAAAACAAGCGGTATTTTTTCGAAATGTTCTGTAGGAATTCCAATCGGCGCAGTGGGAAATCAAGTAAAACGGCATTCCAAGCCACTAAAATTTCTTCTATTGAAGCATTTGGAACATGTTTTTGGATACCCATTAAGAAGTTTTCCTCCGAAATTTGTCCCTTTTCAAATTGAAAATTCAATTGGTTTAAGTCTTCATTCCATTGAGACAACCCCAATTTTTTCAATCCATTTATAGTGCCTTCTTTATCTAAATTGATAAAAATATCACCAAAATCAAATATTATAGTATCAATCATTATTTCTAGAAATTAAAAGTGAGTCATTTCCAATAGTGTGTTTTTCTATGTTTTTTAAAGCCAAAATAGGTGCTTTTATTCCAGCTACGAACTGAATACTTCCAATAAAAACTCGGGCTTCATCCCAAAGATTTCTGTCAATAAAAGTTTGTAAAGTTCGCGAACCGCCTTCAATAATAACCGATTGAATTTGGTGTTTATACAATACATTTAGTATTTGTTCCGCCAGATTTTGTTTAAAATCAATAATTTCAAAGATAATGTTTTCTGTATTACCATTTATTGATGAATTCGAAAAAATGATAGTTTTCGCCTTACTATCATAAATGTGACTGTCTTTTGGAATACGATTATTTTGGTCCAAAACGATTCTAACAGGATTTTTTCCAGTCCAATTTCGCACATCCAATTTTGGGTTGTCGTCAATAGCAGTTTGAGTCCCCACAAGAATTGCCTGTTCTTCACTTCGCCATTTGTGGACTAACTGACGTGAAAAATCATTGGTAATCCAAACAGGTTTTTGCACTGATTTTGACAATGGAGCAATAAAACCATCCAAACTTTCCGCCCATTTCAAAATCACATAAGGTCTTTTCTTTTCGTGAAACGTAAAAAAGCGTTTGTTCAATTCTATGCATTCTGTTTCAAGAACACCTAGGGTGACTTTTGCACCAGCTTCGGTCAATTTTTTAATTCCGCTTCCTGCAACTTTTACATTTGAATCTACTGTTCCGATAACCACATTTGGAATTTTGTTAGCAATGATTAAATCGCAACAAGGCGGTGTTTTTCCGAAGTGACTACAAGGTTCAAGACTGACATAAATTGTTGATTTTTTCAATAAAGATTTGTCTCTAACGGAATTCACAGCATTCACTTCGGCGTGTGGTTCTCCAGATTTTTTGTGCCAGCCTTCGCCAATGATTTTGCCATCACAAACAATAACGCTTCCCACCATCGGGTTAGGGTAGGTTGTTCCCAAACCATTTTTGGCTAATTCGAGACAACGATGCATATATTGAGTATGTTTTTCCACAAATGCAAAAGTAGTGAATTTTGAGTTTAGGATGTAATTTCAAGACAAACGTGTGTGTTATTTCGCCACTGATTCACTGATTTTAAATTTATTTAACCTGAAAATGAATGATTTTAGTTGTTTTGCTGAATTTTATTTTAAAATCATAAATAGAAATTTATAAGATAAAAATCTGTGAATCTGTGGCTATTTTAAAACTCATATACTTCCTTGGATTTACTTTTGAATCTTTGGATTAATCCAATAAACTATACTTATTTTTGTACAATTAAAATCAGTATTACTATATAATGGATAATTGGATTATACGAAAAATAGAAAAGAAAGACAATGAGACCGTTGCTCAATTAATAAGAGCTGTTTTTGATGAATTGAACATTCCAAAAGTCGGAACGGCTTATGCTGACCCGTATTTGGATTTGATGTTTGAGGAATACAGTAAGCCAAAATCGGTTTATTTTGTGGTGGAAAACGATGGTAAAATTATCGGTTCTGCAGGAGTTGCTCCGCTGGAAAATGAAATTGAATCCATTTGTGAATTGCAGAAAATGTATTTCTTGCCAGAAGCTCGTGGTTTAGGAATTGGAAGCCAAATGATGGAACTATGTTTGCAAACAGCCAAAGATTTTGGTTTCGAAAAATGTTATCTTGAAACCATGCCTTTTATGCACGATGCCCAAAAACTCTACAAAAAAGTCGGATTCGAATATATTTGTTCGCCTATGGGAAGCACAGGTCATGTCTCTTGTCCAGTATGGATGTTGAAAGAGTTATGAATTTTGAATTATAAGTTATGAATTGAACCCTTTAATTCATAACAAACCATAACCTATTAAAATGAAAATAAAAGAATACAGAATCAACTTCATTCAGGAACTTTCAGCGATTTACGATGCTAGCGAAGCGGAAAGTTTTTTCTATTTGATTTTGGAAGAAAAGCAAAAACTCAAAAGAATTGATTTGGCATTAAATCCCGATTTGACTTTTTCGAATGGAGAAATCCTAATTTGGAATTCGATTTTAGAACAACTCAAAAAAGAAATACCTATTCAATATTTATTAGGTAAAACTAGTTTTTATGGTTTAGAATTTGAAGTCAATCAGAATGTTTTGATTCCAAGACCTGAAACCGAAGAATTGGTGGAATGGATTATTCAAAGTTCGAAGTTCGAAGTTGGAAGTTGGAAGTTGGAAGAAAGAAGTATTACAATTCTGGATATAGGAACGGGCAGTGGCTGCATCGCTATTTCATTAGCAAAAAATATTCCTAGTGCGCAAGTTTTTGCAATTGATGTTTCAGAAGGAGCATTGGCAACAGCCAAAAAAAATTCCGAAAACAATGAAGTAAATGTCACTTTTATTTCTAAAAACATCCTCGAAACTGAAGATTTGGAGCAACAATTCGACATCATTGTTTCGAATCCACCGTATGTTCGGGAATTGGAAAAACTAGAAATCAAGAAAAATGTTTTGGACAACGAACCTCATTTGGCACTTTTTGTTGATGATAATGATGCCCTTATTTTTTATAGAAAAATAGCGGAATTGGCCCAAAAAAGCTTATCTCCCAACGGACAATTGTTTTTTGAAATTAATCAGTATTTAGGGAAAGAAATGACCGATTTACTTGAAAAAATGGGGTTCAAAAACATTGATTTGAGGAAAGATATTTATGGGAA
>CAMBHH010000173.1 GCA_945866505.1 Flavobacterium psychrophilum
CCGAATTTCCCCAGGTGATTTGGGGCTGTGGAAAGACGAACATATTGAAAAAATGAAAGTCATCAATCAGTTTATACTTTCCCAAAATGCGATTCCCGGAATTCAATTGGCACATGCCGGAAGGAAAGCAAGCGTTTCAGAACCTTGGAACGGCAACAAAAAATTAGATGAAACGAATGGTGGATGGAATGCCGTTGCACCAAGCGCAGTTGGTTATCATTCGAACGAAAAATCACCTGTCGCTTTAGACAAAACAGGGATTCAAAAAGTAATTTCCGATTTTAAATCAGCGACCAAAAGAGCGGTTCAAGCTGGTTTTAAAGTGGTCGAAATTCACGCCGCTCACGGTTATTTATTACACGAATTCCTTTCGCCCTTATCCAATTTCAGAACAGATGAATACGGCGGAAGTTTCGAAAATAGAATTCGTTTGCTACTCGAAGTTCTCGAAGCCGTACAATCCGAATGGCCAGCGACTTTACCTTTGTTTGTCAGAATCTCAGCTACAGATTGGGCAGAAGGCGGCTGGAACATCGACGAATCAGTACAACTTTCGAAAATTCTTAAAGAAAAAGGAGTGGATTTAATGGATGTTTCTTCGGGCGGATTAGTGTCACATCAACAAATTCCGTTGGGACCTAATTATCAGGTTCCTTTTGCCGAAAGCATCAAAAAACAAACAGGAATTTTAACGGGAGCCGTGGGATTAATCACTGAAGCCTCTCAAGCAGAAGAAATTGTCGCCACAGGAAAAGCTGATTTGGTTTTATTTGCTAGAGAATCCTTGAGAAACCCCTATTTGGCTTTGGATTTTGCCAAAGAATTGGGCGCAGAAATACAATGGCCGAAACAATACGAAAGAGCAAAAATTTAAACATTAATTAAGAAATATACTTTTCTTAAACGACCTTATATGCCTTATATGGTAAAATTTTTGAAACATATAAGGCATTTAAGGTCATAGAAGTTTCAATGTTAAAATAGTTAGATTTTAAAACAAACATAATGCAAATAATAAAAACAGCACTGTTATCTTACGGAATGTCGGGAAAAGTTTTTCACGCTCCGTTTCTAGAACTTCATCCTGGTTTTGAACTATTGGGTTCTTGGGAACGAAGTAAAAAATTAATTCAAGTAGATTATCCCGAAGTCAAAAGTTTTCCTAACTTGGAATCTATTTTAGAAGATAAATCCATCGATTTGGTAATTGTCAACACGCCAATTGACACTCATTTTGAGTATGCCAAAAAAGTTTTGCTCGCCGGAAAACATGCCATTGTTGAAAAAGCATTTACGTCAAACGTTGCCGAAGCAAAGGAATTGGCTGCTTTGGCTAAAGAAAAAGGGTTGAAATTGTCTGTTTTTCAAAACCGAAGATGGGACAGTGAATTCAAAACTGTGAAGAAAATTATTGTCGAGAAATTGTTGGGCGAAATAGTCGAAGCCGAGTTTCATTTTGACCGATACAATCCTGTTTTAAGTCCAAAAGTGCATAAGGAAACCGTGAATTATGGTTCAGGAATTATGAAAGATTTGGGACCACACATTATTGATCAAGCCTTATATTTGTTTGGTTTGCCTAATGCCGTTTTTGCCGATATTCGAATCACAAGAGAAAACTCGGTTGTAGATGATTATCTGGATGTTTTGCTGTATTATTCGGAATTAAGAGTACGATTGAAGGCTGGTTTTTTTGTTAGGGAGCCCTATCCTTCTTATGTAGTTCACGGCAAAAAAGGCTCATTTTTAAAATCACGAGGCGATGTGCAGGAAGACGAATTGAAACTAGGTAAAAAACCTAATTTGACTAATGGGGGAACTGAAAAAGAAGGTCAAGAAGGACTATTGCACACTGAAATCGACGACAAAATTATAAAAGAGAAAGTACCCACGCTTCAAGGAAATTATTACGGTTTTTTTGACGGGGTACATCAAGCCATTGCCAATGATAAATTGGAGCCTGTTACTGCTCAAGATGGTGTCAATGTGATGCGAATTATTGAAGCGGCCTTTCAAAGCAGTGAACAAAAAAGAGCAATCAACTTATAAACAATAACGTTGTATTGTTCAGTTTGAAAAGAAAACGACAAACACAAACAGATTGATTGTGTACTTTTGCAGATTCAAATTTAAAATAAAACGATTTGCAGTATTTTAATTTTATCGGTATTTATAAAGCGAAAGGCAAGTACAAGAAATCCTATCGCGACGTCAAACAATCGTTTTTAAAACGAATTCGTTGGGGCGTTTCGATGTTTTATTTTGGTATGGGATTGTGTTTTTCGAGTTGGGCAAGCCGAATTCCTACTATCAAAGCCGATTTGCAATTAAGTGATGGCGAACTAGGAACAATTTTATTTGCCTTACCAGTGGGTCAGCTGATTATGATGTTTTTTTCAGGTAAATTGGTGACTCGTTTTGGTAGCGATCGCATTCTCCTTTTTGCAGCCCTACTATATGCTTTTAGCTTAACGAATATCGGTTTGGCACAAAATGGTTGGCAATTGGCTATGGCATTAGTTTCTTTTGGCATCTTTGGCAATTTGACTAATATTTCAATTAATACGCAAGGAGTGTACACCGAAGGGCTTTTCAAGAGAGCTATTATGTCTTCTTTTCACGGAATGTGGAGTTTGGCTGGGTTCACCGGCGCTTTAGTTGGACTAGGATTGTTAGCGCTAAATATTTCGACTTATATACATTTTGTAATTGTGGCTTCTGTAGTATTACTTTTGGTTGCCATTAATTTCAAATATTTAATAAAAGCCAAAGAAAAAGTTCAGCCTATAAAGAAAAAAACATTCAGCAAACCAGATATGTCCTTGGTTTTATTAGGAGTTATTGGTTTTTGTTGTATGGCGAGCGAAGGAATTATGTTCGATTGGAGCGGTGTTTATTTTAAAGATATTGTCAAAGCTCCAGGTCCATTAATCGTCATTGGCTATACTTCTTTTATGATTATGATGGCGAGCGGACGATTTTTAGGTGGACGCTTAATCGATAAATTTGGACGAAAGACCGTGATGCAAATCAGTGGAGTTATGATTTCATTTGGCTTGTATATGGCGGTAATTTTTCCGTATATCATTCCGTGTACAATTGCTTTTATGATTGTAGGATTGGGCGTTTCTACCGTAATTCCAACTCTTTATAGCATTGCGGGAAAACATCCAACAATTCCAACAGGCGAAGCTTTAACAGCTGTTTCTAGCGTAAGTTTTCTAGGGTTTTTGATGGGACCACCTGTTATTGGTCATATTTCAGAACTATTTGGTTTACGATATTCATTCGCTTTTATCGGAATGTTTGGGATTTTGATTGCTTTCTTGGTCAAAAGAGTGAAGGCAATGGAATAGATTGCAATACAATGTCCATAAGTCCCTAGTAAATCATTAAATTTGTGGCTTATCCATAATGAAGTAATAAGAAAGATATATTGTCGCACTATCAAAATAGGATAAAACAAATACTAAAAAGAATTTAAGCCACAGATTTCAAGGATTAAAAAGATTTTTAAGTTTTGTGACAAATTAATCTGTGCTAATCTGTGACTCGAGCAATAGCGAACAGGCGAAGCAAATCTGTGGCTAAAAATGTATTTTTAAATGTGACATTAAATTTAAGTCATTACTTATGTTAGAAAAAGAAATAATCAATTTTGAAAAAACAGCCATTGTTGGTATCGTTACTCAAAACCAAAGTGAGGATAAACTCAAAGAATATCTAGACGAATTGGAGTTTTTGACGTTTACAGCTGGTGGCGAAGTGGTCAAACGTTTTTGGCAAAAAATGGACAAACCCAATCCAAAAACTTTTCTAGGTACGGGAAAAATTGAAGAGATTCACCTTTTTGTAAAAGAAAACAACATCTCATCTCTGGTTTTCGATGATGAATTGACACCTTCACAACAAAAAAATATTTCTAAAATCATAGATTGTAAAATCCTCGATAGAACCAATCTTATCCTGGATATTTTTGCGCAAAGAGCCGAAACTTCTTATGCCAGAACGCAGGTAGAATTGGCGCAATGTATCTATTTGTTGCCCAGATTATCTGGACTTTGGACGCACTTAGAACGCCAAAAAGGAGGAATCGGGATGCGTGGACCTGGAGAAACAGAGATTGAAACCGACAGACGTATTGTTCGGGATCGAATTTCGTTATTGAAAGAAAAGATAAAAGCCATCGACAAGCAAATGGGAACCCAAAGAGGCAATCGTGGCGCTATGGTTCGTGTGGCTTTGGTAGGTTATACCAATGTAGGAAAATCGACTTTAATGAATGCCATTGGGAAAAGTGATGTTTTCGTGGAAAACAAACTTTTCGCCACTTTGGACACCACGGTTCGAAAAGTGGTTATTAAAAACTTGCCTTTCTTGCTTTCGGATACCGTAGGGTTTATTCGAAAACTGCCGACACAATTGGTAGATTCCTTCAAAAGTACGCTCGATGAGGTTCGCGAAGCCGATTTGCTGTTGCACGTAGTTGATATTTCGCATCCAGAATTCGAAGATCATATTGCATCGGTAAATCAAACTTTATTAGACATCAAAGCAAGCAATAAGCCTGTGCTAATGGTTTTCAACAAAATCGATGCTTACAAACATTTAACCATCGACGAAGATGATTTAATGACTGAAAAAACGCCACGACATTTCACGCTCGAAGAATGGAAAGAAACTTGGATGCACCGTGTAGGCGAAGAAAATGCGCTGTTTATTTCTGCAACCAACAGAGAGAATTTCGAGGAATTCAGAGAACGAGTTTATGAAGCCGTAAGACAAATTCACATCACGCGCTTTCCTTACAATAAGTTTTTGTATCCTGATTATAAGGATGCGGTGGAGAAAGAAGAGAAAGAATAATTTTTACAAAAAAGCCTACTCGCGCCAAGCTATGCAACTTAAAAAAACTTCAATTAGCTAAACAATCCTAAATTTTAGCAAAAAGTTTAAATCACTTCAATTAGTTGATATTGTAAATTTTGAAGAAAAAGACAAAATGAACTGAGCCTATAGCTCTAATTTTGATCCTTTATACAGTAAACTGGACTGAAGTGCAGCATTGCAAAATGTACCCAGCCGAAAGCTTTAACGCTATATGTAATAATTCCGCGTGACCGGAACATATTATACCAATTGTAATTTTAAAATGGTCTAATCCTTTTTAAAATTTTATCCCGACGAATTCGGGAGTTAATGCCGATAGACAATATATAGAGTACAATTTATTGGACTCTTTTATATTGTCTATCGGCATTATAGCTACGTTCCGAAAGATTTCAGGTTTAATCCGTTGGTTAATGAGTACTACATTCTATATCAATCTACAAAAAAGGAACGAACAATATTTTACCAATCCAGTCCCGATTTGAAATCCCCACATTTAACCCTGTAAGTCCCTATCGTTAATGAATGTATACAGAAAGGGTTGCGAAAACGGCAAAATTATATCACACAAAAAATCGCGACAAATGGGGGTTTTCCCTTACTATTTGGACGAATTATATCAAAAAAAAGCACCCTAATTAAGGTGCTTTTAGTTTAGAATAGTAAACTTTATGTTTATTTTACCAAAGCTTTACAAATATCATCTGGAATTTTAACTTCAAAAGACATATTAGCCTGGCTAATGGTATATGTTCTTATTTCGGATCTTTGGCCTACAAAAGCTTTAAATTCATAGGTTTTGCCTATTTCAAGCAAATTGGTCGTTATAGACGTTTGATTTTTGTTCTGGACTGTCACTTGGTGAAACGATCTCCATCCAGTTTTGCCTTTTTCTCTATAACTAATACTTGTTCCCACAGGTGGTAATACTGTGGCGGTGGTATTGGAACAGGTTCCTTTGTATTTGAGAGTTACTAGCACCTGTGATGGAGGGTTAGGCACGTCTAATGTAACAGTTGGATTGAGACAAAGCCCTCCTTCGGCAAAATCTTGACTCAGCAATAATTTTCCTGTACTATTATCGTAAACATTAAGATGTGTAGCACCTTTCGGCGCAAGCCTAAAATAAACTGGTTCCCCCTCCATAATGTCAATATTAATTGCTGTTGTAACTTGACCCCATCGTCCCCAGCTAACAAGTGCAAAAGAACTAAATTCTACTTTAGCATTTATATCTGCTATACTCGAGTTCCACTTAAATGTAACATAATTTGTCTTCCTGAAGCAATAGGATACAGCGTCGTTAAACCAAAAATCTAAATTAAAAGCACTTAAATGAGAAGTTTCAAAAGATACGTAAAGCGAATTGTCAGCATCTTTCTTTACTTTCCCCGTCGATTCGAACTTCCACTGTCCTTTATCGTCATCGTAACTCCAAATATCAATAGTATCATCGGGAGCAAACGGCTTCGCTGTTTTTGGGTTATAATTGTTTTTACTCAATGTCATTTTTACAGCTACTTTAGCGCCTTCAAACGTTTTTACTTTTTTGCCACCAACAGTCATATTGATTGATGCAAAACCAGCCGATACAAAAGATCCTGATGCTGTCGTTCCGTTGCCCATATCTATATTTTCAGGATTAAGACCGCCTGGAAAATAAGCGGTATTACTACCTGTTTCAGAAAAACTAATCACCTCAGTTTCTAATTTTCCCGTAAGGACGGTATTGCTAGCATCTTTCATTTTTATTCCAGCAGGCACTGTAATTGCAGTAGTAACACCACTAGTTGCTACATTACTTGCAGTAAGATTTATAGCAGTTGTCAAACCCGTGGCAGTAACTGCACCTGAGGTGTTTGTAGCTATAGTGATACCGGAAGGCGTAGCCGATTTTTTAAGCATTGCTACTTCATAGGAGCTGTCGTTTTGGTCTTTACTAAAAGTAATGGGTACAATTCTCTTTAAATAGCCCGCAGGCTCTACTGTTAAATCTACCTTATACTCTTTATCACCGCTAAAATCTGCAGTTGGGTCTAAAAACAATTGTACTTTACCACCAGTAATGATAAAGCTCTTTTTACCCTCAATGTTATATACTTTTGCGGCATCAGGACCAGTAATGGTAACAACAGTTTTGTCTAAAGTCTCGTCTAAAAGGCCAGAAGCATCGGCAGATGTGTCACTAATAAAATTTACCACAGCCACGTGACTCATAAAATCTTGAGAAATGACTAAATCTGCATTCGGTAAATCAGTGAAATTGCAACTGCTGATTATAAA
>CAMBHH010000174.1 GCA_945866505.1 Flavobacterium psychrophilum
TACTCCAAAAAAAAGAGGACACTAAATCCTCTTACTATCCTCTCTCAAAACTTTACGATAACTCCATAGTGTTAACGGCAGGTATTCCGGTTCCGTTCAACAGGAGTTTCATTGTTCGTGCTGCGCACGCAACGAAACTCTAGCTGTTGTACGAAGAAAATTAATATTCACCGTCTTCAGTTATGTTCAGTAGAGGAAAATTATTTATTTTTACTATAGTTGTCATCTCGTTAAGTATTTCAGTAATTTCTTGAATAGAAACTTTTTCTTTTTTGTGATTGATTTCTATTTTTAACCTACCTAAATCCAGAATATACTTTTCTTTTTTAAATTCGCTATTTTTTTCTAAAAATTGCCGTGTGTTTAATTTTCTTGTGTCACAAAGTATTATGAATTCAGCAACATATGGCTTATTAACATCAAAAAGAACTTGAATACCATTAATTGATGCATATTGAATATAATATTTATAGCCTTTTAAATTTTTTAAAATTGTTTCATTTTCAAATCCTAGTTTATTTAGTTCATTATATGGACGAATTAAGATTAAATTATTTTTGTCATTGTTTTTTCTATACCAAATATAAAAATGTTCTCCTATGAAAATGATAGGCAATACAATAACTAGTAACGTTATAATTATAAACCATTTTAAAGATATTAGATTTTCATTATTAACATATTCAAGTATTATTAGAGTAATAAATATTAATGTTAATAATCCGAATAAAAGATAGTATGTTGACAAAACTTTCTTTTTATTTAATTCATAAAATACTTTCATTTTTTGCTGTTTATATTGCATTAATAATTGTTAGAAATATTTTCGATCAATATTTCCACTGCATTTTTTTTCGTACAACGTCTCGTGGCTTGCAGAAGTTGGGGATTTGGTTAGACCGAACTTTCAGTAAATCACTGACCACAAAAGTACAAAACAATGTGTAAAGTCAAGACCAAAACCCCAATTTTTGCAAACCGCTGTTGTGCGTTCGGTTTTTTATTTAATATGATATTTTGTTCTAGCAACCACATTCTCCAATGAATTTTTTAGTTTGTGTTTTTCCCATTTTATTCTCAATTTTTATTGAACCTTTATTCCACCAAACTTCATCACCGCGTTTTTTCGTATTATCTATTTTAACTTCTAAAGTTGCTTTAAACATCTCATTTGCGAAAATTTCAGTATAATTTTCGTCATTTTTTGAAGATTTATCGAATTTCCTTTCAACAAGATACAGTTTCATACTTTTTTTGTTTATCGAAATGTAAGCTATACTATCTAAATTAGTTGCAATTAAATATATTTCCGATTTATATTTAGTTTCTGTTTCTGAAAAAAAGCAAGAACAACCATCAATTTCCATTGGAATATCTCCTAAATCAGTTATATTTAGTTCAGTTTCAATTTTTTTTGGTTTAGATTTAGAATAATCAATTTCCGTACTATTTGAATTCTGTATATTTTCAACTTTTTCTTTTTTACAACCTATCAAAATTGAAATAGATAAAAATAATATATATGCTTTCTTCATTTTTTTGTTTTTCTTTTGATTTTCTGTCGCTCGAAACTGACGCACAACTCATAAATATACGCAACTCTATTGCGTATATACGCCCACAATCGGGTAGATTGGCGAAAGTTGCATTGCGTTTATTTATTCCTCCAAATATATAAAATAATCGCAACGATTGTTAAAAAACTACTGCATGAACTACTACTTATTACAAGAAAAAATAAAAATATAATCAAAACATAATTTTGTAAGAAAAAATTATTATTTTTGAAAAAGTAATGAGCAAGAAGGCAATCAAATAGAACCTCAGAAACCTTCCCGCTCACAGCGAGAAGCCTTCAAGAAGTTCAGAAAGTTTCCCGCTGTGAGCGAGAAGCCTCCAAGAAGTTCAGAAACGATGCCGCACTTAGCGAGAAGCCTCCAAGAAGTTCAGAAACCTTCCCGCACAGAGCGAGAGCCCTCCAAGAAGTTCAGAAACCTTCCCGCTCATAGCGAGAAGCCTCCAAGAAGTTCTTGGCGATAGTAGGAAATCCTAAATTGTATATAAAATGAAGAAACCAAAATTGTACCCATTAGATTTATTTCGTCTGCGCCAGGACGAAGCAGCTGCTTTTGTAGCACGGTTTGAAACCGATTATACTGCTTTAAGCCTCGACAGCAGCGGCGAACCCGATTTTAATTTGCTTTTGCAAAAAATGCTAGACCAGTTGCCTACTTATATTTTAGCAGTCAATCAAATCCAGGCACAAGCCGAGAGCAAAGCCATTGCAGCACTCGATAAAGCGAGAGATATAAAAATAGGTACGTTTCGCAAAGCGTTAGCGGTTTTTGAAAACAGTGATGTAGCTCCCGAAAAAGCAGCCTACAGCTTGTTGAAACTGGTTTCTAGTAATTATAGAAACGTTGCCAAAGAAAACTTTGAAACCGAAAGCCTGAATTTGACAAAATTTATTGGTGATTTGCGCAACCCTTCTAACCTACCCGCCCTGAAATTGCTTAAATTAGAAAATCATGTGAACAACATGGAAACGGCGAACGAAAGTTTTAAAAACACATTTTCTACCCGCTCTAACACCCTAAATACTACGGTGGTCTATGATGCTAAAAAATTGAACAAAGACATTCTAGATGCCTATAAAAAACTGTCTAATTACATCTTGACGATGGTGTCTATAAAAGATGCAGCGTTCTATACCGCTGTTTTCGATATGAACAACAACATCCGTCAATATTATGCCACAATAATTGCCCGTCGTGGTAACGGCGGTTCAGATATACCTAAGGGAGTTTAGATTGCAGATTTTTTATTTTTGATTTTAGATTTTAGAGTTTTGAGTTTTGATTTTTGATTTTTGAGTTTTGAGTTTTGATTTTTGATTTTTGATTTTTGAGTTTTGAGTTTTGAGTTTTGATTTTTGATTTTTGAGTTTTGATTTTTGATTTTTGATTTTTGATTTTTGATTTTTGATTTTTGATTTTTGATTTTTTAAGAGTTTAAGATTGTTTAAAAGTTTAAGATTGTTTACAGTTTAGTAGGAATCAAAAAAAACGCTGTCTAAAGACAGCTTTTTTTACTAGTTTAATTTATGAAAAAAGAGAGGATGATTTGAAAATTATCTTCTCTTTTTGTATTTAATCATTAACAAAATTTAATCTTTGTCTTCACTTTCTTCTTTTTCTCCAGAAGTAGCATTTTGATCTGTTCCTACGGCTTGAACAGCAGTAGGTCTGATTTCAGTGTGACGAACTTCTCCACCAGTAGTTCCTGTTTTTTGTGCAAAAAATACGCCAATAATTGCCACTACAAGGGCAATGTAAGAAACAAATTTAGCATTAGTTTTGTTTTTATAATTCATAAACAAACCAATAAGAGAAATTACTCCCAAAGCATACAAAACAATAGCTAATTTCTCGGCCATTTCTTCGTGTTCATGAATGATTTCTTTTCCTATCGAAGGCATATCTTCTACCAATTCCTCTGCGCCTTCGCCAGTTCCCATACTAAATGCGGCAAAAATTGCTGCCACAATAAATAAAACATAAGCGGTGTTTTTTACCGTGTTGTTTTTTAAAATAATTCCTGTAATTAGAATTCCCAATCCAAGAATTGTCCCAATAATTGGAAAATGGTTTACTACCATGTGTAAATGTGCGTCGTTCATAATGTTTGTGTTTAAAGTTTTAATCTTTCAATCTTTTAATCTTTTAATCTTTTAATCTTTTAATCTATGTATTTATTATCCAGCCATAGAAACTCCAATTAGTGTTCCTATTCCATAAGTCACCGCAGCTGCAGCCAATCCAAAAGCAACTTGTCGCATTCCCGAAAAAAGAATGTTTTTTCCGGTCAATAATGTAATAGCTGCGCCAATTCCAAAAAGGCCAACAACACTGCTTGCAATACTCAATAAAATGGCGTTCTTCCCATCTAAAATCATAAAAGGATACAACGGAATAATTGCTCCAATCGCAAACAGAATAAAGGAGGCAATCGCTGCTTCCCAAGCCGAACCGCCTAATTCTTCTTTGTCAATTCCCAATTCCTCGGTAATGATGGCATCGATAGCGGTTACCGGATTTTCGAAGGCTTTGTCTGCCAATTTTTGAGCTTCGACAACATTCATACCTTTAGCTTGGTACAGCAAGACTAATTCCTTTTTTTCTTCTTCTGGGGAAGCTTCCAATTCTTCGGTTTCTAAGTCAATTTGGCGTTGGTTTAATTCTCTAGAACTTTGTACCGAAAGCCATTCGCCTAATGCCATCGAGATTGCTCCTGCCATTAGACCTGCAATTCCAGTTAATAAAATAGTATTATTAGAAACTGCCGCTCCAGCAACTCCCATAACCAAGCTCATATTGGACACCAGTCCGTCATTCGAACCCAAAACTGCCGCACGCAACGCATTTCCACCAACAGATTTGTGCCGACTTTCAAATTTAGACAACAATCCACCTGAAACATTTAAGGCTGCATTATTGTTTACGGCTTCAATTATATTAAGATGATTGTGTTCAAAACCGTTCGGCTTCTGCCCTTTTTCGATTTTGTTTTTTATTGAATTAACAGCAAATTGCTTTTCAATATTTGACAAACTGCTGATGATGGAATTGTAACCAAAAAGTTTTCCTAATTTCAATTGAAATTTAGCTCTTGACGACGCGGATGGCATAATGTGATTCGGTTCAAACTCCCGCACTTTATCCAACATATGTTTAGCGTGACCTTTTTCAATTTCTGCTAAACTTTGTAAAACACGACTTAGATTGTCATCAGATTGTATGGCTGCAATACTATCATACAAAAATGCAGTATCGACTTCGGTTTGTAGTTGACCTTTCAATTTGCTTAAATCCATAACAATTATTTTAGACAAAGTTAACCAATTAAATTTGACTTGCCCTTAAGAACTACTTAAGTTAAGGGCATTCACTTTTAAAAAAGAAAAAAAATCAGCCACGAATTTCAGTATTAAACGCGAATATTTGCAACTTAAAATTTCACAAATTCATTTAAATAAGAGAAAATTAGAGTTATTTTGTTTTTAGGACTTTATGAATTTGTGTAATTTATGTAATTCGTGGCTAAAAAATTTTAAATGCGAATGCCGTGATTTAAGTTACGTGTTATGAAAACTCAAAACTACAGTAGTTCCTTTGTTGATTTCGCTTTGAATTTCGAATTGGATATTCAGTAATCCTGCCAATCGTGCAACAATAGAAAGTCCAAGTCCAGAACCTTTTATATCTGGATGATGCGTTGGTTTTGAGCGAAAGAACGGAATCCTGATTTTGTCTAAATCTTCTTTTGGAATACCAATTCCACTATCCGAAATCGTACAAACGGTAGCGGTTTCATTTTGCGAAAGTATTATCGAAATGCTACTATGATTATTCGAATATTTAATAGCATTACTGATAATGTTACTGATGATAATAGAAAGCAAATAAGCGTCAGATTCAACATAATATTCTTTTGAAAATGCGTGGTCAACACTTATTTTTTTGACGTTCATTTTCAATGAATATCGTGTCAGAACATCCAAAATTAAGGCATTCACATATATTTTTTCAATTTTTACGCTTTGAATTTGGTTTTCGAATCGGGCCAATAATAGCAATTGATCCACTAGATTATTTAATCTGTTAACCTCGGAAATACCAAAATTGATTTTGTCTTCATATTCTAATTGAGTTCTCGGTTTTCGTATTAAAACTTCCAAAGTTCCTTTCAAAACGGTCAATGGAGTTCTCAGTTCGTGAGAAGCATCGGAGGTGAACTGTTTTTCTCTTTGTACCGCATTTTCGATACGATCTAATAAATTATTTATGGTTTGGGAAAGAGTGTAAAGTTCATCACGATTTTGAGGTAATGGAATTCGGGATTTTAAATTATCTGTAGTGATAATATTTGATGTTCTAATAATAGAATTTATTGGCTTTATGCTTCTTCCAGCAATTAATCTGGCAATTATAAAAAGTACCAGCAGAATTAACGGATACGAAAAAATTAAAATTTTTGATAAATTATGCAGCACCATTTTAGCATCTTCCAATGACATTGCGACCAATAAATATCCTTTTTTTGTTGAATTTTGACATATGGGCACCTGAATCTGTCTTATCGATTTGGAAACTAATTCAGTATCAAAAAACTCATTGTCATCAATATTTCGATTAAAAATTAAAGTGTGAATTTTTAGATTTGGAGACTTTTCGGCAAGATTTCCCTTTTCATCATGGAATTGTATAAAGACTGGATTTACGGCAACAGAATTATGTTCTCTTTCCCTCCATTCATCATTGTGAATAAGACCAATATGATTTCCTGTAATTTCAACTTCGGTTAAATGCTTTTTAATTTCACTCTTGATGTCATCGTTTATATCACTGTAAACACTAATTTTTACAATTGAATAGATAGAAAAAAATACCACAAAAATCAATAATCCTGTGGTAATGATATAGTAAAACGCTAATCTGCTTTTAAAAGAAAATGGTCTCATACTGAATCAATCATTAGCAACATAACCTACTCCACGAATTGTTTTTATATAATCTTTATCAATTTTTAAGTTGAGTTTTTTTCGAATTGCATTCATAAAAACATCAATAACCCCCGTATCATAATCGAAATGAATGTCCCAAACGTCTTCGATAATTTGAGTTCTGGTGCAAACTTTGCCTTTATTTCGAACCAGATAACACAGCAATTCGTATTCGCGCTGCGTCAAGTTAGCCTCTATGCCATCTACTCTTACAAGATGTTTTGTGAGTTGAATTTCAATTGATCCTAGTTTTAAGGTTTCCGGCTGTGCTTGATTTCTAAAATGAATTTTAATGCGTTCTACTAATTCATCAAAACTAAAAGGTTTTTTGATAAAATCATTGGCACCAGCTTTTAGACCTTCGATAGTTTCTTGAACAGTATCTTTTGCTGTTAAAAAAATAATGGGAGTTGTCGTGTCGGTTTTTCTAATCAATTTGCAAACTTCGATTCCATTCATTTTAGGTAAAATCCAATCAAGAAGAATAATATTAACTTTTTGTCTTAAAGCCAATTCTAGACCCATTTTTCCATCACTTGCCACCAAAACAGTATAACCTTCCTCTTCCAAACCTTGTTG
>CAMBHH010000175.1 GCA_945866505.1 Flavobacterium psychrophilum
AAAAAGGAGAAGTAGTTTGTAGTGGAATTATTTCTGGAATAATCCTCACCCCAACCCTCTCCAAAGGAGAGGGAGCTAACATTGGATAAAAATGACAATGTGCCAATTTAAATTGATTTTTTGAAATTGCCATTGCCATTGAAATTAAAATTTTATATGAATAAACGTGTTGTAATTACTGGTCTAGGTGTTGTTGCTCCCAATGGAGTTGGACTTGATGCGTTTACCAATGCCATAAAAAATGGAATATCGGGTATAAAGCATGACGCAGAATTGGAACGGCTGCAATTTTCTTGTCAATTAGCTGGTAAACCAGAAATTTCTACTGAATTATCCCTTAATTATTTTACAGAACTAGAACTTCGAAATTTTAATTCATCCGGAATTTTGTATGGAGTAATTGCTGGAATTGATGCTTGGAAAGATGCTGGATTAGCAGTTGAAATGAATGAAGAACCTGATTGGGATAGCGGAACAATCTTTGGAACAGGAACTTCTGGCATTGATAAATTTAGAGAAAGCATCTATAAAATTGACGATTTTCAAACCCGAAGATTGGGAAGTACCGCAGTGGCACAAACCATGAATAGCGGTGTAAGTGCTTATTTGGGTGGAAAATTAGGATTAGGTAATCAAGTGACAACCAATTCATCGGCTTGCACAACGGGAACAGAAAGTATTTTGATGGCTTTCGAACGTATTAAATCAGGCCAAGCAAAACGCATTTTGGCTGGCAGTACCAGCGATTCTGGCCCTTACATTTGGGGTGGATTTGATGCTATGAAAGTCTGCACTTTTAAACACAATAAAACGCCTGAACAAGGCTCAAGACCAATGTCGGCGAGTGCTTCGGGTTTTGTTCCCGGAAGTGGGGCAGGAGCTTTGGTATTGGAAGATTTAGAAACGGCTTTGTCACGAGGTGCAAAAATTTATGCCGAAGTTCTTGGGGGAAACGTAAATTCTGGTGGGCAACGTGGCTTAGGGACAATGACAGCTCCAAATCCTATTGCCGTGAAAAAATGCATTAAAGTTGCGCTAGAAAATGCAGGAATTGAATCCAGTGAAATTGATGCTATCAACGGTCATTTGACTGCCACCTCAAAAGACAGTTTGGAAATCAAGAATTGGAGTGAAGCTTTGAATAGGAGAGGAGCTGATTTTCCTTATATCAATTCCTTAAAATCGTTGGTTGGTCATTGTTTGTCAGGCGCGGGTAGCATCGAAAGTGTGGCTTCTGTATTGCAATTGTATCACGGTTTTATTTTTCCAAATAGTAATTGCGAAGATTTGCATCCTGAAATAATCGCCATTATTGATGCTTCACGAGTTCCACAAGAATTAATTGAAAAAGAATTGACTATTATTGCCAAAGCTAGTTTTGGTTTTGGAGACGTGAATGGCTGCGTAATTCTTAAGAAATACATATAAACTATGAACAGAAAAGAAACTATTGAAAAATTAAAGACTATCGTAAAGCCTTATATTAAAAACCAAGAAGCTTTCGATAATCTAACGGAAAGCACCGATTTTATTACTGATTTACAAATAAACTCAGCCAATTTAGTGGATGTCATTTTAGATATTGAAGAAGAATTTGATATTATTATCGACAACGAATCTATGGAACGAATGGTTAATGTAAAAGCTGCAATGGAAATTATTGAAACCAAATTGTCTAAATAATGATTGGAAACGACATTATAGATTTGGAATTAGCTCAACAAGAAACCAATTGGAAACGGAAAGGATTTTTGGATAAAATCTTTACAAAAAACGAACAATTACTTATTTTAACCGCTGATAATCCAACTATCAAGGTTTGGAATTTGTGGAGTAGGAAAGAGGCGGCTTATAAAATTTACAATCGGAAAACACAAATTCGAGGCTATTTTCCTTTGCAATTAGAATGTTTTGATTTGGAAATTAGCGATGAATTTACGTTTGGAACAGTAATCATAAAAGACTGTATTTTTTTTACTAAAACTGAAATTACAACTCAATTTATCAATACCATTGCAGTTGAAAATTCCAGCGATTTCCAAATGGTTAAAATATTGGAAAACAGAAAAAATATAAAAAAAACCAATGGAATTCCAAACTATTTCGAAAAAGACAATTCGGTTTCAAAATCTGTATCAATAAGTCATCATGGTAGATTTGAAAGAATTATTTCTATTTAATTCAATCCTAATCTTGATTTTAATTTCAGGAAAAGTAGCGCTATTTTATAAGCGTCTTCTGACGAAGAATTCCTGTCGCTTTTGGGGATTTTATAAATATCACATAATTCTTGAAGAGAAAATTGTTTGTTATTGATATCAAGTAATTTTCGGTGCATTATATCAATATCTAAAGCTTCGTTTTTTAATCTTCCACAATTCAATCTTTCTAAAGCTGCGTTAATCATTTCGACGTCAAAATCAATGTGATGTCCTACTAAAACAGCATTGCCAATAAAATCAATAAAAGCTTGAATACCATCAGCTTCGCCCATTTTTTTCATTTTACTTTCAACGGTAAACTCGTTTGAAATTCCATTGTCGTGAAAGAATTTATATTGTGAAAAGAAAGCTTCAAAACTATCTCCAATTAGGATGTTATTATTGATGACAGAAAAAGAACCCATAGATAAAATGACGTCTTTATTCGGATTTAGTCCACTAGTTTCAGTACACAGCACCACAAAGCGATTTGACTTTTTTTCAAATTTAGACAGATAATTTTTCCAAAATTCAGGATATTCTTTGTTGATATTTTTTAGCCAATCTAGCATTTTAAGAAAATTGGGTAAGTTTAAACTTGGTTTTTATTAAATCTTCCAATTCATTCATTGGAGCCAAAGCATTTTTTAAAATTTCCTTATCCACCTTTGACAATTCCTGCAAATTGATGAATTGACCGGAGTTGTCATTTTTTAAACCTTCTAAAGTTCTAATTTTTGACAAGGTTAAAAAAGCTTCGGCACAATTAAGATAAATTTCGGCATTTCGTGTGTCAATGATTGCTAATTGCTTGAAGCGCATATAAGTATTATTAATACCTCGCAATTTATAACTCAAACTGAACAAGCGAGCACCATCAATAAGAGGAATTAAAGCACGAGTCTTAATATCAAATTTATCCTTGTTTGGCCCATTTTCCTCGACTATAAATTTCTTAAAAAAGCTCAAAGGCGAGTTGTTTCTCAAGGCATCATTTCCTAGAAAATCAAAGAATAAAGTGTTATTATTTACATTATTGAAAATCACATTTTCAATACTTTCCTCAATTTTTTGTTCCCCAAAAGCTATTTCAAAGTCAAAGAAAATACTGCTAATCTCATTGCTGTTTTCACCTGGAGTGTTCATCCAATTACTATACTGCTTTATCCAGTCTGTCAATGATTTACACCAAAGCATATTGCTTCCCATATGTCCGTTTGGACATAATTCATAACCTACTTTTTCGAGAATGGCTGTAGTTCTTCTTCCTAATTTTAGAAAATAATCTTTTACATCTCTGTATTTATCGGCAGTCACATCTTCAAAAATTAAAATGCTGTCCTGATCGCTGAATAATAACTGTTCTTTTCGACCTTGACTTCCGATGCTTAACCAAGCGAAGCGAGCAGGAGGAGAACCCAAATCCAAAATCGACAACTCAACAGATCGTTTGATGATGGCTAAATTTATTTCGCTGGCAATGTTTGAAACATTAAAAATTGATACATTTTTATGAAGCGATTTTTGAATCAGATTAGTCAATCGGTCCCGAATTGATTTTAAATCTTTGGCGGACTGAGAGCGCTTAATTTCTTTGATTAATACCCCAGGATTATTAGCCTGAGCCACGATTAAATCATGTTCAGAAATAAGACCTTTCACTTCCGATTTATCTGAACCATCTTTAGTTACACACAAATGAGTAACATTGTTTTTTAACATCATTAGTTGGGCTTCAGCCAAAGAAATGTTTTCTACAACAGTTACCACTGGCGATGACATAATTTTATCTATTGCTGTGGTTATAGGAAATCGGCCTGTCGCAATTTTAGAGCACATATCAGTATTCGTCACGATACCAATGGGATAATTATCTTCAGAAACAATGGCGCCATTAGATAATTCATCTGTCATTTTTTGTGCAACATCTCCCACCGTACTAGATGGTGCTACTAATAGCGGCGAAATATTATACGCCAACAACTGAAAATATAGTATTTCGGATTGCTGATTAGAATAAACATTATCAGAAACTAATTTACCGCTAATGTTTTCCTTATCATTTGGATCGCCGATATTAGTAGCAAAACTGTGCAAGAGAAAATCTAAAACTTCTGAATTATTAGCAACAAATGGGCGGAAAGTAGCTATAGGGATGCAATAAATAATACTTTCTTCGCGAGCTTTGGCCGTCATCATATAATTATTTTTGGCAAAAAACGGTCGCAAACCAAATATATCTCCTTCTAAACATTTATTTAATAAGGTTTCCTCAGCATCTGCGATAACAGATAAATTGATGACTCCAGAAGCAACTACATAAAAACAATCGTGTAAAACATCATTAATTTGGAACAAAGTTTTGTGTTTTTCCAAATTTACTACTCTTATACTTGTAGCGATTTCTGACAACTCCTGAAAAGTTAAATTGTCAAATGGAGGATACTTCTTTAAGAAATCAGCAATATGTTCTGCAATCGTGTTCATATCAAAATTAGGTATAATCGAACGTAAAAATAATGAATTAATAAATTATAATACTGTGATTATTCGAGTAAAACGTTTAAATTATAAATTTCTTAATATTTTCTTAAAAATATGAATAATTTTAATAAATTAAATAGAGTTATTATACATTTATAACTCAAACTAAAACATTTTAAATCATGGGATTAACGAAAAAAATTAATTTTTTATTTCTTGCATTATTAGTGGTAACTGGTGCTGGTGCACAAAGTAAACCTGCAAGTCCAGCAGCAGCTGCAACTGGTAAAATAAATGGGGCAACTATTTCTATAAATTATAGTAGTCCGTCAGTAAAAGGAAGAAAAATTTGGGGAGAATTAGTACCTTTTAATAAAGTTTGGCGTGCTGGAGCAAATGACGCAACAACTTTTGAAACAGATAAGGACCTTACCATTGAAGGTTCAAAATTACCAGCAGGCAAATATTCGTTTTTTGTAATTCCAAATGAAAAAGAATGTATCATTATTTTCAATAAAGATGCTAAACAATGGGGAGCTTATAAATATAAAGAAAAAGAAGATCAGATCAGAGTAACTGTAAAACAGCAACCAACTGATTCAAGTACCGAAAGTTTGATTTTTACCATCAAAGAGAATTCAATT
This sequence comes from Flavobacterium psychrophilum, assembly GCA_945866505.1. GTDB lineage: Bacteria > Bacteroidota > Bacteroidia > Flavobacteriales > Flavobacteriaceae > Flavobacterium > Flavobacterium psychrophilum_H. The sequence continues at coordinate 5,330 of CAMBHH010000175.1, forward strand.
GTTTTGAGTTGGGAAAAATGGAATATTCCAATTGCTGTAAAATAAATTTATAAAGTTATGTTTGTAAAGCATTATCAAGAGATCTTGGTGATGCTTTTTTTTTGAATGAAATTATGAACGCTTTGTCATAATGGGAATTGATTCTATAATTACCATTTATGACCCTTTTTACGATTATATTTTGAACTATAATTTATATTATGTAAAATAGAATTTTACTATCGTTATCATTGTATCATTTTTATTTCTTTATAAATCTTGACACTGTAAACTATGCATTCTCCTTTGCTCTCTTCTCAGGTCGGATTATCATACGTAAAGCCGAATCTTTAGAGAAATACGCTACCATCCAATTATACAATGTTTGCAATCTATTACGATATGTAATCAATGAAATTAGGTGTATAAACAACCAAATTAACCAAGCGAAAGAACCTTTAAAATGTAATTTTGGATTTGGTAGATCCACTACAGCTTTCATTTTACCAATAATTGCCATTGAGCCTTTATCGTTGTATTTGAATGCTTTAAGAGATTTATTTTCAAGCATTGATTTGAAGTTGTCAGCAAGATTTATGCCTTGCTGAATGGCGACTTGCGCCACCTGTGGATGACCTTGTGGGAAATTGGCATCAGTCAATTGGATACACGTATCGCCAATAGCATAAATGTTTTCAGTTGTGTTTAATTTGTTGAAAGCATCCGTAACCATTCGTCTGCCACGACCATAACTTTCTTTTGGAATTCCTTCAAATTCTCGGGCAGAAACGCCTGCTGCCCAAATTAAGTTTTTAGTATGAATAGTTTCGCCATTGGCAAAATAAACGATATCATCGACATAATCGGTCACTCTTGCGTTCAGTTTTACTACGACTCCCAATTTAGTAACCGCTTCAAGCGTATCTTCTTGCGACTGCTTACTCATTGGCGACAACAAGGCATCAGCACCATCGACCAAATATATTTGACTAGCAGCTGTCGAAAGTTCTGGATATTCTTTAAGCAAAATGCTTTTTCGCATTTCGGCAAGCATGCCTGAAACTTCTACTCCTGTTGGTCCACCTCCAGCAACTACGATTGTCAATAACTTTCTTCTCTTTCTAATGTCTTTGCAAGTAGCGGCTTTTTCCAGATTTTTCAACAAGGTATTCCGCATTTCGATGGCATCATTGAGCGTTTTCATCGGAATGGAGTTTTTCTTGACATTTTCCATTCCAAAATAACTTGTTTCGGCTCCAGTGGCAAAAACCAACTTGTCATAATGCAATTCTCCGTTGTTGAGGATGATTTTATTTTCGGCAGGGATTACACTTAGCAATTCGCCTAAACGAAATTGCAGATTCTTTTTGCCAGCAAAGAATTTTCGAAAGGGATAACTGATACTGGACGGCTCCAAATAGGCTGTAGCTACTTGATAGATAAGCGGCGCAAAGAAATTATAATTGTTTTTATCAACAAGAGTTACCTCAATACCCTTGCGGTTCAAGAGTTCTTTGGCTAAATTGATGCCAGCAAAACCACCACCTATGATTACTATCTGCATATCGAAACTTTTATAATTGTAAATAATTTATAAAAGTACAATATAAATTCAGTTGCAAATATTAGTTTTTGAATTTCTTAACAGGTTTTTCTCTATTTAAATCTGTTTTGATTTGAAGCAATTGATTGGCAAGTAATTTTTCTATCAATTCGTCTTTGGTCAAATGATGAAAAACGGTTTTGACTTTATTCTTAAATTCTGCTGAAACTTCATGATTGGGTTTGGTTTTGAAGATTTGTTTTGCCCACA
>CAMBHH010000176.1 GCA_945866505.1 Flavobacterium psychrophilum
TGGAACTGGTCCAGGAAATGGCGGATTAGGAAATCCAAACGGAACAATTCAAGTAGGACAAGGATTTATAGTAAAAGCAACATCAACATCATTGAGTTTTACTAATGCAATGCGTGAAACTGCACCAAGCAGCACTCAGTTCTTCAAAACTAAAAAAGTAGCTGATAAATCACGTGTTTGGTTGAGCTTAAGCGATGCTAAAGGAGGTTTGAACCAAGCAATGATTGCTTATATTGATGGCACAACACTAGGTGTAGATTCAGGTTATGACGGGAAATACTTCAACGATAGCGCAATTGCATTAACTTCAACCATTGATAGTGAAGAATATGTTATCCAAGCACGTCCTACATTTGATGCTACCGATGTGGTTGCATTAGGTTTCAAAACAGATGTTGCTGGCGATTACAGCATTGCACTTGACTCTTTTGATGGTGTTTTTGCCGAAGGACAAGATGTGTATCTTGTCGATGCTGTTGCTGGAAAAGAAATCGATTTGAAAGCAGGATCTTACAGCTTTACAGCGACAGCTGGAGCAGATAACGCTAGATTCAGTTTGAAATACCAAAAAACATTGAAAGTAGATGCGCCAGCATTCAACGACAACACTGTGAAAGTATATAGAAACAACGGAGCAATTGTTGTAAATTCAACTGCTAAAGCCATCAAAACTATCGCAGTGTATGATGTACAAGGCAGATTGCTAGCGCAACAAAAGAATGTAAATGCTACAACAGCTACTATCAGCAACCTGAAAGCAGTACGTCAAGTATTGATTGTAAAAATAAGTGCTGACGACAATAGTGTAGTGAGCAAAAAAGTATTGAATTAATAATCTTAAAAAATCAGAAAAATGAAAAATAATCTATTAAAATTCTATATCGTTGCTATCTATTTATGTTCAACGGTGGTTCTATTTGCACAAGAACCTGGTGATGAGGCTGAAGGTGTTGGGTTGGAAAATACTAGTGGTGATAATACTGGAACTCCAATTGGGGATTACATTTGGGTATTAGCACTAGCAGTTGTGGTGTATGCTTTTTGGAAAATAAGAGCAATGCAAAACGCTAGACTTCAAGACTAAGAAAACAAAGTTTTCTAAATCATAAACCCTGTTCTGAAAAGAGCAGGGTTTTTTGCATTTAGTATTGGATGTTATCCATTAAGTAGTGAAAATATGGGGGTCAGACAGATTTTCTGGGGATTAGGCAAAAGTTTTTCCATTGTAAAGAGTAAGAATTTTATAGGTACAAGAGCTCTTTGGTTGGCTCAAAAGAGTTATATTTTAGAGTTAAATGATAATGCATTTGTATGTCGGTTTACAAAGAAGTTCAAAACCGGTTTCCAAAAGCGGTCAATGATTTATAGCTTCATTAAAAGCAATGAACAGCTATTCCTGATTGAAAAAATGTGCAACCTCACAAAAGTGAGCTTTCGAAGTTAGAACCGATGGAAAAACAAAAGAATACTGCTCGTTTTTAACAAAACATTGACATTGACGAACAAATAACATTGCTTTTTTTGAATATTTTACAAACCACTGAAAGGTAATCATCAGAAAAAATGCTAATTTTACATTTTAAAGATGAAAATTTCAATTTAAAAAAAAATGAAGAAGAAATTTTAATTATAGTATTTAAATAGATTTCTTTGTAAAGTACTATATTTCGAATGATTACTAATTATTTCATCAAAAGAAACTTAAATGTTTAGAATTTACATACTAATTATTTCACTTTTTTTTTACACTCACAGTTTTTATGCACAAGATTATTGGGATAATTTTAAAAAAATAGATAACAATCAAGGTTTATCTCTAAATGGAATTACCACAATATTTCAAGATAGAGCTGGGTATATGTGGTTTGGCACCCAATACGGTCTGAACCGATATGATGGGATGACTATTAAAAACTATTACGCTGGAAATTCATTTAACGAACTTTCAGACAACATTATAGTTTCTATCCTACAAGATCTTTCAGGTAATATTTGGATTGCTACTGAGCAAGGTGTTACTGTTTTAAACCCCACTACCGAAAAATTTTATAATCTAAAAAAATACAATTCAAAAAACAGTGTTTTTAGTCAAAACATACTCTCCATAAAATTGATTGATGGAAAAATTATGCTCACTACCTCAAAAGGGCTTTGGATGATAAATCCCGGAACAACTCTTTTTACAGATGAAAACATAGGATCAATTTTTACAAACAATGTTCATTATAAAATTAATAACAGTATAAAAATTGAATCCTTAAAAATTTGGTTAAAAGATAAAAATGCAAACTATTGGTTAACTACAAAAAACCAGCTAGTTATAGCGAAGATCATTAACAATCAATTAGTAATAAAAGATAAAATTCGTGTTGATCCTTTAGCTGATGTTACTATCTCCACCTTTTTTCAAGATAGTTTTTTAAATACTTGGATAGGAACTCAAGATCATGGTTTATATCATATAAAAGAAAATAAAGGAACCTTTTTAGTTTCTAAAATTTATCCGAAAAATGGTTCCCCTATCAATTTTTCTAGAATTTCTAACATCATCCACGACCGTGACAATAATCTAATAGTGACTTCTAGAGGCTATGGAGCTATTCTAATACCAAAGGAACTGCTTAAAAACAATAATTTTACCAATAGTTCCATCAACCCAATTGATTTACAAACTCAAAAAATCAAAAGTATTTACCTATCACGAGATAAAACACTATGGGTTGGTTCGATAGGAAATGGTATTTTTTATCAAAACAATTCTGGTTTAAAATTCAAAAATTATCAGATTAGAGATAAAAAAAACAATTCCATCGTCAACAATACCCGGTCAATTATTAAAGATTCTTACGGTAATTTATGGATGGGAACCTTATTTGAAGGCGTTTATATTTATAATACTACCAATCAAAAAGTAGTTAAGAATCTGTTTAGTGGAAAATCCGTTTTCGCATTATCTAAAATCGATAATAACCATATTCTGGCGGGCACTTCTGATGGGTTATATTTAGTGACTTTTGATAAAAATAATTTTAGCGCAAAAAAACTAAACACAAACAGTAAGATTGATGCTATTATTTTTTCAATTACCCACGCCAAAAATCAGTATTGGGTAGGAACTGACAATAATCTTATAAGTTTTACATTGACGAATGATTTTGAAATAGTAAACATAGTCAACTACAAAAACAAGATTATTAACCCTACAAATTCCTTAAGCTTCATTCGTGTAGTTAAATATGACCCAAAACACAACACCTTGTGGGTTGGATCTCAAACAATGGGGCTTATAATGGCTAAATTAAATAGTGATTTTACCATTAAAAAATTCTACAGCATTAATAATTATTCAAGTAAACTTGAAAAAAATGAATATATATGTGACATTAGTCTAGGTAGTAAAAATAATTGTTGGGTAGCAACTCGTAATGGACTTATAGAAATTAAATTATCTAAAAATGGATTCATCTCAGAAATAAAAAAATTTACTGTTAGTGATGGTTTGCCAAGCAATTTAATTCAATCATTACAAAATGACAGCCAGGGAGATTTATGGATAGGTACAAATAGAGGCTTAGTCAAATTAAATCATTTCTACTCTGTTGTTAATTATGACAAAAACGACGGAATTCAAGATAATGAATTTTCAGAACATTCATCCTATTCTGACGCTGATGGATTTCTTTATTTTGGAGGTATTCATGGGGTTTCTAAATTTTCCACTAAGCAAATCAAATATTCAAATTATACTGAACCTGTAAATTTAAAAGATATTATTGTAAACGGAATAAATATAAAAAACAGAAGACCAATTAATGATTCTATACCCCTTTCACTCTCTCATGATGAAAGAAATTTAAAAATAAACTTTCTATCTCCCAACTATGCTAACCCTAAAAATTGTAAATATTCCTATATTTTAGAAGGATACGATAAAGAATGGAAATTTACAACTTCAAATGTTTATTTTGTAGGTTATAAAAATTTACCAACGGGTAATTATACCTTTAAAATAAAAGCATCGAATGAAGACGGAACTTGGAATGCTAATTATACTGCTTTGAACATTGAAATCAGCCCTTCATTTTGGATCTCATTTACTGCCTTCGTTTTGTATTTAATCATACTGTATGTTCTAATAATTTTAATTTCAACTATTACAAAAAAACGCCTTGAGAAAAAAAACAAGGAGAAATTAGAGAAACAATATCATGAGCAAATGGAGAAAATCAATGAATCGAAATTGGAGTTCTTTATAAACATTTCACATGAAATTCGTACTCCCCTAACTCTTATTTTGTGTTCTATTGAAAAACTAGTTTCTAATTTTAAACTGAATCCTAAACAAGAGAAAGAAGCATTAACTATTGATAAAAATGTAAATACCCTTTTGGAATTGACAAACGAATTATTGGCTATTCATAAAATGGAAACTGGTAATTACCAATTAAAAGTTCAGAAAAACGATATAATTTTGTTTTTGAAAAATATTAAAATTGCCTTTAAGGTCTTGGCAAAATCGAAAGAAATTAAAATCTCGATTGATGCCTATCAGCCTGAAGTATTTATTTGGTTCGATAGAAATGCCCTTGGAAAAATTATCTATAATTTAGTTTCAAATGCCATAAAGCATACAAATGAAGGCGGCAAAATTGTAATTAAAATCAGTCCTTCATCAAACAATCGCTTTTTAGCCATAGATGTTACTGATAATGGTGCAGGAATAGACCCCACTTTTTTGTCTAAAATTTTCAATAGATTTTACCATCATGGGGGGAATATGGATCGCTATGTAAGTGGATTTGGAATTGGGTTGTCCCTTACCAAATCTTTGATTGAATTGCATAAAGGAAGTATTTCAGTAAGCAGTGAATTGAATAAGGGTTCTGTTTTTAGTTTGAATTTACCATTGGATGAAAATGCTTATTCTGATGAAGAAAAATCAGACAGAACCCTATGGGATAATGACTTACCTAGAGCTCTTAACGCTACTAATTCTGACCAAAATAATGAGGTTAGTAGTGCTAAAATAGTTGATGAAAACATTGAATTCAACGCTGAAAAACCAACAATTTTATATATAGATGACAATATTGAATTGCTTGCAAATATGGCCGATTACTTTTCTGATACCTATAATATATATACTGCAGAAAATGGAGAAATTGGAGTTGAAATGGCAAATAGATTACAACCTGACGTAATTATCAGTGACATAGTAATGCCAGTAATGAATGGGCTTGAATTTTGTGTTATCATTAAAAACGACATAAGCACTTCACATATCCCTGTAATTCTATTAACAGGTCAGGGCGATTTGGATAGCCAATTTAAAGGGATACAATCAGGTGCAGATTACTTTGTTCCTAAACCCTTTAACATTAAACTTTTAAACCTAACAATTAAAAACCTGATAGAGTCTAGAAACAAATTTAAACATCTATTTGCAACTAATAAATACAATGACGCTGAGGACATAACCACGAACAATAAAGACAAAGAATTTATTGATAAACTACTAAAATATGTTAACGAGCATATAGAAGAAGATAATTTGAACATAATAAATATTGCAGATGAATTTGCAATGAGCCGTTCCACCTTTTTTAGAAAAGTTAAGGTGATAACTGGAACAACTGGTAAAGATTTTATAGATAAGGTACGATTGAAAAAAGCCACTACGCTTTTATTAGAATCGGATCTAAATATATCCGAGATTGCTTATGCTATAGGCCATTCTAATCCACAGTATTTTTCTAAGTGGTTCAAATCTCATTGCAAAATGTCGCCTTCAGAATATATCTTAAAAAACAAAAAGTAATAGAACTGCATTTTATTGAAGTCATCATACGGTCTCTCCAGTCATATTGATATCTTCAAAACAACATTTTTGGGTATTAGGTAATATAAGCAAGTTTCCCTTAGATCCACGAGCATTTCAGATCACCAAAAGATAAGGAAACCAAAAAAAGGTAATCTTATTTTTCGACTATTCGTTAATCATCTTCACACGGTCACAACCCGATTTCTGTCGTGCCAATACAACTATAACAGAGGTTTTTTTCCTGTCTTTCCACATTAGCAGTAAACCTCTCCACTCGTTATACTGCGCTTCGTTACTTTTCGTGCTGTCTATCCCAACAGACGTTCCTCTTTAAGTAATATCATGCACTAGTTGATGATACTTTTAATTGGTGAAATTAAATAAAATAAAATTGTATTTCAACATCTACTATAGAGTTTTTACCTTATTTTAATACGTTTAATAAAGGATTCAAAGTATTTAACCTGCTTTTATTACTCCAAAATTATTTAAATACTAATAAAATTACGAGTTATAAATGCAGCGATACATTATGGTAATAAACCCCTACCAATTTAATTGGGAAAATAAAAATGGGTAGTGAATTTTCTATTGGAATGTTTATTTGAAATAATTTTTAAGCAGCGAGAGTCATATAAAAAAGGTAAAACATTTAAGACTTTAATTTTTATGCAAATATTTTGCAAATGATATTTTTATAAAAAAAATGTCTTAAAAACAAAAATAACCCACTCAAAAATCAGTGAGCTACGAAGTGAACGCAGAAGGATTCGAACCTTCGACAGTCCCGATTAAAAATCGGGATGCTCTATCCAGCTGAGCTATTGATTCGATTCTAGTATTAATTTTTCGACTCTGATCCTACTTTTCCATTTCTTGACTTCCAACTCCCTTATATAAGCCAATGACTTTGTTTCAAACTCTTCAGAATAAACTACGAACCAGTCTTTAGCTTTTGCCGTAAATCCGGAGTGATTGGACAAATGCTTACGCAAACGTTCTTGCAAACTTTCGGAAGTATGACCAATATAATACTGATTTAAATCCTTTGAATATAAAATATAGAAGTAATTCATCTTGGATATCATAGTAAATGCATACAAAAAAACCCACTGAAATCAGTAGGTTTGTCCGTGAACGCAGAAGGATTCGAACCTTCGACCGCCTGCTTAGAAGGCAGGTGCTCTATCCAGCTGAGCTATGCGTCCAATAATCTTTATTACTAAATTCAACTTTCGATACCGTCCCGATTAAAAATCGGGATGCTCTATCCAGCTGAGCTATGCGTCCAAT
>CAMBHH010000177.1 GCA_945866505.1 Flavobacterium psychrophilum
GTTGCAAGAGGTATCAATGCTGATAATTTAACTGCCGTAGGTTTAGGTGAAACAAAACCAGTTGCCACAAACAAAACTAAAGCAGGAAAGGCTAAAAATAGAAGAACCGAAGTGAAACAAACAGGTTCTAAATAAGAACGTAAATTGTACTTTACTTTTGAATAAAATAAACCACGCTTTCGGGCGTGGTTTATTTGTTAAAAATCAAATTTCGACTGCACTACAACTGTCTTTTTTTCTTCTGTATTTAAATTACTTAAAGATATCCCCAGCAATCTGACAGAATCTTTCATTCTTTCCTGATATAAAAGTTCCTTCACTGTTTCTAAAATCAATCCTTTGTCGGATATAAAATAGGGCAAGGTTTTACTTCGGGTTTGTTGGGTGAAATCACTGTATTTAATTTTTAAAGTAACCGTCTTTCCAGCGATATCGTGTTTTTTTAATCTTTTTTCTAATGAACAAGCTATCTTTTCCAACTGTTCCAACATAAAAATTTCTGAAGATAAATTCACATCAAAAGTGTGTTCAGCGGCCACAGATCTTGTAATTCTATCCGATTTTACTTCACTGTTGTGAATACCTCGAACCACATTATAATAGAAATTTCCCGATTTCCCAAAATGCTTTTCCAGAAATTCTAGTGATTTACTTTTAAGTTCCAATCCAGTAAAAATTCCCAATTGGTACATTTTTTCGGTGGTGACTTTACCCACTCCATAAAATTTTCGAATGGGCAACACTTCTAAAAAAGCAAGCACATCATCTGGACTTACCGTTTTTTGACCATTGGGTTTGTTATAATCACTAGCTATCTTCGCTACAAATTTATTGACAGAAATCCCTGCCGAAGCCGTTAAACCCACTTCGTTGAGAATTCGTAATCGGATTTCTTGTGCCAATAAAGTGGCGCTTGGATTTCCTTTTTTGTTTATAGTAACATCAAGATAAGCTTCGTCAAGCGAAAGTGGTTCTACCAAATCGGTGTATTCCTGAAATATCTTCTGAATTTTATTGGAGATTTCTTTATAGCGATCGAATCTTGGTCGTACAAAAATTAAGTCGGGGCAATTTTTTTTGGCCAAAACTCCGCTAATGGCACTTCGAACTCCAAATTTTCTAGCTTCATAACTTGCTGCTGCAACAACTCCCCGATTTTCGGCTCCGCCAACAGCAATTGGTTTTCCTCGTAAAGCAGGATTATCCATTTGCTCTACCGAAGCAAAAAAAGCGTCCATATCGATGTGTATGATTTTTCTATTTAGAATGGTTTCTGGCATAAAGCAAATTTATAAATTTATTACACAGAGTTTCACAAAGAGACCATAGAGATTCACGGAGAATTTGTAAATTTGAAAGGAAAAAATTAAGAAATAAAACTAGGGTAACTTCAAAAGATTACCTTGCTTCCTACCTCGCAACCCCTGAAAATAAACAAAATGTTTGAAATAGAAAGAAAATTTCTCGTAAACTCTAATGACTTCAAAACTGAAGCATTTACTCAAAACCGTATTGCACAGGGTTATTTGAGTTCTGTTCCGGGAAGAACAGTTAGAGTTAGGATAAAAGGCAATAAGGGATTCTTGACCATAAAAGGAGCCTCAAATGAGTCGGGCTTGTCGCGTTTTGAATGGGAAAAGGAAATTCCTCTCGATGAAGCTACAGCATTGTTAAAACTATGCGAAGAAGGCATTATAGATAAAACCCGTTTTGAAGTAAACAAAGGGAATCATGTTTTTGAAATTGACGAATTTTATGGCGAAAACCAAGGCTTAATTATTGCAGAAATTGAATTGAATTCAGAAGCCGAAGTTTTCCTAAAACCAACATGGCTTGGAAAAGAAGTGACTAACGACCCTAGATATTATAATTCTTATCTAAGTAAGAATCCTTATAAAAAATGGTAAGGATTATTTTTGAAGCACTTCCATCGTAACGGTCATTTTTCCAGAAGATTTATTGCCTGTAATTTCCATAAAAGCGCGCTTGGAAAGATCGATTTCCCTGGATCGCACAAAAGGACCTCTGTCTGTCACTTCAACAATAACAGATTTTCCATTAGCTTCATTTGTGACTTTTACTATAGTTCCAAAGGGAAGTTTTTTGTGTGCAGCGGAATATTTGTTTTTATCGTACTTTTTTCCGCTTGCTGTTTTATGATTGTGGAATTTATCTGCATAATAGGAAGCGTGAGCTGCTTTTTTAAAGAGTTTAAACTTTCCGGCTCCAATAAACAAACTATCTATTTCAACTTCTTGTTGATCAAATAACGGGCTGCTTGTCTTTATTGAATCTGTAACTAATAATTTGTCGTTTTTTGTATTTGTCGTTTTACTTTTGGTTATGCTGTCCTTTTGCTTTGTAGCCTTATTTTTAACTTTATTCGAAGTTTGTGCATTTGCAATGCCAAAAAAAGCAATAGTCATAAAAAGTGTCAGTGCTTTTTTAGCCCAGATTATAAAATAACTATTTTGGTGTTTTTTACTTTTCGATTGCATAATAAACTTGTAGTTAACTCCATTTAGCAAAAACCATGCCTATGTAAAAAAATCCTGTTCAGGACTTTTACTATTAGTTGAACCAAGATCCCCAAGGAATTTTACTCAAAATAAGAACCAATCCCAAACCATAATATATAGAAAATGTTTTGAACTTTGATTCGCTTGTAATTAGTTTCTTGTGCTTCATCCAGCCAATAGTGATTAGAGTAATCCCAATTAAATTAATTAATGGATGTTCTAATGAAGTTAGTCTTACCGCTGCATCTTTCATTTGTCCTAATGAAGAAAATCCTAAAGGCGAAACAAAATAAACAATGAATCCGATTAATAATTGACTGTGTATTGCTGCTAAAGCAAATAATGCAATTTTTCGACTTTTATCTGTAAACTCTTTTTTTGAAAATAGACCGATAAATGAATTTACAACCGCAATTACTAATAATAGAAACGCTATATAAGCCCAACCTGAATGCAATTTTTGAAAAATTTCGTACATAAATATGTTTTTATTTTTAACAAATATAAAAAAAAAGTATAAAAAAACCTCATCTTGACAAAATCAAGTGAGGTTCTTTGTAAAAATTAATTTTTGAAGACTATTTTCCGAATATGTATCTCAATGAAATTTGTGCTTGCCAAACATCAAATACGGACGCGTTCTTCTGAAAAGTATCTTTTATAAGATATCTTGTTCCATCAGCATCTGTTTGTGTCGCCAATTGATAAAAAGGCACGTTTGCTGTAGTGGTTCTGTAACTCAAAACGTTTCTGTTAGTAACTCGTTGAGAAACTCCCCAATCTTTATTTACCAAATTTGTAAAATTCAAAATATCGGCACGTATTTGGAAATTATTTTGTTTGCCTCCAATTTTAACAAATACATCTTGCGTAACCGAAAGATCAAGTCTGTGCAGCATAGGAAGAACGTGAGCGTTTCTTTCTGCATATTGCCCTCTTCTATTAGACAAATAGGAGTCTTGGTTGATGTAATCATCAAAAGCTTTTTGTTGCTGTGCTTCTGTGTAAATTGTTGTTACTCCATTACTAACCACTGTTAAAGGCTGAAAACGAACTTCACTGGCAGATTTCGGCACATAAATCAAGTCATTAAATGAAACCCTGTCTCCATTCATATCTCCATTATAAGTGTAAGTAAATGTTCCTGCTTGTTCTCCAATATAACCTAGATTAAATGAAGTTGACCCACCATATTTTTGGCCATAATTGATTTTATATCCAAGAACACCAACTATTCTATGAGGTGTGTTATTATCCGCATTAGCTAAAGACAAATCATTATTCCCATTGATTGACCTTGCATTTGTCCAAGAACCAGAGGCTATGGATCCTGCTGACATTAAATCTGTAGCACCTGAATGAGTATAAGCAATCGAACCCCACAATCCATTTTTATATGGGTATTCTAATTTAAAAGTAGTAGAATAAAAATACCCCTTGTTCGTATTAGCTAAAACAATAGCATTTGAAACATTGTCATTTACACGAACACCAATGTCAGTACCTGCAAATCTTGGTCTAATATCTGTACCTATAAACGCCCCTGTAGGTTTATCTAAATTTGCGTTGTAATAATACATTGCATTGATGTTTTTGCTGTAAAGTCCTTCAATAGTACCCACAAAACCAAAAGGTAATTTTTGATCCACTGCAATATTTGTTTTCAAAGATTGAGGAAATTTAAAATCTCTGTCTGTAAAGGCAAGATCCACTTGTGTAGGCAACGTAGCAACAGCTGGTGTGAAATAATCTTGTGGATTCGGTGTAAATCCGTAACCTCCAGTAGCTAAAGCTGCTCCACTTACATCTATAAACCCTGTCAAAACTCCATTATTTCCAATCGCATTTGATAAAAATACTGCTGGTGGTCTTCCTGTGAAAATTCCGCTACCTCCACGAATTTGAGTTGTAGCCTCTCCGGTAACATCTAAATTAAAACCAACTCTAGGTTCAAAAACCACTTGAGTTTTTGGCATTAAGCCTGTATTAAATTTTTCTCCGTTAGCAAAAGTCAAAGTGTTTACTAGAGGATTTTCAAGTGCGGTATCTGCAAATGATACCATTGTTGCACGCAAACCTGCAGTTATTCTTAAATTATCACTTACTTTAATCTCATCTTGTGCATACAAATCAAACTTATTATATTTCAAAACTTGCAATGGGTCTTCTCCGCCCGGTAAAGCTGAATATCTAAATTGAAAACGAGACGGTAGATTAGTTAAAGAGGGTTGATTTCCATTTGCGGCTGAAGTAGTAGCTGCGGCTGTAAAAGCGGCTAATGAATCAAATACATACACTCCATTGGATGCAGGATAAAAAAGGTTGTTAGAAATAAATCTTTCATAATTTGCTCCAAATACAAACGTATGTTTACCAAAACGACCTGTAACGTTGTCTGTAAAATGTAAGGTTGAATAATCCAATAAATTTCCTGGAGTAAAAGGATCTAATCCTACCGAGATTAAAGTGGCCGCATTGGCAGACCCATTTCTTATATCTATTGTTGGGAACATTCCACCTCCTTGTAAACCTCTATTCTCTTCTTGTAAATCGTATCCTCCGATGAAAGTATTACTCCATCTATCTGAAAATTTACTATTTACTTCAAGTACAATTGATTTTGTATTATCTTCAATCACATATCCGCTATTTTTATATGACATAGCATTAACTTGTGCGGTTCTGTTTCCTAAACCAGCTGAATTAGAATTTGAAATTAATTGATCTGACGAAGAGTCGTGTTGTACATAACGCAAAGATACTTTGTGGTTATCATTAACATTCCAATCTAATCTAGCTAAGAATTTAGTTGACTCACTCACTGAGTTAAAATTTTCCCAAGGACCAGTTACATAACCAAACTTGTCGAACATAAGTTTAGATAAATCTGCCATTTGAGTATAAGTTGGCAAAGAAATTTGAGCACTAGGATTTGGAGACCCAGTTGAAGTCCAAGTTGTAGCTGGTCTTGTACCTTCTATTGTTTCAAAATTTCCAAAAAAGAATAATTTGTTTTTGATGATTGGTGCACCAAGTCTAGCTCCCCAAATTTTTTCATCGAATACCCCTGGCGCTATTCTAACATCCCCAGCATCTGTTCCAATAAAATTTTTCTTGTAACTACGAAATGAATGATAAGCAGATCCTTCTATTTCATTTGTTCCGCTTCTAGTTACTGCATTTATTCCTGAACCTGTAAAACCTGATTGACGAACGTCATAAGGTGCAATATTTACTTGCAATTGCTCAATAGCATCAAGAGAAATAGCTGTTGAACCAGTTCTTCCTCCAGCTTGCGAGTCAGAACCTAATCCAAATCCATTATTAAAAACCGACCCGTCTATTGTAAAATTATTAGCTCGTGAATCTTGACCTCCAAAAGAGCCATTAGTTCCTGCATAAGGACTATACTTAGTAACAGAATTAATTGATCTAGATCCTAGTACAGGAATTGCGTTAATTTGTCTTTCAGAAAATTGTGTTGAAGCCCCAGTTTTTCCTTTAGAAAATACGCCACTTGTGCTTGATTTTTTTACTACAACCTCCTGAAGTGCATTAACTTCATTTTCCATCTCAACGTTTACGGTTATATTATTGCCCAAAGGAGCATTAATATCTGAGATTTCATTTAATTTGTAACCAATTGTTGTCACTTTTACAGTGTAAGGGCCTCCCGGTCTTATTGAAGGGATAGCATAGCTTCCTTGACCATCAGTTGTTGCAAAATACTTTGAACCTGTAGGCTTATGTATTGCTTCAATAGTTGCTCCTGGTAGTCTTTCTCCGGTATTGCTTTTTACAGTTCCACTGATGCTAGAATTTGTAACCTGAGAATATCCGACAACGGATAGGAAAAAAATAAAAAGGATTGAAATTTTTTTCATCTTTTGTTTTTGTTTTAATTTAGTAATTTTTGGCAAAATTCCAACATTTTATCCATATGTGCGTTAATGAAAAGTTAATAAAATGTTTTTTGATAACGAATTGTTAACAAATGAATATTTTTACTGAGAATATGCTAAAATATTGCAACATAATTATTTGATTTTTAAACTTATACTAAATCATCACTTCGTAACAGCAGTTAATAGGTATCTAGTCAAAAAGGGCAATAACAAGCAGAAAATCAGTTTTCATCGAAGTACTTTTATAAAAAAAACCTTGACTTTTTAAAAATCAAGGCTTTCATCACATTTATTAGCATTAAAAAACTAATGTTTTACTTATTCTTCAAAAAATGATTCAATAAAAATTCAGTCGAACTATCATGGGAATTTACATTTTTAGAGTTTATTTCATCTAGAATTGAATTAGCCAATTGTTTTCCAAGTTCCACTCCCCATTGGTCATAACTAAAAATATTCCAGATAATTCCTTGTACAAAAATTTTGTGTTCATATAATGCAACCAACGAACCTAGAGCTTTTGGCGTCAATTTTTGTATTAAAATAGTATTGGTAGGTTTGTTTCCCTCGAATACTTTGAAAGGCAAAAGAAATTTTGCTTTTTCTGCGGAAAGTCCTTGTTTATCAAATTCTGCTTGTACTTTAGCTGAAGATTTTCC
>CAMBHH010000178.1 GCA_945866505.1 Flavobacterium psychrophilum
AATAAAATATAAATTAATGTTGAATTCAACGGAACTTATAACAAATAACGAGGCACCTCTGAATATAAAAAAATATGCAGCAATTGATATTGGTTCAAATGCCATGCGATTATTAATTACCTATATTGTCGAACAAGAAGGAAAAGAAGCGCAATTTAATAAAAACTCTTTAGTTCGGGTACCCATTCGTTTGGGACAAGATTCCTTTACAGTTGGTGAAATATCGGAAGAAAACATTGACAGAATGATTGATGCTATGAAAGCCTTTCGACTTTTGATGAAGGTTCATAAAGTAGAAGATTATAGAGCTTTAGCCACTTCGGCAATGCGAGAAGCCTATAATGGACAAGAAGTTGTTGAAATTATAAAAGAAAAATCAGGTATAGATATTGAAATAATTGATGGAAAAAAAGAAGCAATTATTATAGCTTCTACCGATTTACATCATATCCTAAAATCAGACAAAACTTATTTATATGTTGACGTTGGTGGTGGTAGTACTGAATTTTCACTTTTTTCAAACGGCAAAATTGTAGTTTCTAAATCATTTAAAGCTGGAACAGTTCGTTTTCTGAACAAAATGGTTTGCGATATTGTTTGGGAAGAAATGGAAAAATGGATAAAAATGAACACCAAAGATTATGATGAAGTAATTCTAATTGGTTCTGGTGGAAACATTAATAAATTATTCAAAATGTCTGGGAAATTGCAGGACAAACCATTGTCATATATTTATTTGAATTCACAATATGCTTTTTTAAATTCATTGACTTACGAACAAAGAATTTCCGAATTAAGTTTGAATCCAGACCGTTCCGACGTAATTATTCCTGCAACACAAATCTATCTCAATGCTATGAAATGGAGTGGTGCAAGAAATATATATGTTCCAAAAATTGGACTTTCGGACGGAATCGTTAAAGCTATGTACTACGGAAAGATTTAATAAATTGGTATTTATTAAAGTGATTTTAGGAAATTACCACTATCAACATCTTTCAAGAATTTAATCAAACCTGGAAAATAATGTTCCTGATCGTCGTATTGCGAGCAATGACTACCATTCGGACAGTATAAAAATCGTCCATTTTGTACTTCTTTCGAAATCCATTCCATGTGTTTTGGATCCATAGTGTCATATTGTGAACCTATGAGCAATGTTGGAATCGTTAACGTTTTAAGTTTGCTTGTTATATCCCAATTTTTTAAAGTAGCATCGCCAGTGATACCATACTCACTCGGGCCTTGCATATAAACATATACATTTGCATTCAAATGTTTGAAAGCTCTATTGATGGATTCCGGCCATTTTTCAATCGGCATTCTTAGAATATGTTCGGTGTAATAATATTTAAAAAGAAGTTCAGTATATTTTGGATTAGTATAGTCCTTGTTTTTCTCGAAGGTTTTTATTTGATTAAATACCGCTGGCGGTAGTTTTGGACCCAAGACTTCTTCAGCATATTTATTATAAGCTGGAGCGCTAGCCATCATATTGGAAATGATAAGGCCTTTTAGATTTTTTTGGTATTTTAATGCATATTCCATAGCCAGAATTCCGCCCCAAGATTGTCCTAATAAATAAAAATTAGAATCATCTAATTTCAAAGCTTTTCTGACCTGCTCCACTTCTTCTACAAAACGTTCTGTTGTCCAAAGTCTATTATCGTTGGGTTGATCACTATAATAAGAGCCTAGTTGGTCATAGTAGATATATTCAATACTTTCGTTGGGAAAATAGCCGTCAAAACTTTCAAAGAATTCGTGAGTTCCACCTGGCCCTCCGTGCAAAAGAAGTACTTTGATTTTTGGATTATTACCAACTCTTTTGGTCCAAACATTGAATTTCCCAATCGGAGTTGTGATGGGTATCATTTTGATACCACCTGTAGATTGATCATCACTTTTAGAGTAATCATTATAATTATCTTTAATAGAATCAAGTTGTGCGTTTTCTTTACATCCAAATAATAATAGTATCATTAGTACTGAACTGAATAATAATTTTATCTTCATATTGGAAAGATATAATGAATTAGTTATAAATTTTATGAAATAAATCAATATATTTTTCCATAACAATTTTTCGTTTTAATTTCATAGTAGGAGTAAGGTGACCACCATCAATTGACCAAATATCAGGTGTCAATTCAAATCGTTTAATTTTTTCCCAGTTACCAAATTTTTCATTCATAGTATCAATTTCCTCCTGAATTCGTTCAATGACTTTGGGGTTCGAAATTATTTCTTCATTTGTCGAACCCACTGTAATTCCGTGTAATTTTTCCCAAGTTTTCACAAATTCGAAATTTGGTTGAATGAAAGCAGCAGGCATTTTTTGTCCTTCACCAATAACCATGATTTGTTCTATAAAACGGGATTGTTTCATAGCATTTTCTAATAATTGAGGCGAAATATATTTACCGCCTGATGTTTTAAACATTTCTTTTTTCCGATCTGTAATTTTAAGAAAATTATCACTGTCCACTTCTCCAATGTCGCCAGTATGAAAATAGCCATTAATTATAGCTTCATTTGTCAGTTTTTCGTCCTTATAATAGCCCAACATCACATTAGGCCCTTTACAAAGAATTTCACCATCTGCAGCAATTTTAATTTCGACATTTTTTATAATTCGACCAGCAGTTCCAATTTTGAATCCGTTATTTCTTTGATCATTTACTGAAATCACAGGTGAAGTTTCAGTCAAACCGTAGCCTTCCATAACAGGAATCTCTGCCGCAGCAAATATCCGAGCCAATCGCGGTTGTAAAGCAGCACTTCCATTTACAATCAAGTTCAATCTTCCTCCAAGCCCAGCTTTCCATTTGCTGAAAATTAATTTTCTAGCTAATTTTAATTGTAAATTATACACAAATCCGTTACCTCCATTTGGTTCATATCGCAAACCTATTTGAACAGCCCAAAAGAATAGTTTTTTCTTAATTCCGTTAAGTTCTGACCCTTTTGCGATAATTTTATCGTAAACTTTTTCAATTAATCGTGGCACTCCAGTCATTACTGTAGGCTGTACTTCTTTTATATTGTCTGAAATTTTTTCTAGAGATTCGCCAAAATAAATAGAGCAACCCATAAATTGGTATATATAAGTAACCATTCGTTCGTAGATGTGGCAAATAGGTAAAAAACTTAAAGCGCGGCTTTCTCCAGCTGCAAAAGGAATTCTATCAGCAGAATCTAAAACATTAGAAACAATATTGTTGTGAGAAAGCATAACCCCTTTTGGTTGTCCAGTAGTTCCAGATGTGTAAATTATAGTAGCTAACTCTTGGGGTTTTACGTTGCTTTTTCTATTTTCAACTTCTTCTTGGTTAGAGGAGTCTTTGCCTAAAACAAGTAATTCATTCCAGTTTTTGCAACCATCAATTTCATTAAAGGAGTATACTTCTTTCAGTTTGGGAACATTGTGTTTTATAGCATTAAGTTTAGCCAAAACCTCATTATCAGAAACTATACAAAATTTGGCCTCGGAATGATTCAAAATATATTCATAATCATTCTCAGAAATAGTAGGATATATTGGAACATTTTGCGCTCCAGTTTGAAGAATCCCAATATCCATTATATGCCACTCGGTTCTATTATTAGTTGAAATAATAGCAATTTTATCATCTTTATTTATTCCCATTCTCAATAAAGCTCTTGAAACAGCATTTGCTTTTGCAATGTACTCTTCAGTAGAAGTTTTGACCCAAACCCCATTATGCTTTGTAACCAAAGCATCTGAAATGTTGAAATGTTCTAATTGGAAATATGGAAAATCAAATAATCGGGTGATTTCTGTCATTTGGAATCTTATTAATTTAAATGCAAATTAGTAAAAAATATAATGTTTTTGTCCTTTTTATAAAAAAAAACCATTAAAAATAATCAACATCATATTTTTGAGATTTTTTTCCCTCTTTTCTTATCGTAGATAGCTAAACTTCATTCCAAAAAATAGGGGGATTTTTAACAGTATTTATGGAGATTTTTATTGAAAATAGAGCAATTTTTGATGTCTTTTGAAACGATTTTACGAATTTTTCTTCTAAAACATTTTGTTTACAAAAACAACAACTTAGATTCCTATATAAATCGAATTTCTAAAGCTTAAATCCTTATTTTTGCATTCAACAGAAATTTTTATGCAGAAATACATCGACCAACTTAATGAAGCCCAACGTGAACCCGTACTCCAAAAAGACGGGCCAATGATAATTATTGCCGGTGCCGGTTCCGGAAAAACACGTGTATTGACTATTCGTATTGCTTATTTAATGAGCTTGGGCGTGGATGCTTTCAGTATTTTATCTTTGACCTTTACCAATAAAGCGGCTCGCGAAATGAAAAAGCGTATCTCCGATATTGTGGGAACTAACGAAGCTAAGAATCTTTGGATGGGCACTTTTCACTCTGTTTTTGCTAGAATTTTACGTTCCGAAGCGGATAAATTAGGTTATCCTTCCAACTTCACGATTTATGATTCCCAAGATTCTGTTCGAGCGATTTCTGGAATTATTAAGGAAATGCAATTGGATAGAGAAGTTTACAAGCCTAAACAGGTTTTGAGTCGAATTTCCAGTTACAAGAATAGTTTAATCACTGTAAAAGCGTATTTCAACAATCCCGAATTACAAGAGCAAGATGCAATGAGCAAAAAGCCACGTTTGGGCGAAATTTACCAAAATTATGTTGATCGTTGTTTCAAGTCTGGCGCAATGGATTTTGATGATTTATTATTGAAAACCAATGAACTATTAACTCGTTTTCCAGAAGTTTTAGCCAAATATCAGAATCGTTTTCGTTATATTTTGGTGGATGAGTACCAAGATACCAACCATTCGCAGTATTTGATTGTTCGCGCTTTATCGGATAAATTCCAAAATATTTGTGTCGTTGGTGATGATGCGCAAAGTATTTATGCGTTTCGCGGTGCTAACATCAATAATATTCTGAATTTTCAGAAAGATTACGAAGGCGTGAAAACCTTTAGATTGGAACAGAATTACCGTTCGACCAAAAACATTGTAGAAGCAGCCAATACAATAATCGATAAGAATAAAACCAAACTCGATAAAATTGTATGGACAGCCAATGATTTTGGACCAAAAATAAAAGTACATCGCAGCTTGACCGATGCCGAAGAAGGACGTTTTGTTGCTAGCACCATTTTCGAACAAAAGATGCAACACCAAATGAAAAATGGGGAGTTTGCAATCTTGTATCGAACCAATGCACAGTCTCGTGCTATGGAAGATGCGCTTAGAAAACGTGATATTCCATATCGTATTTATGGAGGTTTGTCTTTTTACCAAAGAAAAGAAATCAAGGATGTTTTGTGTTATTTGCGATTGGTAATCAATCCAAAAGATGAAGAAGCACTAGTTCGAGTTGTCAATTATCCAGCTCGTGGAATAGGGGATACGACTGTCGAAAAATTGACTGTTGCCGCAAATCATTATAAGCGTTCCATCTTTGAAGTGATGCAGAATATTGATAAAATCGACTTGAAACTGAACTCGGGAACCAAGCAGAAACTGCAAGATTTTGTCACGATGATTCAGAGTTTTCAAGTAATCAACGAAAATCAAGATGCTTTTTATATTACGGATCACGTGGCAAAGAAAACAGGATTGGTCCAAGAATTAAAGAAAGATGCGACTCCAGAGGGAATGGCAAAAATCCAGAATATCGAAGAATTATTAAACGGTATCAAGGATTTCACCGAAGGGCAAAGAGAGATTGACGGTGCGCGTGGCGCTCTATCCGAATTTATGGAAGACGTAGCATTAGCCACCGATTTAGACAAAGATACCAGCGATGACGACCGTGTGGCTTTGATGACAATACATTTGGCCAAAGGATTAGAGTTTCCACACGTTTTTGTGGTGGGAATGGAAGAAGATTTGTTTCCAAGCGCGATGAGCATGAGCACCCGAAGCGAACTCGAAGAAGAACGTCGCTTGTTTTATGTTGCCTTAACCAGAGCGGAACATCAAGCTTATTTGACGTATGCGCAATCGCGTTACCGCTGGGGAAAACTGACCGACAGCGAACCTTCACGATTTATCGAAGAAATCGATTCGCAATATTTAGAATATTTGACGCCCGAAGAAAATAATTACCGCTATAAACCTATGATTGACAGCGATATTTTTGGTGACGTAGATAAATCCAAGTTGCGATTAGCAAAACCCATTGCAGGAACTCCACCAAATTACGTTACTAATAACGAACCAAAACCAGAAATCAATATTCGTAAACTGAAACCCGTTTCGAGCAATTCATCTTCGGGTGGTTCTAATTTGTTCGATAATAAATTAGCAGCCGGAAACATCGTAATGCACGAGCGTTTCGGAAAAGGCGAAGTGTTGAATCTGGAAGGTGTTGGCGCAGACAAAAAAGCCGAAATCAAATTTGAAGTAGGTGGCATCAAGAAATTGTTGTTGCGATTTGCTAAATTGGATGTGATTGGGTAGAAATGCTAATTATTATGGAGAGGAAAAAAATATTTAAATTTTTTATTGGTGTAATTATTTTGGGTTATATTTTCAATAATTTTTTACAAAGGGAATGATTACTGGAGAATATGTTAGTAATAATACAGAATCTGTTTTAGAAGGACCAGGAAGAATTGGAGAAAAATTATTTTTATTTAAAGATAATAAATTTAAAAGTGATACTTGGGGCAACGGAATTTATACATTGAAATATACATTTGGAGGTACAAGAATTGATTTGACTTATAATTATGAATTTGGAAGAGCAAGTTATGTAACATCAATCAACAGAAGTTATTTTTTTGGTAAACCACAAATAATTTTGGAAAGAGATTTAGAATTTTATTTTGAAAAAATTAAGTAATCAATCAGTTTCTAAGTAAAATCTCAAATCTAAATTTTTAAATCCTAAATCAACTATGGCACAATTCATAAAAATATACGAAGATAAACCTAACGAAGCGGCAATTGCCCGAGTGGTAAAGGTTTTGAAGGAAGGCGGTTTGGTGATTTATCCAACAGATACGGTTTATGGTTTGGGTTGCGATATTACCAATTCCAGAGCTTT
>CAMBHH010000179.1 GCA_945866505.1 Flavobacterium psychrophilum
ACGTTCTTAACTTTAATTAAAAATAAATGATTTTTTACTTGTATTTTTCAGTAAAAAAATTATTTTTGCACAAAACTAAACAGACAACAGATGTATTGGACATTAGAACTAGCATCCTATTTAAGTGATGCGCCGTGGCCTGCTAACAAAGACGAACTTATCGACTACGCTATTAGAGCTGGGGCTCCATTAGAAGTAGTTGAAAACCTACAGTCAATTGAAGACGAAGGCGAAATATATGAGTCAATGGAAGAAATTTGGCCGGATTATCCTACTGACGAAGATTATCTTTGGAATGAGGACGAATATTAAAAAAAAATATCCCGAAAAAAAGTCTCGTATGAGGCTTTTTTTTTGGTTAAATTTGCTTTTTATATTTTAGAAAATATTAAATAAAATCAATTAAAAAATAATAATTACAAGTACTATTTGAATAGTTTCAATTCGTAATTTGTAATTCGTAATTCGTAAATAAAAATGAGTTTCATAAACAGCATTATCAAAGCCTTTGTAGGAGATAAATCTCAAAAAGATGTCAAAGCTTTGCAACCTTATTTAGCCAAAGTTAAGACTTTCGAAAGTGCTTTAGCTGCATTATCAAATG
Organism: Flavobacterium psychrophilum; assembly: GCA_945866505.1. GTDB lineage: Bacteria > Bacteroidota > Bacteroidia > Flavobacteriales > Flavobacteriaceae > Flavobacterium > Flavobacterium psychrophilum_H. Next base: position 605 of record CAMBHH010000179.1, read on the forward strand.
ATGAATTGAGAGCTAGAACCACTTTTTTTAAAGATAAAATAATACAAGCCAGAGGCGAGAAAGACTCCAAAATTGATGCGTTCAAACAAGAAGCAGAAAGTATTGAAGATATTGACAAACGTGAAGATATTTACGTAGCCATCGATACTTTAGAAAAAGAAGCTTACGAAATATCGGAAAAAATCTTGATGGAAATTCTTCCCGAAGCTTTTGCTGTTGTCAAAGAAACTGCCAAAAGATTCAAAGAAAATACTCAAATAGAAGTAACTGCAACTGCCAAAGACCGTGAGTTATCAGCAACAAAAACATATATAACTCTTGATGGCGACAAAGCTTTTTGGTCTAATTCCTGGAATGCTGCTGGAAAGCAAATTACTTGGGATATGATTCACTATGATGTGCAATTAATTGGTGGGATGGTTTTGCACGAAGGTAAAATTGCCGAAATGCAAACTGGTGAAGGAAAAACATTAGTAGCTACTTTGCCTATTTACTTGAATGCTTTGACTGGAAATGGAGTGCATTTGGTAACTGTAAATGATTATTTGGCAAAACGTGATAGCACTTGGAAAGCACCTCTATTCGAATTTCATGGTTTAACTGTTGATTGTATCGATAACCACCAACCTAATTCCGAAGGTAGAAAAAAAGCCTATAATGCCGACATTACTTATGGAACAAATAACGAATTTGGTTTCGATTATTTGAGAGATAATATGGCACATTCGCCAGACGATTTGGTACAACGCAAACACAATTACGCCATTGTCGATGAGGTCGATTCGGTTTTGATTGATGATGCTAGAACTCCATTAATTATTTCGGGTCCCGTTCCAGAAGGTGATCGTCACGAATTCAATGAGTTGAAACCAAAAATCGAAAACTTAGTAGCGCTACAACGTCAATTGGCGAATGGATTTTTGGCTGATGCCAAAAAATTAATCAAAGAAGGCAATACCAAAGATGGTGGTTTCTTATTATTGAGAGCACACCGAAGTTTACCTAAAAACAAGGCATTAATCAAGTTTTTGAGTGAAGAAGGAATCAAACAATTGCTTCAAAAAACCGAAAACCAATACATGCAAGACAACAATCGCGAAATGCCGAAAGTGGATGAAGCGTTGTATTTTGTAATTGAAGAAAAAAACAATCAGGTAGAATTGTCTGATAATGGAATTAAATATCTTTCGGGTGATACGGATAGTAATTTCTTCGTTTTACCAGACATTGGAACTGAAATTGCCATAATCGAAAAGAAAAATTTAGAGAAAGACAAAGAAGCTGAAGAGAAAGAAAAATTATTCCAAGATTTCGGTGTAAAAAGCGAACGTATTCATACTTTGACACAACTTTTAAAAGCTTACACGCTTTTCGAAAAAGATGTCGAATACGTAATTATGGACAACAAAATTATGATTGTCGATGAGCAAACCGGTCGTATTATGGACGGTCGTCGTTATTCTGACGGTTTGCACCAAGCAATTGAAGCTAAAGAAAGTGTAAAAATCGAAGATGCCACCCAAACATTTGCAACTGTAACACTTCAAAATTATTTCAGAATGTACAGCAAACTAGCTGGTATGACTGGAACGGCAGTTACCGAAGCGGGTGAGTTATGGCAAATCTATAAATTGGATGTAGTAGAAATTCCTACTAACAAACCAATGACCAGAAAAGACAAAGAAGACTATATTTACAAAACAACTCGTGAAAAATTCAATGCTGTAATCGAAGATGTTACCCAATTATCGAATGCTGGAAGACCGGTTTTAATTGGAACGACTTCTGTGGAGATTTCGGAATTATTAAGCCGAATGTTGAAAATGCGTGGCATAACCCACAACGTTTTGAATGCAAAAATGCACAAACAAGAAGCGCAAATTGTAGAAGAAGCAGGAAAATCGGGAGTGGTAACCATCGCAACCAATATGGCGGGTCGTGGAACGGATATTAAATTGTCTGCCGAAGTAAAAGCGGCTGGAGGTTTAGCCATCGTTGGTACAGAACGTCACGATTCGCGTCGTGTGGATCGTCAGTTGCGTGGTCGTGCCGGTCGTCAAGGAGATCCAGGAAGTTCACAATTCTATGTTTCGCTTGAAGACAACTTGATGCGTTTGTTTGGTTCTGAAAGAGTAGCCAAAGTAATGGACAGAATGGGATTGGAAGAAGGCGAAGTGATTCAACATTCGATGATGACTAAATCTATCGAAAGAGCACAGAAAAAAGTTGAAGAAAACAACTTTGGAGTTCGTAAACGTTTGCTTGAATATGATGACGTTATGAATGCACAACGTGAAGTGGTTTACAAACGTCGTCGTCACGCTTTGCACGGAGAGCGTTTGAAACTCGACATCGCTAATATGTTGTATGACACTTGCGATTTAATTGTGGCAGAAAATAAAGCCACTAATGATTTCAAGAATTTTGAATTCGAATTGATTCGGTATTTCTCTATCACTTCTCCAGTTACCGAAAGTGATTTTGCCAAATTGACTGAAATAGAATTGACAGGAAAAGTTTATAAAGCTGCCTCTCAATTTTATACTGAAAAAACAGAACGTAGTGCTAGAGAAGCATTTCCAATCATCAGTAATGTGTATGAAGATAAAAACAACCAATACGAACGCATTATTGTTCCGTTTACCGATGGAATAAAGTCATTAAATGTGGTAACCGATTTGAAAAAAGCGTATGAATCTCACGGAAATCAACTGATTGCTGATTTTGAGAAAAACATCACTTTAGCCATCGTAGATGAAGCTTGGAAAAAACATTTACGCAAAATGGACGAATTGAAACAATCGGTTCAGTTAGCGGTACACGAACAAAAAGATCCTTTACTTATTTATAAATTCGAAGCGTATAACTTGTTTAGCTCAATGTTGAATGGTGTGAATAAAGAGGTGATTTCGTTCTTGTTTAAAGGAGATTTGCCACAACAACAAGCGCCAGCGATTCAAGAAGCAAAACAAGTGAAAGTTAAAGAAAATTACAAAACAAGTAAAGACGAAATTCCAAATAGTGATAGTCTAGCCGCTCAAAACAGTCAAGCGGGACAAACACAACAACGTCAGATTACTGAAACCATTGTTCGCGATCAACCGAAAATCAATCGCAACGATACGGTAACGATTCAAAACGTAGCTAATGGACAAACACAAGAAATGAAATACAAAAAAGCCGAAAGTTTAATTGCTAATGGAACTTGGGTTTTGGTGCATTAATTCATGATTTAAAAACAAAATGAAAAATTCAATCCTCAACTATCAAAAATAGTTGGGGATTTTTTTTACATTTGATATACTTTTTAAATCAACTAACAAAAATAAAATGAGCATAACCGATAATTGGTCGCACACCAAAGATGAAATGCGAATTACAGATGACCTATAAAAAACAATAAATATCAAAATATGAAAAGAATAATCGCAAACCTAAGCCTAATTTTAGTACTAACAACAACTGGTATTTCAGCTCAGACTACTTTGAAAGAATATAAAGTTGGACACGTTGTAAATGTCAGTTTACCCGAATATATGACTAGAACTATGGAGCTAAATAGCTCAGCAATATTGCAATATAAAAGCACTATCAAAGATGTTTATGGATTTATTATTGAAGATAATAAAGAAGAATTAGCTCTAGTCGAAATGAATTATTCCTCTATCAATGAATTTTGTGAAGATTTTGCTAAAGACTTCCTAAAAGATGAAAAGAAAAAGACTTTCTCATATCCAGAATGTAAAACAATAGGAGATATTAATTTTGCTGAGTTTGACGCCTCTTACTATGATAAAGAAACAAAAGGTACAATTTACTATTTAGTTGGAATTGTAGAAACAAAGACTTCTTTTTATAAAGTCATTTCATTTACAGGCATAGAAAATAAAGATAAATATAAAGCCGACTTTCAAAAAATTCTTTACAGTTTAAAAGATTAACTATTTCTTATTTTTAAATAAAACTAAGTATTGATAATTGAAAAAGTGTGCTAAACTTTATCTTCTAAAGAATTTTCGCTATATTTACTACTTTAAAAACAGAAAAGTTAACCTTTAAATACAACCATTATGGCAAAAAGTCAAGACGCAAAAAAAACCGTAAAAAAAGAACCTCTTAAAACCGCAAAAGAAAAGAAGGAAGAAAAAAGAGAAAAGAAAAACAATCCAAAAAGGGATTAATTTGTATCAGTAAAAAAACAAATTACCAAATTTAAGTTCAATATTTTTTATTAATTCTATTTGGATAATCAATTTTGATTTATATATTTGTCAAATGAAAACGATTTTAAAAAATACTTGGTGGTGGAACAATTTACGTCAGACATCGTGAACAAAGCACCTATAGTATAAACTATCAATATAAAAGGCTTGTCATCACGACAAGCCTTTTTTTATGTACTGCCAAAAAAGAAATTTAAAATATGAAGACCTATACATTACAAACCAATTACAAGCAAATTCTCGCAGATACAATTACTCCGGTTAGCGTTTACCTGAAAATTAGAGATCAATTTCCAAATAGTTTACTATTGGAAAGTAGCGATTATCACGGCAACGATAATAGTTTTTCCTATATCTGTTGCAACCCAATTGCTTCCATAAAGATCGAAAACGAAACTATTTTCAAGACCTTCCCCGACGGGACCTTTGAAATACTTTCGATAGATTCCAAAACAGATATTCCACAAGTAATTCAAGAATTTTCGGGACAATTCCAGTCCGATAAAAACGATTTTAAATTCATCAACAATGGCTTGTTTGGTTACATTTCGTATGATGCTGTTCGTTATTTCGAAAAAGTAACTATCGCCAAAAAAGGAAACAGCAATACTATTCCCGATGTGTATTATGCGGTTTACCAAAACATCATTGCGATCAACCATTTCAAAAATGAAGCCTATATTTTCTGTCATAGTGTGGATGGAAAAAACAACATTTCAGAAATCGAACAACTATTGCAATCTCGAAATATCGCTTCCTATAAATTCTCGAAAGAAGGTGAAGGTTTTTCCAACTTGACTGATGAAGAATTCAAGCGCAATGTGGCTTTAGCCAAAAAACATTGCTACCGTGGTGATGTTTTCCAATTGGTTTTATCCAGACGATTTACCCAAGGTTTCAAAGGAGATGAATTCAATGTTTACCGAGCATTGAGAAGCATTAACCCATCCCCTTACCTATTCTTCTTTGATTACGGCGATTTCAAAATATTTGGTTCTTCGCCCGAAGCCCAAATTATTGTCAAAAACCGCAAAGCCGAAATTCACCCCATCGCAGGAACTTTCAGAAGAACTGGCGACGACGAAAAAGATGCCGTTCTAGCCAAAAATTTATCCGAAGATAAAAAAGAAAACAGCGAACACGTAATGTTAGTCGATTTGGCTCGAAACGATTTGAGCCGTCACGGTCACGGTGTGCAAGTGGAAAAATACAGAGAAGTTCAGTTTTTCTCCCATGTAATTCATTTGGTTTCTAAAGTAACAGGAATTTTACACGAAAAAGCCACAACAATGCAAGTCGTTGCCGATACTTTCCCTGCAGGAACTTTGAGCGGAGCACCTAAACACAGAGCGATGCAATTGATAGAGGATTACGAAAAAACAAATCGCAATTTTTACGGTGGAGCAATAGGTTTTATGGATTTCAAAGGCAACTTCAATCACGCCATTATGATTCGAACTTTCTTGAGTAAAAATCACCAATTGCATTCTCAAGCTGGAGCCGGAATTGTAGCGGATTCAGACGAAGAAAGTGAAATGCAAGAAGTTTACAATAAATTATTAGCGCTGAATAAAGCGTTGGATTTGGCTGAAACAATTTAAAATAAATTTAAAGATTTAAGAATTTAAGAATTTAAAGATTTCGAAGTACTACAATTTTTCAATCTTTAAATCTTTCAATTTTTCAATAAAAAAATGAAAAAAAAAATGAAAAAAATACTAGTCATAGACAATTACGATAGCTTCACGTACAACTTAGTGCATTATCTCGAAGATTTAAATTGCGAAGTTACGGTTTATAGAAACGATGAATTTGATATTGACGAAATTGGTCATTACGATAAAATATTACTTTCTCCTGGACCTGGAATCCCTGATGAAGCAGGTTTATTGAAAGCCGTAATTGCCAAATATGCGCCAACAAAAAGTATTCTCGGCGTTTGCCTTGGACAGCAAGCCATTGGAGAAGTTTTTGGCGGAACGCTTTCTAACTTGGACAAAGTATACCACGGAGTTTCCTCAATGGTGAAAACATCGGTAAATGACGAACTTCTATTCGAAGGATTGGGTAACGAATTTGAAGTAGGACGTTACCATTCTTGGGTGGTAGATGCCAGTTTACCAGATGTTTTAGAAGCC
>CAMBHH010000180.1 GCA_945866505.1 Flavobacterium psychrophilum
GAATTCTGGGAAAAAAGAAATTCTATCTTAAAAATGCATTGGTCATTGAACAATTGGCCAAAGTAGACACTATAGTTTTTGACAAGACAGGAACGATTACGACCAATAAAAAATCGAATGTTTCTTATGACGGGAAAGTGCTTTCTGAGGAGGATTTAGTATTGGTAAAAAACGTTCTCCGTGCTTCAAATCATCCCTTAAGCAGGATGCTTTATGATTTTTTGCCTGAAGGGAAAAGATTGAAAATTAATAATTTTCAAGAAATCACTGGAAAAGGAATTCAAGCTGAAATAGAAGGTGATCAATTGCAAATAGGTTCTGCTACTTTTGTTGGAGAGTCCGACGAAAGCAGTATTCAACAAACATCGGTACACATCAAGATTAATGATGTCTATTTTGGAAAATACATTTTTAACAATCAGTACAGAGAAGGTTTAGCTGCACTTTTTAAGAATCTAAGTGCCAATTATCAAATTAAGGTTTTGTCTGGGGATAATGAAGGGGAACGTATTTCATTGGAAAATATTTTACCCAAAAACACCGAATTAATTTTTAATCAAAAGCCAGAACAAAAACTGGAATTCATTAAAAAATTACAAGAAAAAGGTCAAAATGTGATGATGGTTGGCGACGGACTGAATGACGCTGGAGCATTGGCTCAAAGCAATATAGGGATTTCAATTTCAGAAAATGTAAATATTTTTTCGCCTGCCTGCGATGCAATTTTAGATGCCAATGAATTCGAAAATCTGAATTATTTTTTAAAATTGTCTAAAAAAGCGATCAAAACAATCAAGATGAGTTTTTCATTATCACTTTTATATAATGTAATTGGATTGTCATTTGCCATAAGCGGAAATCTTCAGCCATTGGTTGCAGCCATAATAATGCCTTTGAGCACAGTTACTATCGTGAGTTTTGTGACAGTGATGAGTAATTATTATGCAAGTAAAAAATAGAATTATATAACTTTTTAGAGTTATTACAGTTTAATTTTGGGAGTAATTTTACGATTATTTTGTAGGTAGTATGACAAATGTCATATTTTATTCCAACAGCCCTGAGTATTTTTGTCGATATAAATATAAGATATGAGCGTTATTTATTTACTAATTTCCATCAGTATATTAGTTGCGATTTTCTTCTTTATTGCCTTTGTAATGGCAGTAAAGAAAGGACAATATGACGACGATTACACTCCTTCGGTTCGAATGCTTTTTGATGATGAACTTGTCAAAAAAGTTCAGAGTGCAGCGCTGAAAAAGTTAGCCGATGATGAACAAACTCTTAACCCTTAACAGATAACATATAACCAATTAACAATTATTATTTATGGAAATGCAACAGTTTTATTATGACAACAAAATTGTAAAGAAATTCATTTACGCAACCATTGTTTTTGGTGTTGTGGGAATGTTAGTAGGGCTAATTTTGGCCATAATGTTTCTTTTTCCAAATCTTACCGACGGAATTTCGTGGTTGAGTTTCGGTAGACTGAGACCTTTACATACCAACGCGGTAATTTTTGCCTTTGTAGGAAATGCAATGTTTGCCGGGGTTTATTATTCATTACAGCGATTATTAAAAGCAAGAATGTTCAGTGACTTTTTAAGTAATTTGAATTTTTGGGGTTGGCAATTAATTATTGTTGCAGCAGCAATTTCTTTGCCATTAGGGTACAGTACTTCCAAAGAATATGCTGAATTAGAATGGCCAATAGATATTGCCATTGCCTTAATTTGGGTAGCTTTTGGTGTCAATATGATTGGGACTATTTTAAAAAGAAGAGAGCGTCATTTATATGTAGCCATCTGGTTTTATATTGCCACTTTCGTAACTGTTGCTGTTTTGCACATTTTCAACAGTTTAGAATTGCCAATTTCCATGACAAAAAGTTACTCTGTTTACGCTGGAGTTCAAGATGCTTTGGTTCAATGGTGGTACGGTCATAACGCAGTTGCATTTTTCTTGACCACTCCATTTTTAGGATTGATGTATTATTTTGTTCCAAAAGTAGCGAATCGTCCCGTGTATTCTTATAGATTGTCTATTGTTCACTTTTGGTCGTTGATATTTTTATACATCTGGGCAGGACCTCACCATTTGTTGTATTCCGCTTTACCAACTTGGGCGCAAAATTTAGGGGTTGTGTTCTCCATTATGTTGATTGCGCCATCTTGGGGAGGTATGATTAACGGACTATTGACACTTAGAGGTGTTTGGGATAAAGTGCGTGAAGAACCCGTTTTGAAATTCTTCGTTGTGGCTATTACTGGTTATGGTATGGCTACTTTTGAAGGGCCAATGTTGTCGCTTAAAAATGTAAATGCTATTGCACATTACACCGACTGGATTATTGCACACGTTCACGTTGGAGCTTTAGCTTGGAACGGATTTATGTCATTTGGTATTATTTATTGGTTAATTCCAAGAATGGCCAAAAGCAAGCTATATTCTATTAAATTAGCCAATTTCCATTTCTGGATTGGAACTTTAGGAATTATACTTTATGCCCTTCCAATGTATGTTGCTGGTTTTACGCAAGCTTCTATGTGGAAACAATTTAACCCAGACGGAACATTAACGTATGGTAACTTTCTTGAAACAGTAACTCAACTTATGCCAATGTATTGGATGAGAGCTATTGGAGGAACATTATATTTAGTTGGTATGTTGGTTTTGGTTTACAATATTATCCAAACCGTAAGATCTAGTGAAACCATCGAAGATGAATTAGCTGAAGCTCCTGAATTACAAAAAATTAGTACAGGAAGAATCAAAGGTGAAAAATACCACGCTTGGTTAGAAAGAAAACCTATCCAATTAACCATTTTTGCAGTAGTTGCTATTCTAATTGGTGGAATTGTTCAAATTGTTCCAACAATTATGATAAAATCTAACATTCCAACTATTGCTAGTGTAAAACCCTATTCGCCTTTAGAATTGCAAGGTCGTGATTTATACATTCGAGAAGGATGTGTGGGTTGTCACTCACAATCAGTTCGACCTTTCCGCAGTGAAGTAGAACGTTATGGACCACAATCTAAAGCTGGAGAATTTGTTTACGATCACCCATTTCTTTGGGGGTCTAAACGTACAGGTCCAGATTTATTGAGAGAAGGTGGGAAATTCAACGACAATTGGCATTTCAATCACTTCTGGGATCCACAAGCAGTTTCAAAAGGTTCAATAATGCCAGGCTACAAATGGTTGTTTGACAATGAAGCTATGGATATTTCAATGACAGAAAAGAAAATGAAAGCTATGCAAACTCTAGGTGTTCCATATACCGATGAACAAATTGCAAATGGACAAAAAGATTTAAGAGCACAAGCTTTGAAAATTGAAGAAAGTTTGAAATCGGATCCTGACTTTGTCAAAAGTTATGCTGATAGTAAGAAAAAAGCAGAGGCCAGAGGAGAAAAATTTGTTCCAATGAATGAAAGAGAAATCGTTGCGCTAATCGCCTACATTCAAAGACTTGGAACTGACATCAAAGTGAAAACTACTAAATAAGAGAAATTATGTTCGAACAAATTAAACATAATATGGAAACTATCGAAGGCATCGAGAGCTATCCTATAATTTCATTACTTATTTTCTTTATCTTTTTTGTGGGACTTGCCTTTTGGGTCTTCTCATACAAAAAAGAAAAAATCGAGGAAATGAGTCAAATTCCTTTGAACGATTAAAACCAAACCAAATATATAATTTTCAAAATAGATATAAAATGAAAAAATTAATCCCATCATATATAAGAGTTCTTGTCGTTTTTTTTGCGGTATTTGCTGCAATGGAATATTTCATTGACTCTGGAGATAGACCAGCATTTATTAAATTTCCAATGGTTGCTCTTTTTTTATTAGTATTTCTTTTCTTAGTGATAGCGATAGAAGTTACTGTAAATGCAGTTGATACTATAACATATCAATTACTAACTGAAGAACAAAAAGCCAAATTAGAAGAAGTTAAAGAAGTGCGTTTCACAGATAGTGCTATTTACAAAAAAGTATTAGATTTCTTGCTTAAACCAAAACAACATGATGATGAGGGACAATTACTGCTACACCACGATTATGATGGTATCAAAGAATTAGATAATAATTTGCCGCCTTGGTGGGTGTATTTATTCTATGGTTGTATCATTTTTGCAGCGGTATATTTAGTTCGATTTGAAATAATGGGAGGCGATAATCAAGAAATGGAGCTTAAAAAAGAAATGGCTCAAGCCCAAATTGATATTGCTGAATACAAGAAGACAGCTCCAGATTTGATGGATGAAAAAACGGTTACTTTACTAACGGATGCTGCAGATTTAGCAGCAGGTAAAGCTATCTTTACTGCCAATTGTGTCGTTTGTCACAGAGCTGATGCTGGTGGGCAAATTGGACCAAACTTAACCGATGATCAATGGATTTTGGGTGGCGGAATTAAAAATATTTTTCACACTTTAGTAAATGGTGGTAGAGACGGAAAAGGTATGATTTCTTGGAAAGGCACATTGAAACCTACGCAAATGCAAGAGGTGGCAAGTTATGTGATATCTTTACACGGTTCCAATCCAAAAGATCCTAAAGCACCAGAAGGTGAAGTTTGGGTTGATGCAAATGCTCCAAAAACTACGTCGACAGCTACTGCAACTTTAGGTAGTGCAGCAATAAAATAGTACTATTTTTATTATATGTTTAATAGTTTTTAAGTTCATAATCTTTGTCAAAGTCACTAACCTAGACAAAGATTTTATGATTAAATAAAGATCCCAAAAAATGCCAAAATTACCAGACCAATATTTCAGAGATACCATCGGGACCATTGACGAAAACGGAAATAGAAAATTTATTTTTCCCAAAAAACCTTCAGGAAAATTTTATGATTACCGAAAGTGGGTGAGCTACGTTTTGTTGATTATTTTGGTTGCAAATCCTTTCGTAAAGATTAATGGCAATCAATTTATGATGTTCAATGTATTGGAAAGAAGATTCAATATTTTCGGATTTCCATTTTGGCCACAAGATTTTTACCTCTTTGTAATATCAATGATTGTTGGTGTTGTTTTCGTTATATTGTTTACGGTAATTTTTGGGAGAATATTTTGCGGTTGGATTTGTCCTCAAACTATTTTTCTCGAAATGGTTTTCCGCAGAATTGAATATTGGATAGAAGGCGATCGTGGTGCTCAAATTCGTTTAGAAAAACAACAATGGAACGCCGAAAAGATTAGGAAGAAAGTATTTAAATGGTTTGTTTTTTTAATAATATCTTTTGGGATTGCCAATGTTTTTCTAGCATACCTTGTTGGTAGCGACAAATTAATTATAATGATCGAGGATGGTCCGGAATCTCATACTAGCACCTTGATTTCTTTATTTATTTTTACGGGAGTTTTCTACTTTATTTTCGTTTGGTTCAGAGAACAAGTTTGTATTATTGCTTGTCCTTACGGAAGATTGCAAGGCGTATTATTAGATAATAAATCCATCAATGTAGCTTATGATTTTGTTCGAGGCGAAAAGGAATTTGGCAGAGCCAAATTCAATAAGCAAGAAGACCGGGCAGCTACCGGAAAAGGAGATTGTATTGATTGCAAACAATGCGTGCACGTTTGTCCAACAGGAATTGATATTAGAAACGGAACTCAGTTAGAATGTATTAATTGCACGGCTTGCATCGATGAATGTGATACCATAATGGAAGGTGTTGGTTTACCGAAGGGATTGATACGGTATGCCTCTGAAGATGAAATCGAAAAAAAGGCGAAGTTCAAATTTACGACAAGAATGAAAGGCTATTCGGCTGTCTTGTTTATTTTGATAGGTATATTATCTGGATTATTGTTCTTGCGAACCGATGTTGAAGCTGTTTTTTTAAGATTGCCAGGTCAATTGTTTCAGCATAAAGGAGATAACATTAGCAATATTTATACTTTTAAGGTTATCAATAAAACCAATAACGATTTTAATAATATTCATTTTAAACTAGTTGGAATAAAAGGAACTTTAAAAGTTGTTGGTGAACAAGATTTAAAAGTGCCAAAACAAGGAATGAAAAGCGGCACTATGTTTATAGAAATCAATCATTATCTGTTGGAATCCGACAAAACAAAACTAGAAATAGAAGTTTATGATGGCAATAAAAAAATTGAAACATCTAAAACTAGCTTTTTAAGTCCCAGAAGTTTTGATTAACTTTATTATATCTAATTAAAATAAGACAGCATGAAAATTAATTGGGGAACAGGAATAGTAATTGCTTTTGCATCATTCATTACTTTTATTTTATATTTTGTAATTAGCGTACAATCCAATTCAAAATACGACAACGAATTGGTTGTAGAAGAATATTATAAGCACGATGCGAAATTTGGGGATGAAATGGTAAGAGTTCAAAATGCTCAAGATTTGCCACAAAAGTCGTCAATAATTACTACTTCGCAGGGAATTACAATAGTTTTTCCAGCCGTTTTTGTTGCAAAAAAAATACAAGGGAAAGTCTCTTTTTACCGACCATCAGACAAAAAATTTGATTTTGAAATTCCTATTTCGCTTTCTAATTCTTCGATGAATATACCCAAGGAAAAATTATTAGGTGGTCGGTGGGATATTAATATGGAATGGCAATATGATGGCAAACAATATCTCACTAAAGAGGTTGTTTATGTAAATTAAGGATCATAGAGAATAGATGAAGGGAGAATAGATACTTTATTTAATATAACTTCTTTCGTCTATCAGTCTATTATCTATCCGTCTATTATCTAAAAAAAATGCTCTACACCGCTTTCATATTCGGTTTAATCAGTAGTTTTCACTGCATCGGAATGTGCGGTCCAATTGCTATGATGTTGCCTGTAGATAGAAATAATCAAGCCAAGAAGGTCACACAAATCCTGACGTATCAAATCGGTC
>CAMBHH010000181.1 GCA_945866505.1 Flavobacterium psychrophilum
GTGATTGATGGAGAAGCGGAATTGCTTGCAGGATTTGAATTCAACATTAGAGGGAAACTGGGAACCAGTTTATTTGCCCCATTTGTAGGAGCAATTGACCGTGCTTCTGGGGATATCACTGTTGATTTGGATTCATTTATTCCGGCAAATATGATTGCTGCACCAACTGGAACCACTCATTACAAAATCATTTCAGCTGGTGCCGAAATTGATTTTGAAGCCGAAACATTTGTTGAAGCTCATTCCGAAACTGCGATTTTACCTTGGGATGCTGTTGCTACGGCAGCCATCAACCAGGTGAATACCGTTACTCCGGGAAGTACCAAACCTTTGTTCTTGGCTTTGGGAGTTGAGTTTTACCAAGAGGTAAATGGACAAATGTACGCCTTGAGAAATGGTGCTTATAATCCATTATCATTGGTTCAGGTGAGCGGATTGTAGAATGGTCATCGTACTACAAAGAACTTATTTCCCTGACGGAACTAACGGAAAACTCGAATGTGAAGGTAAATTCATTTGCTCTACAATTGAGCTACCTTGGATGGAAAACCAGAAAAGGGTTTCCTGTATTCCGGAAGGGAAATATTTTATAAAAAAACGATACAGCAAGAAGTTTCAGCGGCATTTGGAAGTATTGGATGTGAAAAACAGAAGCTTGATTTTGTTTCACCCTGCCAATAATGCCTTGCAAGAATTGAATGGTTGTATTGCTCCAGTAACAAAACTTTCTGGACCTGGTTTAGGTCTAATGTCTAGAAAAGCTTATATCAAATTAAAAGAATTGGTATATAAAGCTTTGGACAGTAATGAAAGTGTTGAATTGATTGTGAAATCTTAAATATAAAAATTATGAATATAGTTGAAAGAGCAAAAGCTCCAACCCCGAAGTTTTTCAAGATTTTAAGAAGTATTGGCTTGGCATTATTGGCCATTAGCGGAACAGTTGTAGCTGCGCCAATTGTTATGCCAGCAACCGTGGTAACCGTTGCAGGATATATGGCAGTTGCAGGAGGTGTTATTTCTGCTGTTAGCCAAATGACAGTAACTGAAGACAGCCAAAATAGACCTAGAGATGGAGACTAATATTTCCCTCCGAACTGGAACCGTATCAGGAACTTTTTTGAGTGTTTTACCTAATATACTTTCAGAAGATATTGCTAAAACAATTATCTTGGCAGTTCTTGGCGCAACTGTAAGTTTTATGGTTTCCCTCCTATTGAAATGGTTGACAAAACGTAAAAATAAATGACTATGTTTTAGTTAGCAACTTTACAATACTAATGAATAAAGCCTAGTTGTGAGCATACTAAACCCAAAAGTTTTGACAAATTTATATTTAATTTTGATAATAATGAGCTCGATATTGTATCGGGCTCATTTTGTTTAATTAGCTACACCGTTTATGTCTGTTGTGCGTTTGGTTGGCAAATTTTTTGGCTAGTTTTGGTCTTATCTTGTTTTTTGTATAGCCTGCCACTATGCTTAACTATGAAGAATTGGCAATTTTTACCTACCACTCAGTATCATCGGTCTCATTGATTTCCGCCAAAGAAGCCAACGCCTTATATCTTTTAAAAACATCCAAGCTGTCTTTTATTTCATCGTATTCTTCGTGTTCTATAAGCTCATCATCAATTATATCAAACACCTTGTAATTAGAGATAACAAAACATTTTTTGATAGCTCTTGTAATAGCAACATTTAATCGGTTTGGGCTGTAGAAAAAGTCCAAACGTCTCATTGATTCCAAAGGATGAGAATTGGCAAAACTATAAATGATATAATTTCTTTCTTGCCCTTGCATACCGTCTACCGTGTCAACTAACAATATATCAAAAGGCTTGGAAATAGAATTTGGCAGTACTTTTTTAACCTCCCTTTTGATTTCTCTTACTTGTGCTCTGTAAGGCGATATAATCCCTATATCTTTGATGTTTACACCGTTATATAAAAGATCGGAAACCAATTCTGCAACAAGTTTGGCTTCGTGTGGAGACCGACCATTTGCATCAAAAACATTATGCAAAATCAGCTTATGAGGTTCGCTATTTAAAATTTCAGAATGATGATTACATTGATAGCTGGCATTATCTTCCTGCGTGGTAGTTGCCGATTGAAGCAAATTATTGTAGAACAAAGTATTTGGAATTTTCATAAGTGACCTGTTCAGACGATAAGAGGTATTGAGAAGATTGATTTCATTGGGATAAATACGTGCCAATCTACTAAAAATTGATTCAGCAAACATTTCATTATTTGAACCTTTTGGAATGATGGGGTCAAGTTGCTTATGGTCTCCAACAAAAATGTATTTCCCTGTTCTGCACATTGCTGCAATAGACAAAGGAATACTTAATTGTGCAGCTTCATCGATGATACATACATCGAACTTCCAACCATCCAATTTTTTACTTCCCGGATAACACAATGAATAGGCAGTTGAGCCAATAGCAATTCCCTTCTGGCTGAAATTCGAGTTGTTTATATAGCTTGCATAAGTTACTCGTGATTTCTTGGCTATATATGGATTTTCTTGTACTTCTTTGTTATTCGCTTTCTCTCCGATTTTTATGACCTTACTGTTATCTTTTACTTTTGTAGCAACAGCATTTAAACAGTTATTGATCGCTGTATGTGTTGGTGCAGTAACAAAAACTTTTAATCCACAATCAACTAAGTGTTTTACGATATTACCAATAGTTTCTGTTTTTCCTGTACCGGGAGGGCCTTGAATTATACAAAAATCACTTGCATTAATAGACTTCAAATAAGCCGTGTTTTGTGAATCATTTAAATATCCAACTCTTTGCGAATAGCTTTGATACGTATTTCTTGTTCTTCCGTTAAGGAAGTTTTCAATTTTACGCAATGTTGTGTCATTGTTTTTTAAAACCTCTACTGCTGTCAAAAGAAGCTTTGTACTGATATCCGTTTTTACTGTATTTATTTCCCAATTATTTTTCGGATATTTATCACTGTCAATGTAACAATGCTTTACGTTAAAGTCATTGGGCTTTAATATAAAGTTTTCTGTACTATCCTCTTCAATATCCATTTCAAAGCGATACGAGCCATTACTCAAAACTACGGAACTACCTTCTTTGAATTTTGAGATGTTATTGTCGCAAAATATCTTTACTGTTGAAATGTAATTTTGTGAGTCAGAAAGCTGGTAACACCATTGGTTTGGCATACCTTCATAAAATTCCATTTCAACACGCAGATTGGTCATTGTTACACCCTTGGCAACCCTTTCGTCTATGGGTAATTTCTTTTGCTCTTCAAAATCCTTGAGGTTTTTAGCAAATTCAATTTCAATTGCCGCCTGAAATTCTTTTAGTACGTCCATTTTATATTTTTATTTTAATTGAGTTTAAAATTATGTTCGTTTCTTTCTTCATTATAGGCACATCCACAATATGGTAGTCAGAATAGTTTTCGTGTAATACTACCAGCTTCATTGAAGAAATTTTCATTCCATAATCCGTTTCAGCTATGTGCTTATATATGTTCTGTTGAAGGCAGTACCTGTTGAAACTTGAATTATCCAAGGAGCTTAATTCAGATAAGGCATAGCCATACCCGAAAATTCTCGGTCGACCATCAATGATGAGTTTTTTACTTCTTTTCCAGTCAAGCATTACATATTCGTCTTTGTTCTCTTTTTTGAAAAGACAGTCAATTGTCCCTGCTACGTTATACTTGTTGGAGAAAATCATTTTTTCAGCATCATAGAATAGGAGGTTTCTTTGCTTAATTTCTTTGTTGAAGAAATCAAGAAACAACGAAAACTCTTTTGAATCTGAATCAAACTCAGTTTGCTTTAAATAGTTTTCTATTTGGTTATGAAGAAACGTTCCCTTCTCAGCAGCTTCATCCCGAATTAAGAGGTATTCATCTAGTACATCTTCCTCCGTTCTATTTTCCTCTTCCGCTTTTCTTTCAATGTACCTCTTTAAATCAAATGGGAAGAAGCGTTCAATTAGTGTTGTTACAGAAATATACTCTGCATTACCCGTTTCATCTTTCGGGTGAAGATATTTATGCGATTCTTCATCAAATGCAATACTACTGTTCCAATTGTCAAACTGGAATTTCTTAGTTCTTTGAATTACACTTTCAATACTTTCGCTTTCTTCTATGTTAATTTCTATTTCCTTGTTGCTGTATTGCTTTTGGAATCTTTCTATACCTAAATACTTTTCGCGGTAATATACCTTTTGCCATTTTATACATTGGTTATAGTCCCACTGATTTTCCTTTTGACAAGTTGTATCTTTAACAAATATTCTATTGTATAATGAGTGAAGAACATTTTTTATGTAATCAATACACTGGTAAGCTTGACAATGAACTTGTTTTTCGGTAAATCTAATTACAATCCATCCGCTTTCGATAAAAAACAAATCCCTGATAATATCCT
The DNA here is from genome assembly GCA_945866505.1 of Flavobacterium psychrophilum. Classification (GTDB taxonomy): domain Bacteria; phylum Bacteroidota; class Bacteroidia; order Flavobacteriales; family Flavobacteriaceae; genus Flavobacterium; species Flavobacterium psychrophilum_H. Next base: position 4,424 of record CAMBHH010000181.1, read on the forward strand.
GCTTAAACTCATCCTCAGGATTGATGTAGTGTGTCGGATATCTGTAATACCCGTCATAAGGTTCATCAATTTCAATATCTATATAGAGGTTTAAACTTTTATCAAATAAAACAATGTCTGGTTCATACGGCTTATTGAAATTTGGTATTACTATATGAACATTGTTGGTAAATTCAATGTCTGTGATATGTTGTTTGAGTTGATTAAAAAAGTCATTCTCCTTGTATCCCTTTTGATTTGAACGACCAGTTCTTGGAAGTTTTAAAATCGTGTTTTGTTTGGGCATTTTCACTACAGGATAGAGGTATTGTTCCTCTTGTGTAAAATGATTATTAGGGTTAAACAAAATTCTTAAGTCGTCTGTTTGCTCCTGATTCGCCTCAGACTTAATTATTTGTTTTATAAATTCTTGAGGTGACCTTTCTTGCTCTTGGCCTGGTGCCTTTTTTACTTTGTTATATTGACTTGGATACTCTTTTTGAGGCCATTCTTTTTCTTTGAATGGTAATTTTATTTCAGTTCCTTTTTTCGCTTTACCATAAACTTTTACCTGCTCCTCTACAATTGGTTGGACCTTTTGTTTGTCAATTTCCTTTAATTCTCTCTTCGAAAGTTTGTGTTTTACCCAATCTTGTTTTATCTCGGTGAAAAATTCACTCTTTTTTTCTTTTGTTAGCTCAGCAGGTGATTTAACCCCATAAAATCTCATCTTCTCTATAAAAAAGTCTCTATACTCTTTCTGAAGTGCAGATAGCTTTCTTTCGTTCATTGGAATTTGACTTGTGAGGTTAGTTGTGTTTTTAGCACTAATTCCTTGGGTGTGTGGGTAAAAAAACGGCTCTTTTGCAAACTTTGGTCGTGTGTTGCTTTGAGCGGTTTGCAAATGTCCGGTTTTGTGCGTTGGCTGTTCATTTTATCGTTTTTCTTTGCTTTCTTTATTTAGCAAATTGTCCTATATCGTCTGTTTTTTTTAAATTGGCAGTAACTTATAGATTAGCCTAACTAAATTATCACAATCTATCCTTATTTAGGTGTCTTTGTATGACAAATTACAGTTTTTATTACTTTCAAAGATACATATTTATACTACAAGAATTGTTTTTTATTTCCTCCAATAGCGGTTTAAAATGGCTCTACGCATTTCATTGATAAGGTTAATGTTTTTATGCAGTTGATCCTCCTTCTGTTCCAGCAATCTCAGCGCCAGGACTTGTTTCAAATGCAGCTCGTGTTCTTGCATCATTTCATTCACTTTACAATCAAAATCTTTCTTGAAATCGTTGATGCGTAAAAAAGGAATTACGGACCCGATTAAAAATTGGTGCCAGAAATTGGATTTCCAAAGACTGTAGGCAAGCCAGTAGATCGTTTCGGCATCCTTTTCGTCTGGACATAGGATAACAAAGCTGTTGGTAAAAGGTTCTTTTTGGGGCTTGCCGGAATTCATTCCTTTGTTGAGGATAAAGATTTGGTTTCCCTTGTATGCAGTGTCTTTTTGGTGGGTCTTGATGATGAAATTTGGCATAGTGCTGTTGGTTTGAAAAATTTGACTTAATTTTTTTGAAAAGAAAAAAGAGAAAAAAAGAAAGCCATATAATCAGCAGAAATGACGAACGGGAATGGAGGAAGGCACGACCGACTGGAAGTGAGGAATGGATGCTAAATTTGCTGGATTTTTTTCTCTTTCTTTTCAAGAAAATGCACCATAGTTATCGTGAAAGATTTTAACACCCCCAAGCACCGCAAGGAATGGAGCTAAAATGAAGCGTTAGCGGAATTATAGCGAAATGAATGAGGAGCGCAGTGGCGGGGTTGCGGCAATCGAACAGCCACGCTAGACCGAGAACGGAACGAAGCTTGCGTAGTAGAGAGAAGGAATAGCAGCGTGAAACGGCGGGGGAAAAATATAAGACAGCCGATAGGCGTTCCTTGATTTAGGGCAAAGCGACCTCATCAAAATGATTTGATACAAGTAATTTGTACATAGCAACCGAGAGTTTATATAAATATATTGAGGTAAGCGGAGCCAACCCCGATGGCTGTGCGAAGGAGCAACCGCTGAAAAAACATAGGGCGGCAGACATAATACGGCTGGAATGCAGAGCAAGGAAAGAGAGAGCTTTCAGCGTAATGAAATGGAGCGTTAAGCGAACGAATGACTGTAACGAAATGAAGCGGTATTGTGGATGCATAAGCCCGACCGAACGCAGGAAGAGAACGTGTGAAGATGAGGAACGAACAGCGGAAAAAATGAGGCTGCCTATTTTTGGCTGCATTATTTTTTTGTGCTGTGAAGTGTCTGTGGAACGGAGGAAGGAACGACCGACTGGAACAGCCGAACGGAACAAAGGGAACGACCGGAGAGAGACCGATTGATTACTATGTCTTTTGCAAATAAATATTGCTTTATTTTCAAAAATAATTTTAGGTTTTTTTTAGGCATATGTCGCCTCTGAATAAGTAATAAAAAAGG
>CAMBHH010000182.1 GCA_945866505.1 Flavobacterium psychrophilum
AAAGGACGACAAAGAGAAAGTAATTCGGTGGTAAAATATGTCGAAGAATACGGAATGATGCTCGAGAAATACCCCAATCAACGCAGTATGCACTCTTGCGGCATCATCATTTCTGAAGAACCCATTACTAATTTCACCGCTTTAGAAATGCCTCCAAAAGGTTTTCCAATTGTACAATTTGATATGCACGTTGCCGAAGATATTGGTTTTGAAAAATTCGATATTCTGAGCCAGCGCGGATTGGGCACCATTGATGAAGCCGTAAAAATCATTGAAAAAAACAGAGGAATTAAAATTGACATCACCAATATAGCATTGTCAAAAAATGAAAAAAAGTGCAATGAGTTTTTAAGCATTGGCAAAACAATAGGCTGTTTTTATATAGAAAGTCCAGCAATGCGTGGTTTATTGCGACGATTAAAATGTGATAATTACAAAACGCTTGTTGCGGCATCGAGTATCATTCGTCCGGGAGTTGCTCAAAGTGGTATGATGCGAGAATACATTTTTAGGCACAACCATCCTGATAAATTCGAATATTTTCACGAAGTTTTCAAAGAACAGCTTGGCGAAACCTATGGCGTTATGGTTTATCAAGAAGATGTGATAAAAATTGCCTTGCATTACGGCGGACTCACTGCGGCGTATGGCGATATTTTGCGACGAGCCATTAGCGGAAAAGGGCGTTCGTTGGCAGAACTTCAGAGTGTGAAAGACCAATTTTTTGTGTCGTGCAAAGCACAAGGACATTCAGAAAAACTCAGTGAAGAAGTGTACCGACAAATAGAAAGTTTTGCAGGATACTCCTTTTGCAAAGCGCATTCTGCTTCCTATGCTGTAGAAAGTTACCAAAGTTTGTATCTCAAAACCTACTATGGTATTGAGTTTATGGTGGCAGCCATCAACAACGGCGGTGGTTTTTACAGACCTGAAATTTACATTCACGAAGCCAAAATGAGTGGTGCAACCATTCACAATCCGTGTATTAACAAAAGTGTTTACGACACTACCGTTTACGGAACAGATGTGTATTTGGGTTTCGGACTATTAAAAAATTTAAACAGTGATTTTATTTTCAACATCGTTTCTGAACGAGAGAGAAATGGCGAATTTAAATCCATTGAAAATTTTATAAACAGAATTCCATCAGGTTTAGAAAGTATTCAATCGCTACTATTTATTGGTGCGTTTCGATGCACTGGCAAAACAAAAAGCCAATTGATTATCGAAGCTCGTATGCTTTTAACCAACCATAAGTTTGAGGCAAATAGCCCTTTGCTTATTGAGGAACCTACTAAAGAATTCAAATTCCCAATCATAGAACGTTCTATCCTAGAAGATGCGTTTGATGAAATAGAACTGTTAAGTTTTTCCGTATCGTGTTCGCCGTTTGATTTACTAGAAACAACCTACAAAAGTACTGTCGTTGCAAAAAACCTTACTGATTATCTAAAAAAAGAGGTGAAATTAATTGCATATTTGGTATCCATCAAACAAGTACCAACCAAAATGGGAATGATGTTTTTTGGCACTTGGATAGATATAAACGGAGATTATTTTGACACGGCTCACTTTCCTAAAAGTCTCATCAACTATTCCTTCAAAGGTGGCGGATGCTATTTGCTTTTGGGTACAGTCGAAGTGGATTATCACTTTCCAACCATCACGATTTCCAAAATGGCAAAAATGCCTTTCAAACCTGATCCAAGATATGCCAATTCTAATGCATTGCAATTTAAAGCAACAGAACAACTTCGTGGCGATATCAGCACTACCGAAAGAGCACCTTATCCGCAAGAACACGAAATTAATTTACCAAGAGTTAAGATGACTATTTAGAAAACCTAGTATTCCCCGCAAAAAATTAAATGAAATTGGGATCTGTTTTTTTTTTCGCCTTTGCAGTCAAAACTAAAGAATGTCTAAATGAGCACAAATGCATTTTATAAACCTTATCAGCAAAAAAAAACTCCTCTATATTGAGGAGTTTTTTATACCGATATTTTTGAAATCCTATTTTTTTATAATTATATCTAAAACTACTTTTTCAATATAATTAATGACGTTAAGAATTTTCTATATAATTAGAAATTGTAGTTATTACAATTTAGAAACGTGCTTTGTTAATTTAGATTTTAAATTAGAAGCTTTATTGTCGTGAATAATGTTTTTCTTAGCTAATTTATCAATCATAGAAATAACAGTCGATAATTTAGAAGCAGCATCTTCCTTATCAGTAGAAATTCTTAATGCTTTAATCGCATTACGAGTAGTTTTATGTTGATATCTGTTTAAAACTCTTCTTTTTTCGTTACTTCTTATTCTCTTTAAAGCTGACTTGTGATTTGCCATTTTCTTAAATGATTTTTTCTTTATTAATGTTTTATTGTAGTCCCTAGGGGAATCGAACCCCTCTTACCAGGATGAAAACCTGGCGTCCTAACCGATAGACGAAGGGACCCTTCTTCTGTAATGCGGATGCAAAAATACAACTATTTTTGAAACGCACAATAGTTCACGTAAAAAAAATAAAAATATTTTTAATATGCCTTCGCAAAAAGCACTCTTTCATTAGAATGCTTTCCAGTGAGAATGCAGCTCCCCGCTTCTTTTACTCCGTTTATTGGGATGCATCTTATTGTTGCTTTTGTCAAGTTTTTTATTTCCTCTTCGGTGGTTGCAGTTCCGTCCCAATGAGCCGAAACAAACCCCCCTTTTCGTTCTAGAACATCTTTAAACTCCTCAAAACTATTTACTTCAGTTATGTGTGATTTACGATAATCTAATGCTTTTTGAAATAAATCGATTTGGATTTGTTCCAAAAGATTTTTGATATATAATGCAATTCCATCCTTAGAAATTATTTCTTTGGTTAAAATATCGCGTCTTGCCACTTCAAAAGTTCCATTTTCAAGGTCTTTTGGACCTACAGCTATTCGAATAGGAACTCCTTTTAATTCCCATTCTGCAAATTTAAATCCTGGTTTTTGAGTGGTTCTATTATCGAATTTAACTGTAATATTTAACTTTTTGAATTCTGAAATTAAATCGTTTACGGCGATAGTTATAGCTGTTAATTGTTCGTCTGATTTATATATTGGAACAATAACTACTTGAATTGGAGCCAAATTTGGCGGTAAAACCAAGCCTTTATCATCAGAATGTGTCATCACTAAAGCCCCCATCAATCGGGTTGAAACTCCCCAAGAGGTTCCCCAAACGTATTCTTGTTTGCCTTCAGCGTTCGCAAATTTGACATCAAATGCTTTGGCAAAATTCTGACCCAAGAAGTGAGAAGTTCCGGCTTGCAGTGCTTTGCCATCTTGCATTAAAGCTTCAATACAATAGGTTTCCTCTGCTCCTGCAAAACGTTCGGTTTCGGTTTTTAACCCTTTAATAACCGGGATTGCCATAAAATTTTCGACAAAATCTGCGTACACATTCATCATTTTTTCAGATTCCTCAAGAGCTTCAGCTTTGGTAGCGTGAGCCGTGTGACCTTCTTGCCATAAAAACTCGGCGGTCCTCAAAAACAAACGCGTTCTCATTTCCCATCGTACAACATTTGCCCATTGGTTTATTAACAAAGGTAAATCTCGGTAGGACTGAATCCATCCTTTATATGTAGACCAAATTATAGCTTCACTGGTAGGACGAACGATTAATTCTTCTTCTAATTTAGCATTTGGATCAACTATCAATTTACCAGGATTATCTGGATCGTTCTTTAGTCTATAATGAGTCACAATAGCACATTCTTTGGCAAAACCTTCGGCATTTTTTTCTTCTGCTTCGAACATACTTTTCGGAACAAACAAAGGAAAATAAGCATTTTGATGACCTGTTTCTTTAAACATTCGATCTAATTCTGCTTGCATTTTTTCCCAGATTGCATAACCGTAGGGCTTTATGACCATACATCCTCTAACACCTGAATTTTCAGCTAAGTCGGCTTTTACAACTAGCTCGTTATACCATTTTGAATAATCTTCTTCTCTTGTTGTTAGGTTTTTGCTCATATTGAATAGTTTGGCACAAATTTTGTTTTATTAAATTTAACTAAAAAGTTCGACAAAACTAAGTATTTTTGTAATGTGCAACAATAAAAATCCCAACGATATGAAAACAAATATTTTTTCCGCTCAAAATGTAACATTTTATACACTTCTTGGATTTTTGAGTATTCTAGTAACTTCTTGTGGTTCCTATCAAAATAGTTCTTATTATGATAGCGATGGAATATATGGGAATACAGCCAAAGAAAAACAAACCGTTTCAAGCACTCAGTATAAAAACTACTTCAGCTCTTTGAAAGACGAAATAACGGTTGCAAATGATACCATAGTCATTCCAAACCAAGGTTATACAGAAACAAATGTTGTTAACGTGTATAATGATCCGTGGAATATGTCATTTGGAATGGGCTTCGGATATGGTTGGGGCGATCCATTTTTCGGTTTTGGCTGGGGTAATCCTTATTATGGATTTGGCTGGGGTTATCCGGGGTATGGATATGGTTGGGGTTATCCTAATTATGGCTGGGGTTATCCGGGGTATGGCTGGGGTTATCCAACTTATGGATACAATAATAATTATTCTTATAATTCTAGCAGAAGAGGATCTTCTTATGCTTTTGGTGTAAATGGTAATAGATATTCTCAAAACCAATCTTATAATAACCGAGCATCGGAATATACAAATTCAAGAAGAAGCGCAACAAGCAGCGTCACTAGAAATAGCTCCTCTTTTATGACTGGAGATTATTCGCAAAATAATTCTTCAAGCACAAGAAGTAGCGCCAACACTAGAGGTCAAAGTTATTCTGATACTAGAACTTATAATCCCTCAAGTACTAACACTAACAACTACAATAATAGTACTAATTCTAGATCATCTTCAAACACTAACTACAGTAGCGGCGGCGGAAGATCTTCTGGAGGTGGAGGCGGATATAGCTCAGGTGGAAGCGGTGGTAGAAGAAGATAAGACTTACTAAAGTACAAAAAACAAACATAACCTTAATTGAACAAAAGATGAAAAAAATCTTAGTGCTTATATTTATTGGCTTCAGTTTTAATGTCGCGCAATCACAAGAAATAAAAGATGCCGTTCAGTATTCACAAGATAATTTAAACGGAACTGCTCGCTTTAGAGCTATGGGCGGCGCTTTTGGCGCACTTGGCGGAGATTTATCTTCTTTAAATATAAATCCTGCTGGTTCCTCTATTTTTTCAAATAACCAAATTACGATTTCATTAAGCAATTTTAACAAAAAAAATGATTCAAATTATTTTGGAACATCAACGTCAGAATCAAATAATAATTTTGATATGAATCAATTAGGTGGTGTTTTCGTTTTTAAAAACCAAAATCCCTCTAGCAGTTGGAAAAAGTTTTCGCTAGCCATAAACTATGACAACACTAATGATTTTGACAATTCGATTTTTTCGGCAGGAACAAACCCTACTCGTTCTTTGTCCAATTATTTTGTGAGTTATGCAAATGGAGTGCCATTGAATGTATTGCAAAATTCTAGGTATGGGCAATTAGATAATGGCGGTCAGCAAGCCTTTTTAGGTTATCAAGCCTATGTAATTAATCCTGTAAATGATGTGCCAACTAATACTAATTACACTTCAAATGTGACTCCTGGAGGAAATTATTATCAAGAAAATAGCATCTATTCTAGTGGATACAACGGAAAATTATCCTTTAATGCATCGACCTCTTTTGAAGATAAATTTTATATAGGTGCCAATTTAAATAGCCATTTTACTGATTATGTCGGATCTACGAGTTTCTATGAATCTAATAATAATCCTCTTGGTATTGATCATACGGTAACAAATATGCGTTTTGATAATAAGTTACATACTATTGGAACGGGATTTTCTTTTCAGATAGGAGCCATTGCAAAAGTTACCAAGGAGATTCGTTTAGGTCTATCTTACGACTCTCCAACATGGTATATTTTAAACGATGAATTTTCACAAAGTTTAGTTGCGGTTAGTTCCAACACAGCAGGTGATTTGGCACCTGACGTTGTAGATCCACAAATTATCAATTATTACGACCCGTATAAATTAACCACTCCAGGCAAGGTTACGGGAAGTTTTGCATACATCTTTGGAAAAACAGGCTTACTAAGTCTTGATTATTCCTTAAAAGATTATGCAAACACTAAATTCGAACCTAAAAACGACCCTTACTATAGAAGTTTGAATTCAAAAATGAGCAATACACTTACATCTTCTGGCGAATTGCGCCTTGGAGCAGAATATAAAATTAAAGCCTGGAGCCTACGTGGCGGATATCGCTTTGAAGAAAGTCCATACAAAGACACGACAACAATTGGTGATTTAAATTCATTTTCAGGAGGATTAGGATATAATTTTGGTGCATTTAAGCTAGATTTTTCGTACAGCAATGGCCAAAGAAATTCGCAACAATCGTTTTTCAGTCAAGGATTTACTGATGCAGCACAAATTAAAACTAGCAATAACAATGTCACAATGACAATGACGTTTGAATTGTAATAGTCAGAGTACAGAAAATTATAGATACTTATAAATTGATTAAACCGCTTTTGATTCTATCTCAAGTGGTTTTTTTTTTGCAAATGTGTCCAGTCATGAAATACAAAAAGTCATAAAATAGCCCCGATGGAAACGGCATCCTCTTGTGACCGGTTTTCGGCACAAGAGATACAGTGGACAGCGGGACTAAACGTATTTAAAAAAACAAAGATTTATGCTCCTAAAAATAAAAATCGTAATTTTGCATAATTCCAAATTATCGGAAATATAAATCTATGAGAACCAAATCTTTAAAAAAGAATAGAATTAATGTAATCACTCTCGGGTGTTCCAAGAATGTATATGATAGCGAAGT
>CAMBHH010000183.1 GCA_945866505.1 Flavobacterium psychrophilum
CTGCCAAATCGATGATTCCGGCAAACTTCGAGTATTAACAGGGTTTTCGTTTTTTTGAACACATAAGATAACTGGTCGATAAACTAACAAAATAATACTTTAGCGACAATTTTTTTGTTAGGCTTAATTGAAAAAGTATTTTTTTCAAACCCACAAATAGTGTTATATTTGGCAGCTGTAAATTAGTTCATAATAAAATAAAGATTACTTTGCTTCGTTCCTCGCAACTCCTCACAATAACAGATGGCAACGAATAGCAGGAAATACCTGCCTGCCCGCAGGCAGGGCTCTAAAAAAAAATTAAAAAAAATGAAATTACTCGAAGGAAAAGTAGCGATTATCACCGGTGCAAGTCGCGGAATAGGTAGAGGCATAGCAGAAGTTTTTGCCAAAAACGGTGCCAACGTGGCATTCACCTACAGTTCTTCTGTAGAATCTGCGTTAGCTTTAGAAAACGAATTGAACGCAATGGGAATCAAGGCCAAAGGATATCAATCGAATGCTGCCGACTTTAACGAAGCCCAAACTTTTGTTGACAACGTTTTAGCCGAATTTGTCACTGTCGATATCTTAATTAACAATGCCGGAATTACGAAAGACAACTTATTGATGAGGATGTCTGAATCTGATTTTGACCAAGTTATCAATGTTAACTTAAAGTCGGTTTTTAATATGACAAAAGCCATTCAAAGAACTTTCTTGAAACAACGCGCTGGTTCTATCATCAATATTAGCTCGGTAGTAGGCGTTTCTGGCAATGCTGGTCAAACCAATTACGCAGCTTCTAAAGCTGGTGCAATAGGATTTACAAAATCAGTTGCCTTGGAATTAGGTTCAAGAAATATTCGTTGCAATGCTATTGCGCCAGGATTTATAGAAACTGAAATGACCGCCAAATTGAGCGAAGATGTCGTAAAAGGTTGGAGAGAAGGAATTCCTTTGAAGCGCGGCGGAACGACTGAAGATGTTGCCAATGCTTGTCTTTTCTTGGCCTCAGATATGAGTACTTATATTACAGGACAAGTATTAAATGTTTGCGGTGGAATGCTTACTTAAAAATTTATTGATTTTAAAATTGAAAAATTTAAAGATTACTGCAATTTTTTAATCTTCCAATTTTTAATCTTTTAATCAAAAAAAATGACAACAAACACGATTCTATTACTGTTGCTTGCTGTACTAATAGCAGGCGGTTTGTCTTTTTTTCAATATTATTACAAAGCCAAAACCAAGTCGAAAGTGCATTTGGTTTTGGCTTTTTTGCGTTTTTTATCCATTTTTGGGATATTGCTGTTGTTGATTAATCCGATAATAAGACGGAAAACGCTAGAAACAATCAAAACTCCTTTGCCAATTGTAATGGATAATTCGAGCTCGATTATTGATTTGAAAGCCAACGAAACTGCAATGGAATTGTACAAAATAGTGTCTCAAAACAAGGATTTACAAGAGAAATTTGAAATGCAATCGTATCAATTTGATAGTGAGTTTCAACAATCGGTCCCGATGGCTATCGGGATCACTTTCAAAGGAACTCAAACAAATATTGATAAAGTTGCCAAAAATCTGAAAAGCATTTATAAAAACACCTCTTATCCAACGGTTTTAATAACGGATGGAAACCAAACTTCGGGAAATGATTATGTTTATTCATTTGACGCCAACAATAAAGTATATCCACTAGTTGTTGGAGATACAACGAAATTCTTGGATTTAAAAGTAACGCAATTGAACGTCAACAAATATGCTTTTCACAAGAATAAATTTCCTGTTGAAGTATTTTTGAACTATTCAGGAAACAAAAGTATCACAGCTAATTTCAGTATTTCGCAAGGGAATTCAGTTTTGGTTAAACAAAACGTTGTGTTTTCTCCATCGAAAAATTCAGCAATTATAAATGTGTTGCTTCCTGCAGATAAGGTAGGATTACAAGTTTTCAAAGCTACGATTTCGTCCAAAGAAAAAGAAAAAAACAACTACAACAATACCAAGAATTTTGCGGTTGAAATCATCGATCAAAAGACAAATATTGCAATTGTTTCTGTACTAAATCATCCTGATTTAGGAGCATTAAAACGAGCCATTGAATCGAATGCACAACGAAAAGTAACCATCGTTAAACCTAATTCAATCAATTCATTACAAGATTACAATGTCCTAATTTTGTATCAACCAACAACCGAATTCAAGTCTGTTTTTGAGAAGAACAAATTAGCGGCAATTAATACTTTTATTGTTACTGGAAATAGTACTGATTTCAATTTTTTGAACCAGCAACAAAATAGTTTGGTTTTTAAAATGAGCAGTCAAAAAGAAGATTATTTAGCCGAATTCAATTCGCAATTTAATCTTTTTGCACTTGATAATTTTGGCTTCGAAAATTTTCCGCCTTTGCAAAATTCTTTTGGCTCGGTAACAACAAACGGAACGGTTTCGACATTGCTTTCGTCTAGAATTAGAAATATTGAAACGAACTCGCCATTATTGGCTTTCGATGAAAATCAAGGCAAACGTTCGGCTTTTTTGCTGGGAGAAAACAGTTGGAAATGGCGTTTGCAAAGCCATATCGATAATCAGTCTTTTGAAAAATTTGATATTTTTGTGGATAAAATTATTCAGTTTTTGGCATCTAATGATTCTAGAAAATCATTGGTAGTAAACCACGAAAGTTTCTATAATTCAGGTGAAGCAATTGAAATTTCGGCGCAATATTTCAACAAAAACTACGAATTTGACGAGAAGGCGCGGTTGACTATTTCAGTTACCAATAGCAAAACAAAGCAAACGGTAAACTACGATTTACTAAAGGGCAACAATTCCTTTAAAGTTAATTTGGCTGGACTTTCAGCAGGAGGATATAATTTTTCGGTAAAAGAATTGAATTCAAAAACGAGCTATTCAGGTCATTTCGAAATTCTAGATTTTGACATCGAAAAACAATTCGTTAATCCTGATGTCGAAAAATTACAACAGTTAGCTGCGCAAACTCAGGGTAAGGTGCATTATCCAGATCAGGTCGATGCTTTAATTAAATCACTATTGGATAACGAAAATTACAAAGCTATCCAAAAAGAAATTATTGCCAAAACTCCCTTGATTGATTGGGTTTGGTTACTAATTTTACTTGCAATTGCACTCGCATCTGAGTGGTTTATTAGAAAATATAATGGAATGTTGTAAGCATTATTGATGAAACGTTTTCCTTTTCAGGAGATGAAATTTTAGGCGTAAAAAATCATACCATTGCGCAATAAAAAGTACTAATGCAGCAACAAAGAGTGTTTTTATTTCTAGTATTTGGTAGATTAGTCCACCAGAAAAACATCCTATGAAAAAGAAGGAAATGATGGCTAATCGCAGAAATATGCTTGTTTTTAACTTTTTTACTTCTTCAACATTTTTATAAAAAAACAATTGCGAAAGTTCAATTCCTAAATCTGTAAATAGTCCCGTTAAATGGGTGGTTCTGACGGTTGCTCTTGAAATATTTGTTACTAAGGAATTCTGAATTCCCATAGACAGCAGCATAAAAAAAGCAGTCAATTTTCCATCTAAAGTGATTAATCCCGAACTAGTCCCGAAAATACCCACCGAAATTAAAATCAGCATTTCCAATGTAATTGGTAAAATGTGAGACCAATCTGGATTTTTTAATGCAATTAATTCCTGCAAAAAACTAGATATGAAGGAACCTAATAGAAAAAAAATGGTAAAAAGAAAAAAGGTAATCGCTGTAGCGTAATCGTGTCTCATTATCTCTTCTGCAAAAAAAGCATAATGTCCGGTTACATTAGTAGTCAAGGTTTTTAAAGCTAAAACACCAGTAATATTGACCAATCCGGCAACAAAGGACAACAAAATCGCCAATCGCAAATCGTGAGCAAAAGTCCTATTTTTACCTCTGTGGCGAAACATAATGTTCTATTTTAAAATTCACTTTGATAAAACAAATTAACGATTTGTTTCTGTCTTGCAAAAATACCTCTTTTTAAAGGTATTAATTTGATTTTAAGATTTTTGTGAGATATTTATTTTAAAATTACGAAAATTTTAGTACTCAATGTTAAAATATAAAGGTAATCTTCATCAATATTTTTCTTGAATTTTTAGAATAATAGACTAATTATCAAAATATATTTTGTAATTTGTTTCAAATTTAAAATCACAGGTTCTACTATACTAAAAAATGAATATCAAAAATCTTATTCTTATACGACATGCGAAATCCAGTTGGGATAGTTTTGTACAAGATATCGAAAGACCTTTGGCACAACGCGGATTTGAGGATATAACTTTAGTTGCAAAAGAAAGTATAAAATTTTTACCTGCTAAACTGATGATTTTTTCGAGTCCTGCAAAACGAGCTCGTGAAACCGCATTGATTTTTGCGACGACTATTTTACATCCTTTAGATTGTATCTTTTTTAGTGCCGATCTTTATACCTTCGATGAAAATAAACTAGAAAAGTATATAAAATCAATTAACAATGATTATGATACTGTTATTCTTTTTGGTCACAATGATGCTATTACCAATTTTGTTAATAAATTTGGAACAATTTTTATAGCAAACGTTCCAACATCAGGGTTAATTTGGTTGCAATTTGAAACTGATAATTGGGGAAAATTGGCAAAGGGTAAAACAATAAAAGTAATGTTTCCAAAAAATTTAAAATAAATAGAGTGAACAAATACGAGTACATAGAAAGAGAGAAAAGTTGGTTAAACTTTAATGCAAGAGTTTTACAAGAATCGGCTGATGATACTGTGCCATTATTAGAAAGATTGCGTTTTTTAGGTATTTTTTCTAATAATTTAGATGAGTTTTTCCGAGTTCGCTTTGCCGCCATTAGACGGTTAAGTTTGTCTGGTATATCAGGTAAAAATCATTTTGGAGGGATTTCAGCTAATCAATTGTTAAAAGAAATTACAGCAATAGTTATTGAACAACAATCTGAAAGTTTGCGGATTCTAAAAACTATTGAAACTAAACTCGAAACCGAAAATATATTTATTATCGACGAAAATAATATATCGGCTGAGCACGAAGTTTATTTAAAAGATTTTTTCATTCAAAAACTAAGTCCAGAATTGATTACCATAATTTTAAATGATTTGGCCGAATTTCCAATTTTGAAAGATTCGGTGGGATATTTGGCGGTAAAATTGGTAATGAAAGATAATCATGAGGTTCATTATGCAATGATTGAAATTCCTAATACCATTAATCGATTTGTTGTTTTACCCTCTAACGATGAGAAACAATACATCATATTAATTGATGATGTGATACGGCATAATTTAGGGAGTATTTTTAATATTTTTGATTACGACAGCGTATCAGCACACATGATAAAAATCACTCGTGATGCTCAATTAGAAATGGATAGCGACTTGAGTAAAAGTATGCTAGAAAAAATTGCTGCTAGCGTCAAAGATAGACGAATAGGCGAACCTGTTCGTTTCATTTATGATGAATTGATTGAAGAAGATACGCTGAAATTTATTCTAGAAAGGATGCATATAATTTCCTCAGACAGTATTATTCCTGGCGGGAAATATCATAATAGAAGAGATTACATGAAATTTCCTAATCTTGGAAGATATGATTTGCTTTATACAACAAATCAACCTTTGCCAGTTCCGGGACTAAATCTTGAGGGAAGCATCTTGAAGAAAATCAGCAAAAAAGACTATCTGATTCACGCACCTTTTCAGTCCTTTTCTTATCTCACCAAGTTTTTACGTGAAGCAGCTTTAGATCCCAGTGTAATTTCCATTAAAATCACTTTATACAGATTAGCTAAAAATTCTCAAATAATCAGTTCGCTAATAAATGCTGCTAAGAACGGCAAAAAAGTAACAGTCCAAATTGAATTGCAAGCACGTTTTGATGAAGCTTCGAATATATCGTATGCTGAACAAATGCAAACCGAAGGGATTAATCTTATTTTTGGAATAAAAGGCTTAAAAGTACACAGTAAAATTTGTGTCATCGAAAGAGTAGAGGGGGACTCAATAAAAAGGTACGGTTTTATTTCTACTGGAAATTTCAATGAGCAAACGGCTAAAATTTATACCGATGTGACTCTTTTGACGAGTCATCAAAAGATTCTCAAAGATGCTTCCAAAGTTTTTGAGTTTTTCGATATCAATTACAGATTATATAGATATAAGCATTTAATAGTTTCCCCACACTACACTCGATCTCGTTTTAATCGAATGATAGAGAGAGAAATTACTAATGCTATAAACGGAAAGGAAGCATACATAAAGTTGAAAATGAATAGTTTATCAGATTTTGAAATGATTGATAAATTGTATGACGCGAGTAATGCAGGTGTAAAAATACAACTCGAAGTGCGAGGAATTTGTTCATTAATCCCAGGATTGCCAGGTATGAGCGAAAACATTGAAGCCATAAGTATTGTAGATAATTATCTCGAACATTCCAGAATATATATTTTTGGTAATGATGGAGATCCGGAGGTTTATATTTCGTCTGCAGATTTTATGACTAGAAATCTCGACGCTAGAGTTGAAGTGACTTGTCCTATTTATGACGAAAAAATTAAGAAAGAATTGATCGATATTTTTGATATAGGGTGGAAAGGAAATGTAAAGGCACGTTATCATTCCGAAAAATTAGATAATAGATATAGAGTTCGTAAAGGTTATGAACCTATTTTTAGAGCACAAATCGAAACCTATAATTATTATCTTAATAAAGTAGAACTAAATCACGAAAATGTTTAATGGAAAAAGTTTAAATCACTTCAATAAATA
>CAMBHH010000184.1 GCA_945866505.1 Flavobacterium psychrophilum
ATTGATTATTTTCTAATACCCAATACTTTGATAATCTCACGATACCTGTTGATTTCTTTCTTTTTCAAGTAATCTAACAAGGCTCTTCTTTTACCTACTAATAGTACCAATGAACGCTCTGTGTTATAATCGTGACGATTTTTTTTCAAATGCTCAGTAAGGTGCGTAATTCTGTGTGTGAAAAGTGCGATTTGTCCTTCTGCAGATCCTGTGTTTTCTGCTTTTCCTCCGTGTTTAGCGAAGATTTCTTCTTTAACTTCTTTTGTTAAATACATGCTAATATTATTTAAATGATTGTTATGTATGTTATGCATCTATTGCAAAACGTGCGCAAAAGTAAAGAATAATTATTAATTATGAGTTATGAATTGTGAATTATTTTAGTACGTAGATTGAATAGTAATAGGTAATGAATAAGTGCATCTTATTTTTATACCTCTAATTTCGCCTGGAGCAAAATTTTTATAGGTAGTTACTACTTTAATCGCTTGTTCGTCTGTCCCATAACCTATACTCTTAAGGATTTTAGGCTCAACGACCTGTCCGTCTTTATCAATGACAAATGAAATAAAAATTTTACCCTTTAGTCCTTGAACTTCAGGTACGCGGAAGTTTTTTGCTACGTGTTTGTAAAAATCCGAAATGCCATTTTTGGGTTCAGGTCTTAATTGTACTATTTTGTAATTTCGTGAAATTTTATTGGAATCGACGCTGGTTCCAGATTTGAATTTTTTATTTTCATATTCTTCACTAAAAGTGTAGCCCATTTTTTTGTCATAGCCTTCCCATATTCCATCCTTGAATCCTTCTTTTATTTTCCCAGACGCAAAGAAAGAATCTGCAATTTCTTCATAATCTCCATTGCCATCAATTACTGTTTGGGCATTTTTTGAATTCCAAAATTGAAAGACTTTTAATTCGCCAACAAATGTTTTTTCATCTTCAACATACACACCTTCAAGTTTTAAATTTCCGTTTTCGTACCATTCAGAGCACTTTCCATTTGGTCGAGATTTTACATAGTTTGTTACTGCTTTTTTATTTCCGTTTTCGTAATAAAAAACAAACTCCCCTTCTTTTGACTTATCATCTTTTGTAATTGAGGTTCCTTCCATTTGCAAAACACCCGATTTGTAATAATCTTTAATGTCATATAAGTCTTTATCCAAATAAAAATCTTTGATTATTCGATAATATTTAGCGTTTTCTTGCGAAGTTTCATTCCAAGTAGAATCTAAATATACTTTCTTGTCATTTGCCGAAAGCTGCGCAATACAAAGTTTTGGAACAAAAAGACATAAAAAAGCGAATAAAATAGTTTTCATAAAAGTAAATTTAAAAAATCAAATGTATTAATTTTAGTACTACAACTAACACAAGAAATTGCTATTTAGAACGAATTCATTTTATTCCAACCACAACCTTCTAAACGCTTTATTTTTATCGTAATCGGTCGCTTGTTTTTCGATATTAAAATAGCGATGACCTCGAGGATCGTTACCAACGCCCGCCAAATATGCCCAATTTCCCCAATTGCTACTTACATCATAGTCTATTAATTGCTCCTCAAAATAGGCTGCGCCCAACCGCCAATCCATATTCAATTCATTGCAAAAATAACTGGCCACATTTTGTCTGCCTCGGTTGCTCATAAAACCCGTGAGTTGCAATTCGAGCATATTGGCATTAATAAAATCCGATGGAGTTGTTCCATTTATCCATTGTGACAATAATTTTTCGTTCAAAGATTTTGAGTTGATTTTCTCGGTTTTGATTCCAGAATACAGGAAAAACTTGGTTTGGTGTTTTTTGAACATAAATCGGAAAAAATCTCGCCATAACAATTCGAAAATCAACCAATAAGTAGAATCATTAGCGCCAAATTGCTTTTCGTATTTTTGAACTTCACTATAAATGTATCGTGGCGAAATACAGCCCATTGCCAACCAAGCCGAAAACTTAGACGAATAATCAGCTCCAATCATACCGTTTCTTGTTTCCTTGTATTTTGATAAATTTTGCGTTTGATAAAAATAATAATTTAATCTTTTGACAGCTTCGGTTTCACCACCTTTAAATTGGATAGCTGCACGAGAATCGATTGGTGAAAAATCCAAACCCAAATCTTTTAAAGTGGGCAATTCCATTGCTGGAATTTCTGGTGAATTAATTTGAGTTGGTTTGTCGAATGGTTTTCTAATCGTAGCATCTTTCTCTGTTTTTTTTCTAAAATTCGTAAACACATCTGGAATATCTTTGATAGAAAAAGGCAAGTCTAAAGCATGATACAAAGTGCTTGTGCTAAACAGTTCAAGTTCGCATCGCAATTTGAATAGTTCATCTAATACTAATTTCTCGGTTTGCTTTTCCTCAAAAGCCACTTCTCTTTTAGCAAAAACTTTTAGTGCTCTATACTGTTTAACTAATTTCGGGATTTCAATTTCAGGTTTTCCTTTGACTATTACTAATCCCGAACCTAGTGCTCTTAAACTTTCGTCCAAATCTTGAAGTGATTCTAACAAAAATTGAGCTCTGTAATTCCCGGTTTTTTTGAATCCGTATTGGGTAGTTTCAAAATGTGCATCGTCAAAACAATACACAGGAATTATCTGTTCACTTTGCGCTGTGGCCTTTACAAGTGTTTCGTTATCTTCTAATCTTAAATCTGTTTTAAACCAAACTACTGAAGTTTTCATTATAAATCATTTATATTTTTCAAATAATAATCGGCTTGTTCTAATAAAGCTGCTTTGTCACCAGGTTTCATTTTTCGCCAAACATTGTACATCATTCCAATACGTGGATTTTTTCCTAATTTGTCTTCGTTTTTGTCGTAAAAATTCCAATACAAACTATTGAAAGGACAAGCTTTGTCGCCCGTTTTTACCGCTTTTTTGTATTAACACGAACTACAATAATGACTCATTTTATCAATGTACGAAGCGGAACTTACATAGGGTTTTGTTCCTACAATTCCGCCATCGGCAAACTGACTCATTCCGCGCGTGTTGGTAATTTCGACCCATTCGATAGCATCAATATAAATTCCCAAATACCAAGCATCGACCTCGTCAGGATGAATTCCAGCCAAAAGTGCAAAATTCCCCGTAATCATCAACCGTTGAATATGATGTGCATAGGCAAAATTCAAGGATTGATTGATAGCGTCTTTCAGGCAATTCATTTTGGTTTTTCCTGTCCAAAACCAATCGGGTAGTTTGTTTTCGTGGTCGAAATAATTCATCGTGGCATAATCTGGCATTTTGTGCCAGTAAATTCCCCTCATATATTCGCGCCAACCAATAATTTGTCGAACAAAACCTTCCAACTGATTGTATTCTATTTCATCAGGGTGTTTTTCCCATTCTTGAATGACTCTATGAATCACTTCTAAAGGCGAAATTAATTTACAATTCAACGAAAAGGAAAGCCGAGCGTGATACAAAGACCATTCGTTGGGCGTCATTGCATCTTGATAACTTCCAAAAAGGGACAAACATTCCGTAGCGAAAAAATCCAATAATTCTAAAGATTGGGTTCTGTTTACTGGCCAAACAAAGTTTTTTGCATCTATGTTTCCAATGGTTTTAATATTGGTTTTTTGGATTTCAGCTAGTATTTCCGAAAC
The DNA here is from genome assembly GCA_945866505.1 of Flavobacterium psychrophilum. Taxonomy (GTDB): domain Bacteria; phylum Bacteroidota; class Bacteroidia; order Flavobacteriales; family Flavobacteriaceae; genus Flavobacterium; species Flavobacterium psychrophilum_H. The sequence continues at coordinate 3,629 of CAMBHH010000184.1, forward strand.
ATCATTATTGAAAACTAATGGCGGAGTTGGTTTGTGATTTTTAGGCAATTTTTTGCGATTTTCCCCGTCATAATTCCATTTTCCGGTCAAAGGTTTGTCTCCTTGCATCAAAATATTGTGCTTTTTTCGCATCATATGATAGAAGCTTTCCATCAAGAATGTTTTTTTACCTTCAAAAAAATCGCCTAATTCGTTCCTGGAACTCATAAAATGTTCCGAATCCACAACCGAAGTTTCAATAGCGAGAGTTTTGCAAAAATTCTTCAACAATTCGTCTAAGCGATATTCGTCGGGCAATTGGTATTCGAAATTTGTAAATCTTTCTTTTTCGATTAAATATTGAATGTTTTTATCAAAGGATTGTAAATTGGTTGAATCATTTAAATGAAAATAAATCACTTGATGATTTTTCTGGATTAATTCCTTGGCAAAATTTTGCATAGCCGAAAAGAAACCCACAATTTTTTGGATATGATGTGTGGCATAATCGGTTTCGGTGCGAATTTCCATCAAAACATACGTAACTGAATCATCAACGGTTTGATACCATGAATGGTTACTATTTAATTGATCGCCGAGAATTAATCGTAAGGTTTTTTTCATTTATTTAAAGATTGAAAAATTTAAAGATTGAAAAATAACGATAGGAGTTAAATCTTTTAATCATTAAATTATTTAATTATTTTTTTCTACATTTATCACTACAATATTTTACTTCGTCCCAAACTTTTTCCCATTTCTTGCGCCAACTAAAGGGTTTTTGGCAAACGACGCAAATTTTGGCAGGTAAATTTTGTTTTTTAACGCCTTTCATTTTAGAAATTTATTTTAGTTCTTTTCCATTCAATTCCTACTGCTGAGCCATCGGCAATGAAAACGGCTGCTGGCTTTATTTGATTCAAAACTGAAAATGATTTCCCATACATTGCCTCAAAATTACATTCAATTTGGTAATTCAAAACTTCACTTACATTCCAGCTGGGATGTTGCAATTTGTATTCTTCGGTTTTATCATCGGCAGTTTTAGTATAACCATAGTAATGCTCGTAGATAAAACTTTCTAAAGAATTAGGTTTCATCTTTTCGGAAGTTGTTGCTGTTGTCACGGCAATGGAATTCCATTTTTTGTTTAATAACCATTCGAATTTTACTTTTTTCGAAGATTTCTCAGTGACAATCTCGTGTTTTGTTGGAACGACTGTGTAATGTTCATTGTATAATTTATTGGCTACCCAAGCCACAATTGGATACGGAATAGTTTCGTTTATAAAAACAACACCTCGCTTTGTGATACCATTTTCTTCTTTTCGTTTTACATAAAAACGCAAATTTATTTCTTCAAAATTGCCAACAAACGGAATAGGAACATTGAATAATTTGGTGTTTTTGAACATAAAACCAACCAAACTAACATAACATTTTCCGTCAAATAAATCTAATTCTACCCCTTTTGGGACAAAAGGAATTAGAATTTTTGGGTCAATTTCATAATTAGCCATAATGATATTTTCCCAATTTGCTTTTAAAAATAGCGCCATTTTTAGGTTTTTTTTGGAGATTTAGTTCTCCTGATTTTTGAAGTGGGATTACTCACGTGTTTTTGCAAAATTCGCTTTCCTTCTTCTTTCACATACTCTTTTTTGCGAAAACTCCAGACAATATCGCTAGCAAATTTTCTCGTTTCTTCAATGTTTACAATTGGTTCAGGATAATCTTGTCCGATTTTGCAATTGTAAAATTGTTGCTCCATTTCGTTCATTTTCCAAGGTTCGTGCAGCAAAGAAACCGGAACTTCTGCCAATTCTGGAATCCATTGTTTGATGAAAATCCCATCGGCATCGTGTTCTTCTGAATTTTTAATTGGATTATAAATCCGAATCGTGTTTATTCCAGTAGTTCCCGATTGCATTTGAATTTGCGGATAATGAATTCCAGGTTCGTAATCTAGAAATTGTCGTGCCAAAAAATGCAATTCGCGCCAATCTTGCCATAAATTAAACGTGAAAAAAGAAACCACCATAGCTCGCATTCTGAAATTAATATAACCCGTTGCAACCAAGCATCGCATACACGCATCGACAATGGGAACACCCGTTTTTCCTTCTTGCCAAGCCTTTATAAATGATTCGTTTTTTGGTTTAACCAATGCATCATAAGCCCGATTTACATTTTCGAATTCCATTCGACATTCGTCTTCAAATTTTTGAATAAAATGGCAATGCCAATGCAAACGTGAAACAAAATTGAGAATGGCTCGTTTGTTTTTGGACGTTTCATAAAACTGATTGGTATATTGATACACCATTCGCATACTGATATTTCCGTAGGCCAAATAAGGCGATAATCGGCTGCAACCTTTTCTGCTCAAAGCAGGTTTTGAAATGTGCTTGCTGTAATTGACGTAACGTTCTCTAACAAAACTGTCTAAATACCGCCAAGCCAAAATCTCGCCGCCCTGCTGAAAATTTTTGTTCGGCGTTGTGATTTCGGTTGATAAATCTTCGCCTTTTAATTTCTCAAACAAAAAATCTTTCAATTTTTCAATCTTTAAATCTTGTAATTCAATGTGTTTGATTTCTCCACGCATCACGTCTTCCCAACGTTTGTCCCAATGTTGTCTTGATTTAAGTTTTCTGATGACACCGTGCAATTGAAATTCTTTCCAAACAATATTGTTTTTTTTGAAAAAATCCTGCATTAACACATCTCTATCAAAGGTGACTTTATTGCCAATTTCTTGGTGTGAAAAAACGGTTTGAATATCGAAATGTTTGACTAATTCTGAAAAAACGGCATCTACTTCGTTGTGAAAAAAATATAGTTTGGCATTTGAAGCATTCAGTTTTCGCTGCAAATCTTGAATCGATTCGTAAATAAATCGCCAATGTCTGGTATCGGCATCATCATAATTCATCACCGAGGGTTCGAAAACATAAACCAACAATAAAGGCAAACCAGATTGATGCGCATGTAACAAAGCCTCGTTATCTGTAAAACGCAAGTCTCGCTTAAACCAAACAATATTGATCGATTTTTTATTC
>CAMBHH010000185.1 GCA_945866505.1 Flavobacterium psychrophilum
GTTTGATTAATAGTCAAAATTATGTTTCATTAGAATTTGACTGAGAATACAGCTCAACGGTTCAGATAGAAAAAATAATTGGTCAATGGTTTCCAATTTTAAATTCTTGAATAAAAAAATTTCAAAAACTAAAGCTAATCAATTTGAAATGGCAGTAGCAGATAATGTTTTTCACGAAGAAGCAGCAACAATTAAAAACGATAAAGTCATCTTGCAATCGGATATAGTAAGATTGCCTATAAAAATAAGATTTGCTTGGAAAAATACGGATCAATCAATTCTTTTTAACTAGGCTGATATACCTGCTGCTTCATTCATTAATAATAATTAATAATTTTCACAATAACTAAATCAATACTTAAAACTATGAATAATTACAAATTAATTCGCGCTGTCATTTTTGTACTATTTGCATTTGGCACAATGAATGCACAAAAAAAACCGCATTTAGACAAAACAAAACCTATAGAAGAACGAATTGATTTGTTGATGAAACAGATGACGCTTGAAGAAAAAGTAGGTCAGATGAATCAATATAATGGTTTTTGGGAAGTAACAGGTCCTGCGCCAAAAGAAGGAAATGCAGCATTAAAATACGAACATTTACGCAAAGGATGCGTCGGTTCTATGCTAACTGTGCGCGGTGTAAAAGAAGTTCGTGCCGTTCAAAAGATTGCTATTGAAGAAACCCGATTGGGAATTCCATTAATTATTGGTTTTGATGTGATTCACGGTTACAAAACCTTGAGTCCGATTCCTTTGGCAGAAGCTGCAAGCTGGGACATGGAAGCGATAAAAAAATCAGCACAAATTGCTGCGGCTGAGGCATCAGCTTCAGGAATAAATTGGACTTTTGGGCCAATGGTTGATGTTTCTCGTGAGGCACGTTGGGGTAGAGTGATGGAAGGTTCAGGTGAAGATCCTTATCTTGGGAGCAAAATTGCAACTGCTAGAGTAAAAGGTTTTCAAGGAGATACTAGAGCTGATTTGTTGAAAGTAAATACAATAGCTGCTTGCGCCAAACATTTTGCTGCTTACGGTTTTGTTGAAGGTGGAAAAGAGTACAATACTGTTGATATCAGTAATTCAACCCTTTACAACACAGTTTTTCCACCATTTCAGGCAGCTAATGAAGCTGGAATTCGTACGTTTATGAATTCCTTCAATATCCTCAATGGAGTTCCAGCAACTGGAAGTAGCTTCTTGCAAAGAGATGTTCTAAAAGGAAAATGGAAGTTTGATGGATTTGTAATTACCGATTGGGCATCTATAAAAGAAATGGTTCTACACGGATGTGCCAAAGATGCAGCAGAGGCTGCCGAAAAGGCTATAATTGCTGGATCAGACATGGATATGGAGTCGTATGCTTATGTCAATCATTTAGTTCAACTTGTTAAGGATGGAAAAGTAAAAGAAGCCTTAGTGGATGATGCTGTACGCAGAATTCTTCGCGTAAAATTTGAATTAGGTTTATTTGACGACCCTTACAGATATTGTGACGAAGCCAGAGAAAAAGCTACCATTGGCAGCAAAGCTAATAATGACGGGGTTTTGGATATGGCCAAAAAATCGATTGTACTTTTGAAAAATGAAAAAGGGTTGCTTCCCTTAAAAAAATCTGGACAAAAAATTGCATTAATTGGGGCTTTAGCCAATGATAAAAACAGTCCATTAGGAAGTTGGAGAATAGCAGCAGATGATAACTCAGCGGTTTCAGTTTTAGAAGGAATGCAACAATACAAAGACAATACATTAACTTTTGAAAAAGGTGCTGATTTAACCATTGAGAAAACTTCTTTTCTTAATGAAGTGGTGTTTAATACCAAAGATAAAAGTGGTTTTGATGCTGCCAAAAAAGTAGCTGCAAATGCTGACGTTGTCGTTATGGTTTTAGGAGAAATTGGTTTCCAATCAGGTGAAGCACGCAGTAGAACCAATCTTGATTTACCAGGTTTACAACAAGAATTATTAGAAGAAATTTACAAAGTAAATCCGAATATTGTTTTGGTTTTAAATAATGGAAGGCCATTAACTATACCTTGGGCAGCCCAGAATATTCCAGCCATAGTTGAAGCTTGGCAACTGGGAACACAAACTGGAAATGCTGTCGCTCAAGTGTTGTATGGTGATTATAACCCAAGCGGTAAACTGCCAATGTCTTTTCCAAGAAATGTAGGTCAATGTCCAATTTATTACAACTACTTTAGCACCGGAAGACCTTTTAACGGCGAGAAAAATGTATTTTGGTCGCATTATTCTGATGTGGAAAAAACGCCGCAATTCCCTTTTGGATTCGGATTGAGTTACACCACTTTCGACTATAAGAATTTGAAAATTAACAAAACGGCTTTCGCCAAAGGTGAAGCTGTACAAGTTTCAGTTGAGGTAACAAATTCTGGAAATTATGATGGAAAAGAAGTGGTTCAATTGTATATACACGATGAGTTTGGTAGTTTAGCAAGACCAGTTAAGGAACTAAAAGGTTTCGAATTAATCGAATTGAAAAAAGGCGAAACCAAAACTGTTACTTTTACATTGACTGACAAAGAATTGGGTTTTTATGACAACGATGGTAATTATTTAGTGGAACCAGGAACTTTCAAAATTATGGTTGGAGGAAGCTCAGACAAAGGTTTGGAAAGTGGTTTTGAGTTGAAATAAAAAAGAAACACGAATTTCATGCATTTGCACTACTTTAGTGGTGTATATTCGTGAAATTCGTGTTTTACATTTTAAACTTTTTATATTAAACAAATGGACTACAATAGATGTGGAAAAAGTGGCTTATTGTTACCGCAAATTTCCTTAGGGTTATGGCATAACTTCGGTTCGGTAGATTCATTCGAAAATGCTGAGAGTATTGCAGTCGCCGCTTTTGATAAAGGAATTACCCATTTTGATTTAGCCAATAATTACGGACCAATTCCAGGTTCGGCGGAAACGAATTTTGGTAAAATCCTCAAAAATAATTTCCAAGGAAATTTGCGAGATGAAATCGTGATTTCTACCAAAGCGGGTTACGGAATGTGGTCTGGACCTTATGGTGATTGGGGTTCACGTAAATATTTGTTGTCAAGTTTAGACCAAAGTTTGAAACGAATGGATATAGAGTACGTTGATATTTTCTATTCACACCGTTTTGATCCCGAGACTCCACTAGAGGAAACCATGATGGCTCTGGATTATGCGGTTCGAAGTGGGAAAGCTTTATATGCTGGAATTTCCAATTATAATCCTGAGAAAACGGCCGAAGCGGCAGCAATTCTAAAGCAATTGGGAACGCCTTGCTTGATACATCAAGTGAAATATTCGATGTTTGTTCGCACGCCCGAAGAAGGTTTGCTCGATGTTTTGGAAGAAAAGGGAATTGGTTGTATTGCTTTTTCGCCATTAGCACAAGGACTTTTGACGGATAGATACCTAGCTGGAATTCCCGAAAATTCTAGAGCCTCTAAAGCCGAATTTTTGAAACCAGAACACATTACCGAAGAAAAAATTAAGGTAATCGTGGCGTTGAATGACATCGCTCAAAGTAGAAATCAATCTTTGGCTCAAATGGCATTGGCTTGGTTGCTCAAAGACAATAGAATCACCTCAGTCTTGATTGGCGCCAGCTCTGTGAGACAATTGCAGAACAATATTGATGCCTTAGGGAATATCGATTTTACTAAAACAGAATTGGAGAAGATTGACGCTGTTTTGGCATCAATGTGAAATTGAAATGTATTCGTTCTTATCAAAAATTTTCAAAATTGGTAGCGCTCCCGAAAGCTTTCGGGATGCAAACTGTTCACATTCGAATTGACATTTTTATTTATGGTTTGCTCTCGTTGATGGGTAAGCATTGCACCCGAGCGATAGCGAACGGACGAAGTAATTCCGCACAGCAACTCGGTTTTTAAGCAACACTTCGAGAAGTTGCCTAAACACATATAGTAGAGGCTACTTTTTAATGAATTTCAAATGTGTCTTAGCACCTTCTTTATCAATTTCTATAAAATATAAACCTTGAGGTAAATTATCAGACTCTATTAGTATGGCGTGTTTGCCCTCAGAAAAAGTTTGAGAAGCTAATTCTTTAACTAAAGTGCCATTTGGACTAAAAAGTCGAACAGAGACCAATTGGCTATTAGACACATAAAATGATAAAGTACTTTCTGAAACACTAGGATTTGGATAAAGCATATTTTTATCGACCATTTCAATTTTTTCATTCTCTATTGTAGACAAAATAGAGATATTTGAGCGCAAGAGCACAAATTGGTTTGGCGATTCGGTCATTGCATAAATCTTGCCATCAGGCGCTTGTCTAATATCACGAAAACGCGCATAACCATTCATACTTCGTGTTGAAGAAACTCTTTTATCGTCTTTCATTTTCAGCCAATGAATATGAGTGCCAGCCAAAGCACCAATTAGAATGTCTGCTTCATTGTTTAGTTGTCCGTTCCTTATGAAAGTCAATCCACTTGGAGCAATCGAGGGAACCCAATAGGTAAGTGGCGGTTCCATTCCGGGAAGTGAGGTATTAGGAGTAATAGAAGTTCCATCGTAGTTGATGCCAAATGTAACTGCAGGCCAACCATAATTGGTGTTTGCTTTAATCAAATTGAGCTCATCACCACCTTGGGGACCGTGTTCATGCGCGAATATTTCACCTGTTGCCGGGTTCATTGCCATCCCTTGGATATTTCGATTTCCCCAACAAAATATTTCAGGTTTTGTATTTGGAACTCCAACTAACGGATTACTTGTTGGTACACTTCCATCATCATTAAATCGCAATACTTTGCCCAAATGGTTATTTTTGTTTTGCGCATTGGTTTGCGTTCCACGATCGCCTACTGACATATAGATTAGATTATTTCTATCAAAAACAATCCGACTGCCAAAATGCACTCCAGAATTAACAATTGGTAAGGCTCTGAAAATTTCTGTGAAATTTTGAAGTTGGTTACCCACCAGATTTCCCCTGCCTAAAGCTGTTGTTTGTCCGCCAGTTCCATTAACGGCATAGGTTAGATAAACAAAATTATTATTACTAAAATTAGGATGCAAGGCAACATCCAATAATCCCCCTTGTCCATTTTGAGCAATAGCGGGAAGCCCACTTATTTCATTTAGAGTCGCAGTAGAAATAGTATAGCGATACAGTTTTCCTCGTTTTTCTGTAAATAGGACTTCATTGTTGTTGATAAATGTAAAGCCCCAAGGAGCGGCCAAATTATTGATCAATACTTTTTCTTCAAATAATTCTGGGGTTTGGGAAAATCCAGTACTGGCAAAAAATAAAAATGTTACATTCAAAATTAACATACCCAATTTACTCTTTCGTTTTACGTCAGAAAAGAAGTTTGTTGTTTTCATTTTTTGTATTTTTTAATAATTTATAATTTTCATTTTTTGAGTTTCACAATGTATGACATTGTGTGTTTTGAGATGTTAAACTCAAATAGTAAAAGTTTGTTTAGTCACTTTATCCAACCTGCTTTCTATTAAATCTTTAACATTTAACTGTATTCTTTAAAACAATATCTTACTAGTGGTTGACCAACTTTCAGATATACTTCATTAACAGTATATAAAAATCTGCACAAATACAAAGTTTAAGAAAAAAACGCTTTAAAACAATGTATCTGTCAATTATAAATACCAAATAATCTTTTAGTCGATTTACACAATCCTAATCAAGTAGAACCTATTGACGAACTTTTTAAAGTTCTAAATGCAGAATGAGTGATGCGGTAAACAACCACACCAGATAATTATAATTTTTTATTGTTCCAAATTTTTAATTTGTTTATTGTTGACCAATGCTTTCATTTGAGTAATGGCAATAGTATTGAGTTGAATTAATCGTTCGGATTGTGATTGCCCTTGATGAATGAAAACCGAATTTAAACTTTCTAAATTAGATAACACTACCAATTGTTCAATGGTTGCAGCATCTCTAATATTGCCTTCCAAATCTGGATTTTCGGTTCTCCATTGTTTGGCAGTTTGACCAAATAATGCCACATTGAGTAAATCGGCTTCATTGGCATACACAAAATTGATTTTATTTTTATCAAGTGCCGCTGGAATAAGATTTTGCTTAATGGCATCGGTATGAATGTGATAATTTACTTTTGCTAATGTGCGTTGAAAACTCCATTCTAATTTCAATCTTTCGTTTTCATCATCTTTCAGGCGTTGGAATTCTACTATTAAGTATAATTTGAATTCAGATGAAATCCAAGTAGCAAATTCAAAAGCAATGTCTTTGTGGGCAAAAGTGCCTCCATATCTACCAGATTTTGAAATAATTCCAATGGCATTGGTTTCAGAAATCCAGCGTTGAGGAGAAAGTACAAAGTAATTACTTCCTGCTTCATTTTTAAACCTCTCGAATTCGAGAGGTTTAAAATCTGCATTACAGAGTTTCTCCCATAAACCAATAAACTCAATAGTACTCCTGCTTCGCATCCAATTATTAATGACAGCAAAAGGTTCTGAATTATTTCGAGATTTTGCAATATCTGTTAAAGAAATATAGTCGTTGACACCATAATTTAAAATTGAAACATTAGTTCCTTTTACAACTATTGTTTTACTTTTTGCCATAAACTTATTTTTATGAGTTGTACAAA
>CAMBHH010000186.1 GCA_945866505.1 Flavobacterium psychrophilum
ATCATTTAGGTCTTGGGTTTTAGGCGCTGGGTATTAGATTAAAAATCCTCATTTCAAATTACAAATTCTTATCTCCCCGCAATTGTCGGTATTCTTTTCGAGCCTCGACAAAATAAATACTGTCCGGATGATTGAAAATTATTTTCTCGTAAAGCGGTTTTGCCTTTTCGGGTTGTTGTAACTTATTGTTGTAAATTTCTGCCGAAAAATAAAGCGCTTCGTCGATGTAAATTCCGTCTGCGTGATGGTCAATAATATTTTGATATTGGCTTAAAGCCAAAATGTATTCGCCTTGTTTTTCGTAAAGTTGCCCTAAACGCAACAAAGTTACAGCTTCAATTTCCTGTCCTTTGAAACTTTTCAAAATTGACTGAAATTGTGAAATCGCTTCCAGATTTCTATTTTGATACAAGAGATAATCGCCTTTGGCAAACTGTTTCAAGGCCGTTTGTGTCGAATCGGCTACGGTATTGTCGCTGATTAAAAGGAAATATTCTAAAGCATCATTGGCAATCAACTGTGTACTTGCCGATTTCAATTCCTTAAATTGTTTCGAAGCCCAAACAAAATCTCCCTGAAAATAACTGGTCTTGGCTGCCTTTAAACTTGCTTCATGCGCCACAACATCATTTTTTAAATTTTCTTCAATTTGAGAATAATAAAGTAATGCCTGATTGAATTTTTCTTCGAAAAGCAAAATATCAGCCAACTCCATTTTGGCCTGAGCGACTTCATAATCGTTCAATTGCAATTCGAGTGCTTTCGTAATTATGGCTTTTCCTTCCTCAGGTTTATTTAAGTTAAAAGTTACAAAATGCGACTGAATTAGTTGTAAAGATAACGTAAATGGACTTATTCCATATTCCATCAACAAATTGGACAATTCCGTGTTGATGCCATCAAAATCCTTTTGCTGTGCCTTGTCAATTTTCATTTCAATCAAATAAGAATTGGCTTGAATGAGCAATTTTAAATCTTTGGTGTTTTCCAAAACAAAGCCCAAAATTTCTTTTGCCACTTCGGAGTCGTCTTCCTCAATGGCGAGTTGTCCTAAATTTATAATGCTATATAATGATTCGGGATTGCGCTTGTACACTGCTTTTTCCTGAACAAAGGCTTTTCCAAACTCTTTTTGCTGGACATAATACCAGCTCAAATATTGATTCCAAAAAACATCCTGATTCTTTTGAGCTCTTGTAATTAATGATTTTCGCAAGGTTTCGTTGAAATTTTCATCGCCTTCTTCGACCATAAAACGAGCTAGTTGATTTTGGATTTGAATGGAATTTTGAGGATTGGCAAAAGCTTCGTCTAAAAAAGTAGCAATCATCATTTCGGTGTTGCCTAATTGTCCGTAAAGCTGCGCCATTTGATAATTAAAATTAAACTGTGGCTCAATTTTTATAGCGGTTTGATAGGCTTTCAGGGCATAATCAATCAAAGATTTTCTCTCGAAAGAATTCGAAATTCCGTACACCTCGTTTGGATTTATCTTAATTTTTTCTATTGCTTCGTCGTACTGTTTTTTGGCGGAAGCCTCGTTCTTTTGCAACTGGAAATTATAACCCAATTCTACTAAAAGAGTTCCTTGTTTGTATTTATCCCATCGCGCTTGAATGGCTTTTTGGGCTACATCAAATTGCTGTAATTGCTGGTAACAATCTATTGTTCGCTGAAAATATTGCGAATTTTGAGGCGTCCCTTTCAATAATTCTTCGAAACTGATTTTGGCTTTCTCGAAATCTCCTTTATCGTAATAATATTGGGCTAATTGCTCGTTTTGTGAAAAACAAACCAATGAAAAAAACAGGGCGATATGTAGAAAGAGTTTTTTCATTTTTGAACCATATAAGGCATTTAAGGTCATTTAAGAAATGGTAAATAATCAAAATTTAAGATATTGCAATCAAATATAATTGTTATTTCCCGTGAGTTATCTTTAAAACCTGAGCATTTTTAGCATCAATAATAATTAAAAAAGTTCCTCCCAAGCTTCCTTCTGGTATAGTCCCTGAAATAACCCAATAATTTTTTATCAAATATTCTTCGTATGGTTTTTGCCTTTCAATATTTTCTTTTCCATAAATATCGAAAAGAATAGCTTCTGCAATTTTAATTGCTGTCTTACTTTCCTTTATTATTATTTCTTTGTTGTCAACAACATTATGTCCAGGTTTTTTTAGTAAAACCGCATCCAGTTCTTCTTTTGCATATTTTTCACCCAAAACAAGTCTATTATTTTGTGCACAAGAATTAATTGTAAAAGCCAAAAAAATTACGAGTAAATATTTCATATTTTTTTTATGATATGAACATTTCAAAACCATTAATTTATACTAATACTTAAATGATCTTAAATGCCTTATATGGTAAAATTATTTAGTCAATAATATCAAACCCACAATAGCTTCGCAAAACTTCAGGAATTACGATTCCTTCCGCAGTTTGGTAATTTTCTAAAATTCCTGCCAAAACTCTTGGCAAAGCCAATGAACTTCCGTTTAAGGTGTGTGCCAATTGGTTTTTTCCGTCTTTGTCTTTGAAACGCAATTTCAAACGATTCGCCTGAAAAGTCTCGAAATTAGAAACTGAACTGATTTCTAACCAACGTTCTTGTGCCGTAGAATACACTTCGAAATCATAAGTCAAAGCGGACGTGAAACCCATATCGCCACCACAAAGACGTAATATTCTATAAGGTAATTTCAATTCTTGCAAAATACTTTTTACATGTTCGACCATTCCTTCTAAAGCTTCATAGGATTTGTCAGGATGCTCCACTCGCACAATTTCGACTTTATCAAACTGATGCAAACGATTCAATCCGCGAACGTGAGCGCCATAAGAACCGGCTTCACGACGGAAACAAGGTGTGTAAGCCGTGGTTAAAATGGGCAATTCGTTTTCGTTTAAAATGACATCACGAAACAAATTGGTTACCGGAACTTCAGCCGTTGGAATCAAATATAAATTATCGGTGGCGTCGTGGTACATTTGCCCTTCTTTATCCGGCAATTGTCCCGTTCCATAAGCCGAAGCTTCGTTGACCATATGTGGCACTTGAACTTCATTGTAACCCGCAGCCGTATTCTTATCTAAAAAATAATTGATTAAGGCACGTTGCAACTTGGCTCCTTTTCCTTTATAAACAGGAAATCCTGCACCTGTGATTTTATTTCCTAATTCAAAATCGATGATGTCGTATTTTTTTACCAATTCCCAATGCGGTTGCGCGCCTTCGTGCAAAACAGGAATTGCGCCTTCTTCAAAAACATTCAGGTTTTCTTCGGGAGTTTTTCCGTCAGGAACAATAGCTGTGGGAAGATTGGGTAAAGTATATAGTTTTTCCAACAAATCGGCAGCTAATTGATCGGCAGTTTCAGCTAAAGATTTACTTTTTTCTTTCAGTAAAACTGTTTTTTCTCTGAGAATAGCGGCTTTTGATTTTTCGCCTTTCTTCATCAATTCACCAATATCTTTGGATAATTTATTAGATTCTGATAAAATTCCGTCCAACTCCACTTGTGTAGCACGACGGCGTTCATCCAGTTGTACTACTTCTTGAACAACACTTGTGGCATCCATATTTCTTTTTGCCAAAGCGGTGATTACTTTCTCTTGATTCTCTCTAATAAATGCAATTTGTAACATATCCTTATCTTTTAAACGCTAACTTTAATTATAACGGTAGCAAATTTAGGGAAATGTTTTTATAAAAAGGGGGAATCAAAAAGTTAAGAACGATTTATAGCGCATGGTTACATTCTGTTTGCGCTTTTTCAGCTATTATAGATTGCATTTCTGCCAGATTACTTATTTTTACAGTAAATATTTCAGTGTATGAAAAATATATTACTCTTCGGCTTTCTGTTGTGTACCTCTTTTGTTTTTTCGCAAGACAATCTTGCTCTATTTGAAAAAATGAGAGCTTCTGAAGCAAACTCTGCATCAAAACTTATGTCGGTAAAAACCAATCCAAATACTGCCAATTACGATATTACATATCATAAATTAGAATGGAATATCGACCCGGCAATCTATTTTATATCTGGAAAAGTAACTACAACTTACACTGCCTTGTCCGATATGAAGACATTGACTTTTGATCTTTCAAACACATTAACCGTAAGTTCCGTAAAAAAGGGAGTTGATAATTTAGCTTTCACTCAAAATCCAACGGAATTGCAAATTACCTTGCCCGCAACCCAATTTACTGGAATTTCAGAAACGGTTGAAATCAACTATTCTGGAACACCTCCATCTTCTGGTTTTGGCTCGTTTGAAACCACTACACATAATGGAACACCCGTGATGTGGACTTTATCTGAACCTTTTGGAGCAATGGAATGGTGGCCTTGTAAGCAAGATTTAAACGATAAAATTAATACGATTGATGTTTATATAACTGCTCCAAGTCAATATACAAGTGTTTCTAACGGTGTAGAACCCGAAGCACCAGTAATTAGTGGATCGACTAAAACCACTCATTTTCATCACAATTATCCCATTCCTGCTTATTTAATTTGCGTGGCAGTAACTGATTATACTGTTTACAGTCAAACGGGTGGAACTATTCCAAATCAATATCCAATTGTCAATTACATCTATCCAGAAAATTTCAGTCCAACTGTTCAAAACCAATTGGCACAAACACCATTGATATTGAATTTATTCGAAAATTTATTTGAAATCTATCCGTTTCATAAAGAAAAATACGGTCACGCCCAGTTTGGATGGGGCGGCGGAATGGAGCATACCACCGTTTCGTTTATGAATAATTTTAGTCGAGGATTAATTGGTCACGAAATGGCGCATCAGTGGTTTGGGGACAAAATAACTTGTGGTACTTGGAAAGATATTTGGCTCAACGAAGGATTTGCCACATATTTAGCTTCAATTGTTATCGAGAATTTTGACGGACAAGCGGCTTTTATTGCTGATAAATCCAATATGATTGACCTGATTACTTCAATGCAGAATGGAGCGGTTTATCTCAACGATGCAGAAGCAACTGATGTTTACAGAATTTTTGATGGAAGATTAAGTTATTATAAAGGTGCTATGGTTTTGAATATGTTGCGACTTAAAATGGGTGACGCTCTATTTTTTCAAGGGTTAAAAAATTATCTAGCTGATACCAATTTGGCTTTCAAATATGCTGTTACCTCGGATTTGCAAACTCATCTCGAAGCAGTTTATGGCAGTAGTTTAAATGAATTTTTTAACGATTGGATCTATAATCAAGGTTATCCTACTTATGCTATAGCTTTTCAAAATAATTATAATGGTACTGTTACTATTAATGTCAATCAAACCCAATCCGATCCTTCAGTCAGTTTTTTTGAAATGCCAGTTCCAATTAGAGTTTTTGGTGCAGCTGGAGAACAAATGGATTTGGTTTTAAATACTATTTCCAATGGAGAAACTTTTACAAAAAATGTCCCTTTTGTGGTTACCAGCGTAGTATTTGACCCGAATAAAGATTTGATTACAAAAAATTCTGTGGTTACCTTATCCACCAATAATCCCAAATTAGAAACCATTTCACTCTATCCAAACCCTTCAAAAAATAAGATAACACTTCAATTGCCTGACCGAATTACTGTTGAAAAAACTTTGTTTTACAATTCCTTAGGACAAAAAGTGCAAGAAACCAGTTCTGCTACTTCTTTGGATGTGAGTGCTTTGACTGAAGGAATTTATTTTATGACGCTATTTACAAATGAAGGGACAAAACAAATTCAGTTTGTGAAAAAGTAAACTTGAAAAGCCTTAGTCCATTTTAAAAAAGCGATGTACTAAGGAGTTTGCATTAAACTCTTTTAATTTCGTGTCCTACAAATTCTTCTAAAGTGGCGAATATTTCGTCGACAGAAAGTACTTCGAAATCGGGATGTGATTTTAGAAAATTGGCGTTCAAAGTCACTAGATTTTCTTCTATTTCGAAAAAACTATCGTTGTTGAGCAAATCTCTGGTAGGATTTACACCTTCCAATTTCCCTTTCAGGAATTTATTGAGCTTTACGCTGCTCATTAGTTTTACTTTTTTGGATTGCTGTTGGAATAATTCCAAGTGCTTGAAGGCACCAATTAATGCCAAAACTTCTTCGATTAATTCGTTCAGTTCGGAATTCCAACCCAAAGAATGTACAAATTGAGCAAAGTTTCCTGCAACATATTGAGAGTAATAATAGTCTAAATAATAACTCATCAAGGCGTCTTCGTGAATGAATTCGTCGTCGATTTTTTCCTCTCGCATCAAGTTGATTACCGAAATATTGGAGTGAATCACGTCTTGAAGATTCTCACTATTGAAGGCTGTTTCTGAAACTAGTATTCTACCTAATTCCATAAATTTTTGTATTTGAAGGTTAGCGGTAAATTTCGGGTAAATAAAACCAGAAAAGAAATATTGTTTAGAACCTGAGTTCGATTAATAATTTTTAACCACATAGAGATTTTATAAAATAATTAACAAAGATTTTCATAGGTATTTTATTTGCACATAGCTATGAAAACTATGATAAGCAAAGCGTCTTTCTATTAAAAGCTAATATTTTATCTATGTGGTTTAAACTTTTCAATATTAATCGAGCTGAAGTTTAGACTTTGT
>CAMBHH010000187.1 GCA_945866505.1 Flavobacterium psychrophilum
AGAAGCTGAAATTCTTGTGTTTCCAATGCCGCCCATTTCAAATAACGAAATGTTCAAGTCTTTTATTTTTCCGTTCAAACGGGCATTCAAATACAAAACCGCATTGGGATTGTTTTTAAAAAGATCCTCTTTGTGCAAATACGGAGCAAATAATAAAACGTCCTTGAACCCGACTTTTGATTGACTCAAATTGGCATCTAATAGCAGGTCGGCAATATTCTTTTGTATGGTAGCAATCGAGGGATAACCAACTTTAATGCTATTTTGCAGCAACGTTCGTGGTGTTTTCAAAAACAAATTAGTCAAATACGCATTTTTGGGACCATAAAAGAAATCTGTTTTTAAAGCTTGAATTTGCAAGCCCTTTTTCTCAATTCCTGTGAGCGATTTTATTTTTCCATAAATAGTATCATTCCCATAATACAGTCTGTCGGCTTTAAAATTTAATTTATCAAAATCAAGATGACTATAATCGATTCCTTTTGCAGTTGGTTTGGATTGCATATCATCATATTTGAAAGCTATGTTTTGCAAATTGACAGTATTCAATTTTACTTTCCATCCCGTTTGTTTGATTGTTGTCGAATCTAAATTTGGTGTTATAAGTTGTTTGTCATTTACACCTAATCTCAAATTTCCCTTTAAGTTTTTCAATTCGAGACTACCAAAATCCATCAATTGTTTATTCAAATCAATTTCATTAACGTATAATTCTAAATTGCCCAAAACAATTCCAGAACCCAGTTTAGAATCCTTGTTATCATACGAAATATCTATGTTGGACAAGCTGATTTTGTCTAGTTTTAACTTGAAATCATTTCTTTTTGAAATGGTGTCCAAGGTATTTACGGATACTTCGGCAATTTTTTCGACAACATCTTGATTCAGAGCTAATTTTAGACCATTTAAATTGATATTTGGAATATTGAAATCCATTTTATCCAAATCAAACTTCTTGAATTTGGTGTCAAAGTGCGAGAGTTTTACCCGAATATCATTCCTAGAAAAATTATCCTTAAAATTAAAATTGACATTCTCCAGATTGACGTTTACAACCGCTATTTTGAAGGGTTTGCTGTTTGGATCTTCAGGCGTTTTGGATTCGAATGCTTTGATAATATAGTCGAAATTGAAATCGCCAGCCTTGTTTTTGGAAATATTGGCGCTTGCATTTTGAAGAGAAATGGAATTAATTTTAAATTCGCTGCTTAGAAGTTTGAACATATCAATATCCGCTTCTAATCGTTTGCCAATTAACAAGGTGTCCTTTTTCTGGTCTTCAAAATAAAATCCTTCCAAAACAATTTCTTTTGGAAAATTAATGTCAATTCGGTCTAAAGAAACTTTGGTTTTGATTTTATTTTGCAAATACGCAATGGCTTTATCTTTTGCGAAATTTTGAACGGCTGGAACCTGAATTAAAACGACCAGAAGTAGTAAAAATGCTATTATCGAAACTACAAACCAAAGTAGTACTCGGAGTGTTTTTTTTAGAAGATGCAGTAGTTTTGTATTCATAAGCAAATAAAACACTTTTAGATACCATCTGAGTTAAAAGAATTAACCGTTTTTATAACATACAAAAATGAAAAAAAAATAATTCAAATTTTTACACAATTGTATTTATTTGTTGTAAAGTTTTTTGTTTAATTTTCTCTGTTTTAAAGGTAATTTATTTATGACAGATTACCTTGAAACGGATATTCTTAGTTTACTCTATTGTAATTTTTAACTTTATGGTTTAATTGACCCTTTATTTGACCTGAAAGAATTAGACTTTTTGTATGATATACTGTAATTTTAAATTTTAAATTAGTACAAATATGATTAAGAAATTCTCAATTGTTTTTTTGTTGTTTTGTTTTGGACAATCTTATTCACAAAACACTTATTATTTCAGCAGTTCAACTGGGAATGATTCAAATGTAGGGAATGAAGCCAATCCTTTTCAAACAGTATCAAAGTTAAATAGTTTGTTTTTAATTGCTGGAGATAAAATTTTGTTTAAAAAAGGAGATACATTCGTTGGGCAAATAATTGTTTCTTATTCAGGAAAAAGTGGTTTTCCGATAGTTTATGATAGTTATGGCGTGGGAGATTTACCTGTTTTAACTGCCAGTAATGGTAGTAATGGTATCCCAGATCCATTAAGTACCATAAAAATTATAGGCAAGCAATATTTGGAATTTCATAACCTCAAAATTGAAAACGAAAGGTTTGACGCAGAGTCAGGCTCTCCAAATGACCAATCTTTTGGGATTTATTATAAGAGTTTTAAAACTTTACCAGCATCTAAAAATTTCGAGGATGCGGTATTATTTAAGCATTTTAGGTTTTCTAATTTAGTAGTTCAAAATATTTATTCCTTAGGAAGTAGCGGCACTGATTTTGATAGCATTTACACTTCGGGTATTTATTTTATTGATGCTTTTGTAAACGATCTTATAATCGAAAATTGTTATTTTACTGACATTGAACGAACTGGAATTTGGTTGCGAAAATATGTCTCAGACGCCATCATAAGACACAATAAGTTTATAGACACAGGTGGTTCTGGAACGATTTTATCTACTACAAGACGAGTGCTTTTTGAAAATAATTTAATGCGTTTTACTGGCTCTGATACCGATTCAAGAATGGTGAAACGAGGTAGCGGAATGTGGGTATTTAATTCTGATGATGTTGTTGCGCAATACAATACTTCACAACACGCGCGAGGAAATGGCGATTCATCTGGAATGCACGTGGACTATGGGAATTCTAATATTTTATTTCAATACAATTATTTGGAAGATTCTGCAGGAGGTTTTTGTGAAACTTTGGGTGAGAATGACAATATTATTTGGAGATATAATATCAGCGTAAATGAGGGAAATAAAAGTGGAGTAAATAAATTATTATGGGTAAGTGATTATGCTTTTGTGCCAAAAAAAAGTACAAATGTTTTCGTTTATAACAATACAGTATATCAAGGTTTAAAATATCAAAATAGTATGGCCGATTCTAAAATTAGTTTAAAAGCCACTTCTTTAAATTTTATAAATAATATCATTTATTTAGAACCTTCTGCTAGGCTTGGCGAATTAGAATATTTACTAGATATAAACACAAGAAATTTTTCTACAAATATACTATTTGGCGGAACAATCAAATCTAATTTTAAAAATTTGGACTCCAAAAGAAAAGAAGTAGATCCAAAATTTTTAGATCCTGGTCGGAGGCATTTTTCAGGATACAAGCTTTTGTCAACTAGTCCTGCTTTAGGTAGTGCTTTACCTTTTTCTGAGCCTGTTTTTCCTTTGGCGGGAACAGGTATCTTTGCAGCCATTACCTCTAACGCTTCAATAGATATTTTTGGAAATCCTGTCAATTTGGTTTCAGGGACTAATATTGGAGCCTATAACGGATCTGGTGAATTGAACTTGCCGATAGTAAATTCTTATGAAGCAGAAGCTGGAATCAATGCAGGAGGAACTCAAATTAACTGTGCCAATGCTTCCGGAGGCAAAGCAGTCAATGTTCTTGATGCTGGAAAATCATTAACGTTCAACGCCATTAATGCAGTGACTAGCGACCTTTATTTTATCAAGATATTTTATGCAAACGCTATCAAATCGAATCTAAAATTAAGCGTAAACGGCGGCGATACCGAAACGATACTTTTGCCAAGTACAGATGCGTATTGTTATAGTTCAGGTCATCCAACAAATTTTCCAATCATTACATCTTTGAACACCGGGAGTAACTCTTTAAAATTTGAGAGTGGAGTTATTGATAAAATAGAAGTTGTATCTATAACAGATGCATTGTTAAATAAATCAAACGTTGGTTTTTTAGATAAGGCTGAAGCCTATTTAGAAAAAACAATACTTTCTTCCACTGAAACAATAAAGTTAATTATTGATGAAAAAATAGAGTATAACAAAGTCGAAGTTACGATTTATGATATTTCAGGTGTTTTGCTTAGTAGAAAGAATTTCATTAAAGGAGATTTAAATTTAGAAGCTACTAATCTAGGAAAAGGAATAAAAATTGTTGTTGCGAGAATTGGAGACTATCTGTTTGTTGATAAGATAATAGTTCATTAACGATTCTAAAACTAGAAAAAACAACGTAAAGGTTTTTATAATTTCTCCTTCAAATACTTCCCCGTAACTGATTTTTTTATTTTGATAATTTCTTCGGGAGTTCCTTCGGCGAGTAATTGTCCTCCGTTTTCGCCACCTTCAGGACCTAAGTCAATAATCCAGTCGGCACATTTTATCAGGTCGAGATTGTGTTCTATTACCAATATCGAATGTCCTTTGTCAATCAGCGCCTCAAACGAAGCCAAGAGTTTCTTGATGTCGTGAAAATGTAATCCCGTTGTAGGTTCATCAAATACAAAAAGTGCTTTTTCTTTCGTAGCTCCCTTCACTAGGAATGAAGCCAGTTTGATACGCTGTGCTTCACCTCCCGAAAGGGTAGAAGAGGATTGTCCTAATTGTACATAACCTAAACCAACATCTTGTAGCGGTTGTAGTTTTTGGATAATCTTGGTTTGTTTATTGGTAGTAAAAAAAGCAATAGAATCATCAACAGTCATCGTTAAGATGTCGTGAATATTTTTTCCGTCGAAAGTAACTTCCAGTACTTCTTTCTTAAATCGTTTGCCGTTGCAGGTTTCACAGTGCAATTGTACATCCGCCATAAAGACCATTTCGACATTTATGGTTCCTTCGCCTTTACAGGTTTCGCAACGACCGCCATCCACATTAAATGAAAAATGTTTGGCTTGATAACCTCTGATTTTTGATAGTTTTTCTTTGGCAAACAAATCTCGAATATCGTCATACGCTTTGATATAAGTCACAGGATTCGAACGCGAACTTCGCCCAATTGGGTTTTGATCTACGTATTCTATGTGTTGAATTTTGTGATAGTAGCCACGCATTTCGGCAAATTGTCCTGCTTTATCGCCAACGCCGTCCAACTTTTTCTGCATTGCGGGAAACAAGATTTTTTTGACCAAAGTACTTTTTCCACTTCCCGAAACTCCCGTAATCACAGTCAAACATTCCAAAGGAAATTTGACGTCTATGTTTTGTAAATTGTTCTCTCTCGCTCCCAGAATTTCAATGTAATTGCTCCATTTTCTGCGAATTCGAGGTGTTTTAATTTCTAATTCTCCGTTCAAATATTGCGCTGTTAATGAAGTCGATTTTAGGATTTCGTTGAAAGTGCCTTGGGCTACCAATTCGCCTCCAAAAGTTCCTGCTTCTGGGCCAATATCAATAATCATATCAGCAGCTTTCATAATATCTTCGTCGTGTTCGACCACAATAACTGTGTTGCCTAAATCACGTAAAGATTGCAATACTTTGATTAATCTTTCGGTGTCTTTTGGATGCAAACCAATACTCGGTTCATCCAAAATATACATCGAACCCACCAAACTACTGCCGAGTGAAGTCGCTAAATTAATACGTTGTGATTCACCACCGGAAAGGGTTGCCGAATTTCTATTCAAGGTCAAATAATCCAAACCCACTTTGGTCAAAAACGACAAACGGTTGTTGATTTCCAATAGCAATCGTTTGGCAATTTGTTTTTCATAGACATCCAAATCGATGTTTTTGAAAAAAGTGACCAAATGTTTAATTGGTAAATCGACTAAATCCGAAACGGTTTTAGAATTAATTTTTACATAAGAAGCTTCAATGCGCAAGCGTTTTCCTTTACAGGAATTACATTTGGTTTTGCCACGATAGCGCGAAAGCATTACCCGATTTTGAATTTTATAATTTTTGTCTTCTAATTCTTTGAAGAAGGTATTCAAACCTTGAAAATAGCTGTTTCCTGTCCAAATTAAATCTTTTTGAGATTCAGAAAGTTCAAAATAGGGTTTGTGAATCGGGAAATCAAACTTGTAAGCGTTGTTTACCAATTCGTCCCGAAACCAGCCCATACTTTCGCCACGCCAAGGGTAAATGGCGTTTTCAAAAATGGATAAAGAAGTATTTGGGATAACTAATTCTTCATCAATCCCAATAATGTTGCCGTAGCCTTCACAAACGGGGCACGCACCATACGGATTGTTGAAACTGAACAAATGAACATTGGGTTCCAAGAAAGTAATGCCGTCCAGTTCAAAATTATTACTATAGGAAAAGCGTTTTTGAGTGTTTATTTCTTGCAAATGACAAATACCTTTTCCTTCATAAAAAGCAGTTTGCACCGCATCGGCAAGACGGTTGTAGAATTCCTCTTCGTCTTTGACCACGATTCGGTCGATGATGAGCAGAATATCTTTGTTATGTAAAGTACGACTTTCCGCTTCATCGAGACGAATGGTTTCATTTTTAACTAATATTCTCGAAAATCCCTGATTCAGTAAAGCTTTCAACTTGTCATCTAATGCCCGACCTTGTTCCAAATGAATAGGAGCGAGGAGCAACCATTTGCTGTCGATTCCTATGTTTTTCACATCAGTGATAACATCCGAAACCGTATTTTTTTTGACTTCTTGTCCAGAAATTGGCGAAAAAGTTCTGCCAACTCTGGCAAACAATAATTTGATGTAATCGTAAATTTCGGTTGAGGTTCCTACGGT
>CAMBHH010000188.1 GCA_945866505.1 Flavobacterium psychrophilum
TGCATTGCACCTAATGGTATTCATAATGATCTCGAAGTAACTATTTTGCCAATTGATCCCGCAAGACCAGGTTTTGATGCAACCTATAAAATTATTTATAAAAATAAAGGGACTACGACACAATCGGGTTCGGTTTCTCTAAGTTTTAACGATGCAGTTTTGGATTATGTTTCATCAATTCCTGCCACAAATAATCAAGCGGCTGATAAGCTGACTTGGGATTATACTAGTTTAAAACCACTCGAAAGTCGTGAAATTACTGTAACATTGAATGTCAATTCACCTATGGAGACTCCTGCGGTAAACAATGGAGATCGTTTGAGTTTTAACGCTTTGATTAATCCTATTGCTGGCGATGAAAAACCCGTAGACAATTCTTCGGCTTTGCGCCAAACCGTTGTAGGCTCTTATGACCCGAATGACAAAACCTGTTTGGAAGGCGATGTAATTACACCAGATTTGATAGGCGAATATGTGCATTACTTAATCCGTTTTGAAAATACAGGAACTTATCCAGCCCAAAATGTGGTTATCAAAGACTTAATTGATTTAAGCAAATTTGATATTTCCACTTTGATTCCAACCAAAGCCAGTCACGATTTTGTCACTAAAATTTCCGATAACAACAAAGTCGAATTCATCTTCGAAAACATCCAACTTCCTTTTGCCGATGCCACGAATGATGGTTTTGTGGCTTTTAAAATTAAAACCTTGCCAACCCTAGTTGTTGGAGATTCATTTACCAACGAAGCCAATATTTATTTTGATTACAATTTTCCGATACTAACCAACACAGCAAAATCTACTTTCCAAACTTTAGGAACACAAGATTTTCAGTTTGCCGATTATTTCAGTTTGTATCCTAATCCAGTAAAGGTTATTCTAAACATTGAAACCAAAAGCACCATTGAAGTAAAATCTATGGCAGTATATGATATTTTAGGACAAATAATAATTGCTGTTCCTGATGCGAAAACCGTTTCCAATATTGATGTTTCTAAATTGGCTTCTGGAAATTACTTCTTGAAAATGAATACGAATAAAGGAACTTCGAATATGAAGTTTATTAAAAAATAAATTATGAAAAAAATATACTTTTTCCTATTTACTTTAATTTCATTAGCTAGTTCCAATGCGCAAATTATTGATTTCAAATCATCATACTTTAAGGCCGCACTATTGTTATCTGCTGAAAATAGTACTATAGCTAAAGATTTAAACGGTAACCCTTTTAATATCGATGAAAACAATGATAAGGAAATACAATTATCTGAAGCTTTAAAAGTTGTTGAACTTGATGTAAATCAGCATTATATTGTTGATTTATCAGGAATAGAATATTTTACAAATTTAACAAGTTTAGTTTGCTGGAGTACATCAATAACTACCTTAAATATTACTGCATTAAAAAAGTTAACCTATCTAGACTGTAGTTGGAATAATATTGAGACTTTAGATGTTAGTTCTCTTAATAATCTAGAAACTTTGGTTTGTGCACTAGGTCGTAATCTTACTTCTATTAATCTTTCTGGATTATACAAACTCCATCATTTGCACTTAGATTATAATTTATTAACTGAGCTCAATCTTAATGGTCTAATCAGTTTAAAACATATTAACTGTTCATATAATAACATAAAAAAATTAGATCTTACAGGGCTAACAAAATTAGAAGACTTAATTTGTAATGATAATAAAATTACAAGTTTTATTAATCTTGCACATTGTAGCGAAATTACTCGCATGTGGGTTCATGAAAATGAATTAGCCAGTCTAGATCTTTCAAAATGTTCAAAAATATTGGAATTAGCGGCAGATCGCAATAAATTAGAGACTATTGATTTAACTATTCCTAAAAATATAGTTAACGCAAGTTTTGGAAATAACAAATTAAAATCATTAAAAGTAGATGGTTTTAGCAATATCGATTTTATAAGATTATCTAATAACAGTTTTTCAAATATAGATTTATCCGCTTTTATAAAACTGACCAATGTAGAATGTAATTTTAATAATGGGCTAACTTCACTTATTTTAAAGAACGGAAGAAATGAAGTCATTGATATTCAGGGATGCCCCAATTTAAAATACATTTGTAATGATGATATCAAAGATTCATACGCTGAAAGATACCTTGCATATTATAATAATGATAAAATAGTTTTAAATTCTTATTGCTCTTTCACTCCAGGCGGTATATTTTATACAATAAAAGGGGAAAGTACATTTGATGCAAACAATAATAGTTGTGATTCAGTTGACACTAACTATTCTAACTTAAATTTCAACATTACCGATGGCACCAACAATGGAAAAATTATTTCAGATTCTTCAGGAAATTATTCCATTCCTGTCGGAGAAGGAACGCATACTATTTCTCCAATTTTAGAAAACCCCAATTATTTTACTGTTTCACCACCTTCTGTAAGTGTAACTTTTCCAACGCAAACAAGCCCATTTATTCAAAATTTTTGCATTGCTCCAAACGGAATTAAAAAAGACCTCGAAGTAACTATTTTGCCAATGGATGCTGCAAGACCAGGATTTGATGCGACTTATAAAATTATTTATAAAAACAAAGGAACTCAAACGCAATCGGGTTCGGTTGTATTGAGTTATAATGATGCAGTTTTGGATTTGGTTTCAGCCATTCCTGTAACAAATAATCAAATTACAGATAAATTGACTTGGGATTATACCAATTTAAAACCGCTCGAAAGTCGTGAAATTACTGTTACATTTAATGTCAATTCTCCAATGGAAACTCCAGCGGTAAACAATGGCGACCGTTTGAGTTTTAATGCCTTGATTACTCCTGTTGCTGGCGATGAAAAACCTGTGGACAATTCCTTTGCTTTGCGCCAAACTGTGGTAGGTTCGTATGACCCAAATGATAAAATCTGTTTGGAAGGCGATATTATTACACC
Organism: Flavobacterium psychrophilum; assembly: GCA_945866505.1. Classification (GTDB taxonomy): domain Bacteria; phylum Bacteroidota; class Bacteroidia; order Flavobacteriales; family Flavobacteriaceae; genus Flavobacterium; species Flavobacterium psychrophilum_H. The sequence continues at coordinate 2,928 of CAMBHH010000188.1, forward strand.
CGATTTAATTGGCGAATATGTTCATTATTTGATTCGTTTTGAAAATACTGGAACTTATCCAGCCCAAAATGTGGTTATAAAAGATTTGATCGATTTAAGTAAATTTGATATTTCCACTTTGACTCCAACCAAAGCCAGTCACGATTTTGTCACCAAAATATCTGATGGAAACAAAGTCGAATTCATCTTCGAAAACATCCAACTTCCTTTTGATGATGCCACGAATGACGGTTTTGTTGCTTTTAAAATTAAAACTTTACCAAAACTAAAAGTTGGCGATTCATTCCAAAATGAAGCCAATATTTATTTTGATTATAATTTTCCAATACTAACCAACACGGCAAAATCTACATTCCAGACTTTAGGAACACAAGATTTTCAGTTTTTAGATTATTTCAGTTTGTATCCAAATCCTGTAAATGATATTATAAACATTGAATCCAAAAGCACCATTGAAGTAAAATCTATGGCAGTTTATGATATTGTAGGACAAATTATCATTGCAGTTCCTGATGCTAGAACCGTTTCAAACATTGATGTTTCTAAATTGGCTAGTGGAAATTTCTTTCTAAAAATGAATACTAATAAGGGAACTTCGAATGTGAAGTTTATTAAAAAATAATAGCTCACGAACAAAATAGTAAACTGCTTAGATGTATTTCAAGCAGTTTTTTTGTTTCATAAAAGGCAATTAGCGCTTTAAAGAAAAATGTGATTTGAATTCTTTTGGAACTCCATCTTCAAGAAATTGCACCTTAAACCAATAATCGTCTGAGGGCATTTGATGACCGTTATAAGTTCCGTCCCAACCAATGCTTTTCGAATTTATTTGCTTTAATAGTTTTCCGAAACGATCAAAAATATAAATTACCGGATTGGATTGAGTACTAAATCCAATGATATTCCAAGTTTCGTTGTGGTCATCACCGTTTGGTGTAAAAAATTTGGGATAGCCTAATACGACAATTTCTTTGCTTACATCAGTGCAACCATTTGCATCTATAATATTTATGATGTGACTGCCCGCAGCAACTTCTGAAAAAATAGGAAAAGTTTGAAACATTCCGCTATCTAATTGGTATTCGTAATTTCCTATTGCTGGAATAATTGATATTGTAATAGTTGCAGCATTAGAAAAGCTGTTGGTTTGTTCAATTTTAATGCTAGCTGAATCAATTAAATTCTCTGAAATAGTTGCATTAATAAAAGCCGAGGAACACTTTGTAATTTTGTTTGTAGCGATAACCGAATAAACTCCTTTTTCAATCGGTTTTAATGTATTTCCTGTTGCGTTGATTATTGTTTTCCCATCCAAAAACCATTCAAAATTATAATCGTTAGGGTTTAAATTTGAATCTAAAATATAGGATTTAATAATTGCATTGGTGGTTTTGTCTATACAAATCATTCCGTCCGCTAATAATGGTATTGGTTTTGGATTTACTCTTATTGTCAATTTAGTGGGATTAGCACATTGACCACTATTGGGTGTAAAAGTATATTCAGTTGTGGTTAAATTGTTCAAAGCTGGACTCCAACTTCCTGAAATAGAATTATTGGAAATTGTTGGTAATGCCGCAATAGTTTCGCCAGCGCAAATAGGAGTGACTGCATTGAACGTTGGTGTTATTGCTGCGGAATTTACTGTAATCGTTAATTTAGTGGGATTAGCACACTGACCACTATTGGGTGTAAAAGTATATTCAGTCGTTGTTAAATTGTTCAAAGCTGGAATCCAACTTCCTGAAATAGAATTATTGGAAATTGTTGGTAATGCCGCAATAGTTTCACCAGCGCAAATAGGAGAGATTGCATTGAACGTTGGTGTTATTGCTGCGGTATTTACCGTAATCGTTAATTTAGTGGGATTAGCACATTGACCACTATTGGGTGTAAAAGTATATTCAGTCGTTGTTAAATTGTTCAGAGCTGGATTCCAACTTCCTGAAATAGAATTATTGGAAATTGTAGGTAATGCCGCAATAGTTTCGCCAGCGCAAATAGGAGTGACTGCATTGAACGTTGGTGTTATTGCTGCGGAATTTACTGTAATCGTTAATTTAGTGGGAATAGCACATTGACCAATATTCGGTGTAAAAGTGTATTCAGTTGTTGTTAAATTGTTTAAAGCTGGAATCCAACGTCCTGAAATAGAATTATTGGAAATTGTTGGTAATGCCGCAATAGTTTCGCCAGCGCAAATAGGCGCGACTGTATTAAATACCGGTGTTATTTTGGAATTTACCGTGATTGTTAATTTAGCGGGATGCGCACACTGACCAATATTGGGTGTAAAAGTGTATTCAGTTGTGGCTAAATTGTTCAGAGCTGGACTCCAACTTCCTGAAATAGAATTATTGGAAATTGTTGGTAATGCCGCAATAGTTTCACCAGCGCAAATAGGAGCGACTGCATTGAACGTTGGTGTAGTTTTGGAGTTTACCGATATTGTCAATTTAGTGGGTTTAGCACATTGACCAATACTTGGTGTAAAAGTATATTCAGTCGTTGTTAAATTGTTCAGAGCTGGACTCCAACTTCCTGAAATAGAATTAGAGGAAATTGTTGGTAATGCTGTAATAGTTTCTCCAATGCAAATGGAAGTAGTTACGGTAAATGCTGGATTTGTTTTTTGGTTTACGGTTATCGCCCCACTCAGACTAGCGCTTGCACCACAACCACCCGAAGTAGAAATACTATAATTGAATAGTCCTGTGGCAGTTGCAATTCCTTTAATAATAAATTGATCTCCAACTAAACTGGTTGTTACACCAGTAGGTAAACTGCCTGAGGTTATCGAAGCATTCGTTGCACCACCACCAATAGTAAAGATTATATCTGAAATTGCCGTGCTTTCGCAAATTTGTTGATAAGTAGCACCTTGATTTAAATTTATTGTAGGTGAATCTAAGCAATTATCGAGTATGCAGGATATTGAATTTGAGCCGTAACAATCAGTTGGTGTTCCACCTATTGGAGTAACTTTTATTAAAACCGTTTCACCTAGAGCGACTCCAGAAACTGTGTATGAATTGACATTCCCAACAGCGCCAATTTGTATTTCTGGATTAATTCCGATTCGATAGGAGATGGAATAATCGGTTACAGTAGGAATTGGCAACCAATTAAATTGTTGTGAATTGGCTGTTTTTGTACCACAACTAAGAACAGGTATTTTCACCGTATTAAAACCTACTTTTATTTCATCAGAAGCTGGGCAAGCTGTACCTAAAGGCGTCGCTTTTACACCATAAGTTCCTGATTTATCAATAGTAATACTTGGACCTGATTCGTTAGAAATTATTTGACCATCTAAAGTCCATTGATGAACAATTGAAGCATCTAAACCTGTATCAAGTTTATGTTGCGTTACGGAGCATAAATTTAAATCTTTTCCTAAATTTATTCCCTCAGAACTGAAACTAGCGCCTTCAATAAATACAGCCGAATCATAATTGTCGTCTCCCACATTAGCGATGGCAAGTTTGATGTGATAGGTTTGTCCACATTGCACATCAGCAATTGCACCAATAACCTTGGTAAACCCATCATATTGAAT
>CAMBHH010000189.1 GCA_945866505.1 Flavobacterium psychrophilum
ACCTATAAAAATTCGAAAGCCTTTTATGCTTTAATCATTTTTATGACTTTTGCGATGGCGGGAACTTTCCTTGCCTCTGATGGACTTTTGTACTATGTTTTCTGGGAATTATCCTTGATTCCAATATACTTTATTGCTCTAATTTGGGGGAATGGCGATGCTGAAGAACGCAAAAAAGCAGTGGTTAAGTTCTTTATATACACCCTTGCGGGTTCGTTATTTATGTTGGTTGCTTTTGTTTATTTATACACCAAAGCAGAAAGTTTTTTAATTAGCGATTTGACCCAACTTAAATTATCATCAACTGAGCAATTTTGGATATTCTTGGCTTTCTTTTTGGCGTATGCCATCAAAATTCCATTAATTCCTTTTCATACTTGGCAGGCAGAAGTGTATCAAAAAGCACCAACCGCTGGTACTATGTTACTTTCTGGAATTATGCTAAAAATGGGATTGTATAGCGTTATACGTTGGCAATTGCCTATTGCTCCTTTAGCTGCAAAAGAATATATGTACGTATTCGTTGGATTGGGAATTGCTGGTGTAATCTATGGTTCTATCGTGGCTTTGCGCCAAAAAGATTTGAAAAAGTTATTGGCTTATTCTTCCTTAGCACACGTTGGGTTAATTGCAGCAGGAGCTTATACATTAACACTTGACGGATTTCGTGGTGCAGTTTTACAAATGATAGCACACGGATTTGTAGTTGTTGGATTGTTTTTTGTAGCCGAAATTATTTATCGAAGATACGAAACTAGAAAAATTGCTGAAATGGGTGGTATCCGCGCACAAACACCAAAATTTACCTCGATGTTTATGATTTTAGTTTTAGCATCGGTTGCTTTGCCATCAACATTTAACTTTGTTGGAGAATTTACGGTTTTATACAGTCTTTTTCAAGTAAATATGTGGTTTGCTATTTTGGGAGGAACAACCATCATTTTGGGAGCTTACTATATGTTGAAAATGTTTCAACACGTGATGTTAGGCGAAACGAATGATAAAATATTCAAAGAGGTGACCTTCAACGAAGGCTTGTCGTTGGTTATTATTATTGCCGTATTATTCTTCTTTGGTTTGTATCCAAAACCAATTATGGATTTGATTACGCCAAGTTTGGAAAATATTTTAACTCAAATAAATAGATTTAATTAAGAATTAGGATTGAGGATTTGAGAATTAGGATTTTTGTTGGATTAGTAAAGTAGAATTTTGAAACAAATTTTTTAATTATGACTAAAGAAGAACTTAAAAATCGCACAAAAAAATTTGCATTGAATGTTTTTAAGTTTTTAATGTCATTAGAAAATTGCAAAGCAGTTGACGTAGTTTCTTTTCAACTTTTTAAATCTTCCCCATCAGTTGCCGCAAATTATAGAGCAGTATGTAGAGGTAAATCAAATGCTGATTTTTTGAATAAGTTAAAAATTGTTGATGAAGAAGCCGATGAAAGTTTGTTTTGGTTAGAGTTTATAAAAAGATTAGAAATAAAATGTGACAATGTAGAGCTTGAAAAATTAATTAAAGAAGCGGATGAATTGGTTGCCATTTTTTCAGCTGGAATAAAAACAATAAAAGAAAAAAACAATATAAAAAATTAGGGTTTGGGAAATTTAAGACTTAGGATTTTTGTAAATTATAATCCAATTTCACAAAATCCCAAATCGTAAATCCTAAATCAAAAAATAAATAAATGAATACATTAATAGCTATATCAGGATTAGGTGTTTTATGCCTTTTATTTGAAATTTTAAATTTTAGAAAAGCCATTGTTCCTGTAACAATACTTGGCTTATTGGCAGTTCTTGGATTAACATACACAGAATTTAATACGCCGGCGAGTTACTACAATAATATGATTGTTGTTACTAAATTTTCATCTGTTTTTTCAGCTTTGTTTATCGTGCTAACTATATTTTTGATTGCCTTGGCTCACGATTTCTATGAAGATCATCAAACCAAAATCTCCGATTTTATTGCCATAAAAGTATTTATGTTAGCTGGAGCTGTTGCGATGGTTTCTTTCGGAAACTTGGCTATGTTCTTTCTTGGAATTGAAGTTTTGTCGATTTCCTTATACATTTTGGCAGCCAGCAACCGATTGAATATAAAAAGTAACGAAGCTGGAATGAAATATTTCTTAATGGGTTCATTTGCTTCTGGAATACTGTTGTTTGGAATTTGTTTTATATACGGCGCAATGGGTTCTTTTGATGTTGCCGAAATTACCGAATGGTCTCGCTCTGCCGAATTGCCTATTTGGTTCCCGATAGGGATTTCATTAGTTACCATTGGAATGCTTTTTAAAATTGCGGCTGTTCCTTTTCATTTTTGGGCTCCAGACGTTTACGAAGGATCTCCTACTTTGACCACTGCTACAATGAGTACTTTGGTGAAAGTTGTTGCAATTGCTACTCTGTATAAATTGTTAACAGCGATGAATGCGGACCTTTCCGACGCTTCTTTCAACATCATTATCGTAATTTCAATTGCTTCAATGACTGTTGGAAATATAATGGCGTTGAAACAAAACAATGTGAAACGTATGCTCGCTTTCTCCGGAATTTCTCACGCAGGTTTTATGTTGATGACCTTATTGAATATTAGCAATTCAGCGGGGAATTTATTGTATTACACTGCAGCTTACTCCTTATCAGGAATTGCCGCTTTTGCTGTGATTTTATATGTTTGTAAAAATAAAGACAATGAAGATATATCAAACTTCAACGGATTGGGGAAAAATAACCCTTTGATGGCAGCTGTCCTAACAGCTTCCTTGCTTTCGATGGCTGGAATTCCAATATTTGCCGGATTTTTTGCTAAAATGTTTTTGTTTACGCAAACTATTCAGGCAGGATATTTAGTAGTAGTGATTGCGGCGGTAATTACCTCAATTATCAGTGTGGGTTATTATTTCAAACTGATTTTGGCGATGTACAACAAAGAGCCAAATGAAGAAGCAACAAAAACCCCTTTTGTGTTTTACGCAGTAGCGATCGTCTCCATTCTTTTGAATATTGTTTTGGGTCTTTTCCCTTCTGCAGTTTTGGATTTATTGGGATAATTTTAAATATAAAAATAAATTATAAAAAACCATCAAGAGCAATTTTGGTGGTTTTTGTCTTCATTATAGAAATTAAATATGTTTTTTAACTCGCTAACGTTTGCAGTTTTTTTACCCATAGTTTTTCTACTGTATTGGTTTGTTTTTGGTAAAACCAAAACTGCTCAAAACGCATTTCTGGTAATTGTGAGTTATTACTTTTATTCTTGTTGGGATTGGCGTTTCCTTTTTTTATTGCTGTTTTCAACACTTTTATGCTATCTCACGGGAATCCAAATAGAGAAAAGTATAAAAGAACGAGAACGTAAAATTTGGTTTTGGTTGAGCATCATTTTCAATTTGGGATTCTTGGGAATCTTCAAATATTATAACTTTTTTTCTTTTTCCTTTTCGGAAGCTTTGAATAAAATTGGAATCCATTCGAGTCCGATTTTGCTAGAAGTTATTCTTCCTGTGGGGATTTCTTTCTACACTTTCCACGGCTTGTCCTATGTAATTGACATTTATTACAAAAGAATTCAATCCGAAAAAAACGTGGTGGATTATGCTCTGTTCGTGAGTTATTTTCCGCTTTTGGTAGCTGGTCCAATCGAAAGAGCTACACATTTATTACCACAAGTAAAACTAAAAAGAAGTTTCGATTTTGAAAAGGCTAAAGAAGGCGTTTACCAAATTATTTGGGGTTTGGTCAAAAAAGTCGTCATTGCCGATACTTGTGCAACTTATGCTAACGCCATTTTTGACAATTATACTTCGATGAATTCTTTATCCTTAATTTTGGGTGCAGTGTATTTTGCATTCCAAATTTATGGTGACTTTTCAGGGTATTCAGATATGGCTTTGGGAATGTCTAAATTGTTTGGGCTGGATTTGTTACGTAATTTCAATTTTCCTTATTTCTCGAGAGATATTGCCGAGTTTTGGCGTCGATGGCACATTTCGTTATCGTCTTGGTTTCGTGATTATTTGTACATCCCTCTTGGCGGAAGCCGTGGAAGTAAACTTAAACAAGTGCGCAATGTATTCATCATATTTGTGGTGAGCGGTTTTTGGCACGGTGCCAATTGGACTTTTTTGGCTTGGGGATTTATCAATGCGATGTATTTCTTGCCGTCTTTACTATTGGGAACCAACCGAAATAATATGGAAACCGCAGAATTGCATTGGGATTTTAATTCTATAAAAGTGTTTTTTAGTATTCTTGCGACATTTACCTTATCGTGTTTGGCCTGGGTATTTTTCAGGGCAAAATCCATAAATATTGCTTTTGATTACATTGGGAATATTTTCACCAACGGGATTTTCGAATCACAGTATTTACAAAACCAACGCTATAGTTATGAATTACTATGGTTGGTTCTAGCTTTTGTTTTGGTCGAATGGAACAGCCGTTACAAAATAGAACCCATTTCAGGAAAATACAGCTGGCTCAAAATGGCTTTGTGCCTCTTAGCGATTGTCGCTTTGGGAACTTATGCCGATTATAAAGAATTCATCTATTTTCAATTCTAATGAGGAAGTTTATAACATTAGTCGCTAAAATTCTACTCACACTTCTAGTGCTTTTAATGGTATTGGATTGGACTTATACAACATTTTATTTACATTCTTCCAATCGAGGAAAAGTGGAAAATGTATTCAATTCGAATGCTAGAAATTATGATGTCGTGATTTTGGGTTCATCGAGAGCCAACAATCATTTTGTCCCCAAATTATTTGAAAAGAAAGGTTTGAAAACTTTCAATTATGGAATGAGTGGCGCGCATTTATTCGAAGCTTCACTAATGCTGAAATTGATGGCAGAACGCAGTTATAAAATCAAAACTGTAATTCTGGAAGCTGATTTGGGACTTTGTAACGAAAAAGAATCCGAAATGATTGCAGCAAAATTTCTGCCTTACATTCATCATTCCGAAGTAATCAAAGACCATTTTTCGAAACTGGAAAATTTTAATGAGTTGTATTATATTCCTTTTTACCGTTATATCGATTTTGATGCGCTCATTGGTTTCAGGGAAATGTACAATACAGCAACTGATAAACCAACGAATATTTTGGACAATCGGGGCTATCATCCTTTGACTAGCAACAAACCCGGAAATATGAAGAATGACATCAGGGCTTTAAAACCCATTCGCAACAAATATTACGAGGAAATCAAGCAAATTTGCAAGCAAAATAATTACAATCTAATTACTGTGATGACACCAATGTGTACTAATGTCAAAGGATTTGACTATTTTGAAAAAGCAAACAAAATCTATCCCGAAATTCACAATCTGGAAAACGTTCTGGACGGGGATCAGTATTTTTCTTCGTGCGGACATATGAATGACGCGGGAGCGAGGATGTTTACGAAGATTGTTATTGAGAAGTTTTTTAGGGAGAAATAAAAATCAACAATTTATCCTATATTTACTACGTAAAAAAATGTAGATAAACTGTAACTGATTTCGAATTTACAAAAAGATAAATTTATGGCTACAAATAAATTATTTATTCATTTCGGCTTATTTATAATGTTCATCAATACTCTCACAAAAGATGAGAATCAGCAGACTAAAGAACAATATACTTTAATCTTAAAAGTATATTCAGAAAACGGAAAAAATTATGTAGATGCAGATTATGTCCAATATTATATTGGCGATAAAGCAATAGAAGAAGCAAAAAAAAATGGGGATGCTGATGTTTTTATTGCGAATGGAAAGAAAATTTATGCTGTCCCAAATGATTATTATATTGTGAATAAAAATAAGACAATTAGAAAAATAGAATTGTCCGACAATCCTTTTTTTAATTTATTAATTAGCGATAATTTAAAAGGTTCAAATACATTCGAAAACTTTAAAAAAAATTATCACGAAACACTTTATATTTTACGTTTAAAGAATAATAAAATAATTGAAGTTAAAGAAGTATTTATACCGTAAGAAGAATTTAACTTTAATGAGCGCACATAAACAAATTGAAATGGCAAACAACACCGAAAATACAAAAACAACCCGTTGGGGAATCCTAGGATGTGGCAACGTTACCGAAATAAAAAGCGGTCCAGCGTATCAAAAAACTGAGGGTTTCAAAATCGAAGCCGTGATGCGAAGAGATGCCGGAAAAGCTGCAGATTATGCCAAAAGACATAATATTGGCAAATACTATTCGGATGCGGATGATTTAATCAACGATCCTGAAATTGATGCCATTTACATTGCTACTCCGCCAGATTCACATCATTTTTATGGACTGAAAGTAGCTACGGCTGGGAAAATTTGCTGCATCGAAAAACCTTTGGCACCAAGTTACAAAGAAAGTCTCGAAATTTACGAAGCCTTTAAAGCGAAGAATGTTCCTTTGTTCACCGCTTATTACAGACGAACTTTACCACGTTTCGAACAAATAAAAATTTGGCTTGA
>CAMBHH010000190.1 GCA_945866505.1 Flavobacterium psychrophilum
TTTTGCAATTGGAGCCTATTTTGAAAAGCAAAATGACAAACTCGTGCTCAAAATAGCGCTCAATAAAAAACGAAGAAATTGGTTCTCTGGTTTATGGAATTATCAAATGAATTATCCTTTTGAAATCTCTAATGCGTAATATGGGTTTATAAAACATAATCTCAAGATATAGACCCCTGAAACATAATTTCTTAAATCAATTTTTATTTGAGCTTCTTTATCAGTTATTGTTTTAGCAAACACAATTTTCCCTGATAAATCTATAATCTGAAAACTATCTACATCGCCAAAAGGTGAAGAAGGTACCTTAACATTAAATATTCCTTCTGATGGATTGGGGTAGACAGAAACCCTTATTAAACTACCATCCTCAATTTCTTCTTTTTCAATTGATAAAGTATTTAGCTGTGTTTTTATCAGCAATTCCTCTAGTGCTCTTTTAAAATCTAAATCTGAAAGCATCAAATTTGATATTGTATTGTCCTGAACCTGCTCAATTGCCATTGCAATAGCAGCCTTATTGATATCAAACCTTTCCCAATTGGGTGCCCATTTGTCTTTTAAACCTCCAGGTAATTTTTTCATTCTTATATTATCTGGAAATCCGAGTAATGGATGGAAATAACCTGTTTTCCCATATTCTCTTAAAGCAGTCATAGAAGCATCAGGTAAAAAGGGATATGCTAAAACAGCGCCGTATGGTGCCGGAGAAATTTCAATCACTTCATTTGAATTTGCTGATCCATGAGCCTCGGAGCCTTGATTAGACACATAAGAATCATACGACACGAAGCCATTTCCATCAACATTTGATACCGTTCCGCATGCCGTTAAACCAATTAAAGGAAGACCTAAAACGTCCAACGATGTTTTTGCATCAAATTCATACGCTTTTTTACTATTGGCTTTAAAAGGATCCATAGTTCCCGTCCAAAGCTGTAACCAGTTGTAAGTAAATCCAGAACCAAACCAGCTCGGAAAAAAATCCTTTTTTTTGATCCTAATAATCTTATCCAGAATAGAGCTATCTAATTTTCCGCTTGCAATAGCTTCGGTATATATCAATTCTGTTTCTTCAGAAAATGCATCTCCCCATTCTCCATCTACAGGCTTAGCAGCGCTATTCAATGCTTTTGGTATCCTACCATTTGGTGTAAGTATTTTATCCCATTGTGGTTTAGCTAAAAGCACATCTGCAATGGCTACAATTGATGCATCATCACTGTATTTTTGTTTTGCAATTCTTATTCCTGCGGCACACATTGCCCAGTCTATTGTACTTATGTTTTGCCAAATTGGAATTCCGTCAGAATTCATCCAATGCTGAGGAAACCCTAAAACACCACTCACTCCATTATTTACATCGAGTGCATTTATCCAATTGAGGATCGATTTTATTTTTGTCTTTGCTTCAACTGCAGATAGCATGCCTTCTTTTTCAGCTAATACAAAAGCTGCAATTGACATTCCTAATCCAGAAAGCTGAACATGATTTTCTCGACTTGAAATTTCTTGTACAACGCCTTTTTCTTCATCTAACTGAATATAATGCCATATAAAATATCGGATTGCAGATTCTTTTAACCATTGCAGTACATCCTTATCCACTTTTGGAATTGAAAATGGTGCTACTGTATCATCTAACAAATAAACATCATCTAACAAAATCGCCTTAGCGAAAGCATCATTATCTCCTAACACTTGATTGTCTGAATTTATAGAAAATTTAATCTGACGCATATTTATTGCCGCAAATGGAAGCTCATAACTTGCCCATTCAGTGCTGACAGAAACCGTTTGAGCGTGCAAAACTTCATCTGCATCGTTCCTAACTTCAATATCTAATACTATTGGCTTTCCAATTGCTTTTGCCTTAAAACTTATACCCGTTAAGTTACTTAACTCTAAAGGCAATTCTAATCGGGTTGCTGCATCTATCTTTGAAAATGTGGAAACTACAAGAGAAGCTTTTTCACTTGATATGGTTTTATCTGATGTAATATGAATCTCATCAATATAACATTTCTTAGCGACTCCCGATGTAGGAGCTATCCAAAACCAAGTGATTTTTTTCCCTGAATATGCCGATAAATCAATTGGAACGTTTTCCCATTGCCCTCCACTATAAGACCCATTAAAAAGCGTATTACTTGAAGCCCCCTCAAAATGGAGTTGAACTTGATAATTTCCTGCTCCATTAGGATTGTATAATTTTAAATTAAAAACACTTGTATCAGTTACTAAAGCATTCAATGTACCGCTAATTCCCTTCCATGAACTAGCAGGATTGTTTTCGATTACATATGAAGAAGTGTTTAAGATAGTACTAAGAGGGTTTGATACGATACTTGCCCAATCGTTATTTGCAAAATCTAAATTAACACCACTTCCTACTTCATCAATAAATATTTCTGGACTACTAGTGTTAAAATCATTAAAATTGATCCGAAGTGCCTGCTTCCATTCAGATCTATCCATTGACAAATTAACAGCTTCTGAGGTTGTTTCCAACTTATATTCAGACATCATTTCTGTAAATCCTAACCTTGCTTGGTCATTGGTTAAAAGTGGAATCCCGACTTCTAGATTATTAAAAGAATGGTTTTGCGTAATAACTCGTTCTGAAATAGGTTCGGATAGGTTTCCATCTAAATACAAATTATCAATATATGTTTGTGCCACCTGATTAGAACTTGGGTATATTATAAACCAACTCAATTTTTTTCCTATATGTTCAGACAAATCAATCACTTGACTAGTCCATTCCGAAAGATTATAATTTCCAGAAAAAAAATACTTATCAGAACTTCCATCGAATGAAAATTGAATCTGATAATTTCCCGAACGAGAAAGGCTCAAAAATTGAATGTGAAAAATTCTAGTATCATTTGTTATTTGAACTGCACAACTACCACCTATTCCTTGCCAAGAAGTACTCGAATTATTGGAAATTACGGTTGCTGAAGAATTCATTTGATTACTCAATGGATTCGCAACAAATGAGCTCCATGAATTTTGCCCCACATTAAAAGTTGCTGATTGTACTTTATCATCAAATAGTACAACTTGCGCATTCATATGGAATACGCAACAAGCTAAAAAGCTAAACATTACACATAAATCCCTCATAATCTTATATTTTTATTTTTATTACGTCAAGTTTTGCTCAATTATACAATATATAAACGCGTAATCAAGGATGCATTTTTACCTTTTATAAGTAACCACTTTATAAATTCCAGGTGTTGTAATTACTTTTTTAGTTTCTGGAGAATAAGCGTTCGGATTTCCTTGTTTCTTTTCTTCGTCACTAAGATCAATCGATGATTTATAAGTACGACCAAAAACTCTTGTAACAGCGTTGTGCCAGGTTTCATCGCCATTCATCAATCGTGTTGGAATCCATTGTTCGTTTTCATAGCGACCTTCCCAAACTTGTCCAATATGACCAATCTCTCCTTTTTTTGTTGACTCAAAAAAGATTTTTAAGTTCATTCCAATGACCGTAAATTCTTCATCCGCCGTTTGAATAATGATTCCAAAGCAAGGTTCGTCGGGTTTTTCATAATTCACTTTTAGTTTATAATCGCCAAAAGTCATTTCAGGTGCTTGTTCATTTCCTTCTTTTAAAACGGCTTGCATTTTTCCCGTTCCTTGGTATTTTTTAATCAAATGTTGCACTTCATTCAAGACCGCATATCCTTTTTTAAACAAGAAATCATCTGAAGCATCTTCAATTCCAAATGGAGAAAAACAAATGGCATCGTGTTGTCCATAAGCATAATACGCTCTGCCAACTTCCGCTTTAGACTCAGGAATTAACAAAGGATTATCGGCTCTGTGATACATTGCAACAATTTCTTTGAAATTAGGCAAATAAATATCTGGTGATTGAATATCAATAGCTGGTGCTGCCGCTTTCCAAATGTCAATCACTCTAGAAACAGGTCCGCCATTAGGATAAACTCCAGGTAAATCCTCTGGTTTTTGAACAATCCAAGCATTGACCATCATTGGTAAATTGTACTCTTTTCGCCCGGAAGCTGCCACAAAGTTGATGTACGAGCCATATTGCCACGTAGTAAAAAACGCTTTTGCTTCGGGTGTATCTCCAAAAATAGTTGTCCAAGTTCCTTCGGTTTTGAAATTGTTTTTTGCCCAAGCCGATTTTACATAGTCATCCAAATTGGCTTTATTTTTTGCCAAATAACTCATTAAGGCTGAGGGAACCTGCTTTTGGTAAAGGTCTAAAGCTACTTGATTATAGTCGATCTCTTGAAACATTCCTACCTCGTTTTCAGGCTGCATCAAGATGACAGTTTGGTCTTTGTCGTAGGCTTTTACGTGTTTCATCATTGCGGCAAAGGCTTTGGCATCGGCAATTTTAGTGGCTTCACAAAAAGGCGAAAGCGTTTCTATAGCCCTACCGTCTTTGGTTTTTACCCTAAAAAAGCGTTTGGTGTCTTTTTTGACCCAAAGAGGCGCATAGCTAGATTCGCCGTTTTTCCAACTCGCAAACCACAACAAACACACCTTTAAATTATTGTTTTTGGCGTTGTCAATAATGGCATCTACCAAGCTAAAATCATAAACGCCCTCTTTAGCTTCAATTTGTTCCCAAGCTGTGGTTACAAAAACAGCATTTAGGTTCATCGATTTTAATGTTGGGAAAAGCGGTTTCATATATTCCACCGTCGAAGCAGAAGAGTTGTGAACTTCGCCAGCTATCATTAAAAAAGGCTTATCATTGACCATTAATTGTGTCGCTGTTCCTTTTTTCTTTAAATACGGAATGTTGTTTTGGGCAAATGTCGAACAAGTCAATCCTAGGAAAACGGAGACCAAAACTTTTACTTTTTTCATCTGAATTATATTAAATTAATTTTTATTATAAGGAATTTTGGAAAATTGCTTTTGCAAAAGAATCCAAAGCATTGAAAATGGATTATAAAAAATTAATACGATAAAGCCCAACGAATTTGTTGGGCTTTATTAGTAAAAAACAAATAGTTCAAGAACTACAATGAACTAAAACATAATTTTTTGCGTACTAACTCCAGCATCAGACTTCACTTTTACAATGTAAATTCCTTTATTATTTAATGCTTTTTGTGATTGTACACCATCTATTTTTTCTTCAAGAATTAATCTACCGGCTACATCAAATACTGATAGTCGTGTATTGGATTGTGTTTTGCTAAACTGAATCTTACCGTCTTTTGAAACAAAGATTTGGTTATTGCTGATGGCATTAGATCTGGTGCTTAAATTAGATTTTGTTCCAAAATAAATGTTATCTACAAAAGCAGCAGTGGAGTTGTCACCTGCAGGCATTATAATTATTTTATTGATAATATTACCAACGTGATCCGCAAGATCTACACTATATTCTTGCCAGCCAGTAACTGAACCCGAAACGTAATTTAAATTACCACCCCATTTCCAGCCGCCTCCAGAAGTATATTCAAATTGCAATTGTCCTGGACCAGCGTTATTGGGATTGTAAACCGAAAAATAAAGTTTGTCTCCTGCTGCAGGTGAATAAGTTGGAAAATATTGAATTTGTTGCCAGTTAGAGCCCGAACCAGATTTTGCACAATTATCACTACTGTTCACAGCATCTTTAACTGGGTTTGCCACTTGTGAGCCATTTCCTTGAAAAAAAACACCTGAAGATACTAACTCATTGTAGACCGCTGGATCTTGCGGAAGCACGGATAAAGTTCCAAAATAAATGTTGTCTATAAAAGTTGCCGCTGCATTTTCACCTGATGGATAGATTACAATTTTATTGATAATGTTACCAATATGCGAAGTTAAATCCAAACTATATTCTTTCCAACCAGTTAATGAACCTGAAACATAATCTACATTTCCGCCCCATTTTTCGCCGCCGCCTGTTGTATATTCAAACTTTACCTGACCTGGTCCTGCGCTATTGGGATTGTAAATAGAAAAGTAAAGTTTAGCACCAGCAACTGGCGTATAATTCGGAAAATACTCTATTTTTTTCCAGCCCCCTGTCCCTGATCTTGCACAATTTGCACTCGAGTTTACTGCATCTGAAACTGGATTAGCAACCGATGCACCATCACCATCTATAAACATACCTGAGGAAATGGTTTCGTTATAGGCATAAGTTTGAGCATTGGCACTCAATCCCGCCACTAAAAACAATGCTAATACAGCATTAGAAACATTTTTTAAAGTAATTTTTGTTTTCATTGTAGATTTATTTTTAAGATTAAAATTAAAAGAAGGCAACCAAAAAAAATTGGTTGCCTATTATTTATGAATTAATAATTATTTCTTAATCAAACGAATAGTTTTCGCCTCACCTGCATTTTCTAGTATTACATTGTAAACTCCAGAGGTATAGTTAGCACCTATCTCCACTGCATTTGAATTTACTTTCTTGTTCTCAATCATTCTTCCTTGCATGTCATATACTTGAATAGTAGT
>CAMBHH010000191.1 GCA_945866505.1 Flavobacterium psychrophilum
GTGGGCATTGTCAGTATGGGATACGAAGGTAATACTTGTAATATGCACCTGAATGATTTGGCTAAAGATGTCAAAAAAGGAGTTTGGGATGCTGATTTAGTGGGATTAATTTTTAATACTATCGGAGTAAGTGATGGGATTTCAAACGGAACAGAAGGAATGCGCTTTTCATTGGTTTCACGTGACGTTATTGCTGATTCTATCGAAACGGTAATGGGAGCACAGTGGTATGACGCCATGATTGCCATTCCAGGTTGCGACAAAAATATGCCAGGAGCCTTAATCGCGATGGGAAGAGTCAATCGCCCAGCAATTATGGTTTATGGTGGAACAATCAACTCAGGAAGATGGAAAGGAGAGCACCTTAATATAGTATCTGCTTTTGAAGCTTTAGGAAAAAAATTCAAGAATACTATTTCCGATGAAGATTTCAAAGGTGTAATCAAAAATTCTTGTCCAGGCCCAGGGGCTTGCGGCGGAATGTACACTGCAAATACTATGGCGTCAGCCATCGAAGCATTAGGGATGAGTTTACCATACAGTTCTTCAAATCCTGCTGTAAGTCAAGATAAACTAAAAGAATGCGACGATGCTGGAAAGGCGATTCGTATTTTATTAGAAAGAGATATTAAGCCAAAAGATATTATGACTCGTAAGGCTTTTGAAAATGCTATTACTATTGTGGCCGTTTTAGCAGGTTCAACCAATGCCGTGATGCACTTAATTGCGATGGCACATTCCGTTGACATTGAAATTACATTGGATGATTTTCAAGCTATTAGCGATAAAACTCCAGTATTGGCCGATTTAAAACCTAGTGGAAAATTCATGATGGAAGATTTGCACGCCGTTGGTGGAATTCCTGCATTAATGAAATATTTATTAAGAGAAGGTTTCATTCATGGAGATTGTATGACGGTAACAGGAAAAACAATTGCAGAAAATTTAGAATCTGTGCCAGATTTATATGAAGGTCAAGAGATTGTTCATGATATTAAAAATGCATTAAAAGCTTCTGGAAACATTCAAGTGCTATACGGAAACCTAGCTTCTGAAGGTTGTGTTGCCAAAATTAGCGGAAAAGAAGGAGAATATTTTGAAGGAACCGCTGTAGTTTTCGAAAGCGAATTCGAAGTTATTCCGGGTCTTGAAAAAGGAATGATAAAACCAGGCGATGTTGTCGTCATCAGATATTGCGGACCAAAAGGCGGACCAGGAATGCCTGAAATGCTAAAACCAACTTCAGCGATTATGGGTGCTGGTTTAGGCGACAAGGTGGCGTTAATTACCGATGGAAGATTTTCAGGTGGTTCACACGGTTTTGTAGTTGGTCATATTACACCAGAAGCTTATGATGGTGGTGGAATTGCATTAATCGAAAATGGCGATATTATTACTATTGATGCTGTAAAAAACACCATCAATTTAAAAATTCCTGATGCAGAATATGCCGAAAGATTGGCCAATTGGGTTCAACCTGATCTAAAAGTTAAAAAAGGAGTTTTACTCAAATATGCAAGATCGGTTTCAAGTGCATCAACTGGATGTGTAACGGATAAGTAAGATTTTAGATTTCAGATTTCAGGTTGCAGATTTCAGGTTGCAGATTGCAGATTACAGATTTAAAATAATAAATAAAGTCACCTTAGAGCATTCTGATAGCTATCGGAATGGGGTGAGGAAAAAAATATAAAATGGAAAATAATAAAATATCGGGTGCAGAAGCCATTATAAGATGTTTGCTAGAAGAAGGCGTAGATTTGGTTTATGGATATCCTGGAGGAGCCATTATGCCAGTTTATGATGAATTATATAAATTTAAAGATCAATTACACCACGTTTTAGTGCGACACGAACAAGGTGCTACCCACGCTGCTCAAGGGTATGCGAGAGCTACCGGAAAAGTTGGTGTTGCCATAGCCACTTCAGGTCCAGGAGCAACGAATTTGGTTACTGGAATTGCCGATGCGCAAATCGATTCTACACCGATGGTTTGTATTACAGGTCAAGTAGGCAAACATTTATTGGGTTCTGATGCTTTTCAGGAAACAGATATTATCGGGATTTCGACACCTGTAACCAAATGGAATTATCAAATAACCGAAGCTCACGAAATTCCTGAAATTATAGCTAAAGCTTTTTATATTGCCAAATCAGGTCGTCCTGGTCCAGTACTCATTGACATTACAAAAAATGCGCAGTTCGATCAATTGGATTTTAGTTATAAAAAATGTACCCATATTAGAAGTTACAATCCGAAACCTGTTTTAAACCTTGAAAAAGTAGCTGCAGCAGCTGAACTAATCAATAACGCTAAAAAACCATACATCATTTTTGGTCAAGGAATTATTTTGGGTCAAGCCGAAGCCGAGTTGAAAGAACTGGTCGAAAAATCAGGAATTCCTGCAGCTTGGACTATTTTGGGTCTTTCGGCGATGCCAACAGACCATCCATTAAATGTAGGAATGTTAGGAATGCACGGAAATTACGGTCCCAATTTATTAACTAACGAATGCGATGTATTAATCGCACTCGGAATGCGTTTTGATGATCGAGTTACGGGAAATTTAGCCACTTATGCCAAACAAGCCAAAGTAATTCACTTCGAAATTGACCCTGCCGAAATTGATAAAAATGTAAAAACTACCGTTGCTGTTTTGGCTGATGTAAAAGAATCTTTGCAAGCCTTGATTCCACTTATCGAAAGCAAAACTCACGAATCATGGCACAACGAATTCAAAGAATATTATAAAATAGAACTTGATGCGGTTATCAACGAAGAATTAGCGCCAACAAATGATAAAGGAATTTCGATGGGTGAAACTATCGAAATGATTAATAAGCATTCTAACGGAAATGCTATTATAGTTTCGGATGTAGGACAGCATCAAATGTTTGCGTGTCGCTATGCCAAATTCAATTCGACCAAAAGTAATATTACCTCTGGAGGATTAGGAACAATGGGATTTTGTTTACCAGCCGCTATTGGTGCTAAAATGGGAAGACCAGATCGTGAAGTGGTGGCTATTATTGGTGATGGTGGCTTTCAAATGACGATTCAAGAATTAGGAACTATTTTTCAAACTAAAGTTCCTGTGAAAATTGTGGTACTAAATAATGAATTCTTAGGGATGGTTCGCCAATGGCAGGAATTGTTTTTTGATAGTCGATATGCTTCGACCGTAATGACGAATCCCAATTTTATTGCTATTGCAGAAGGCTATTACATTAAAGCTAGAAAAGTTACCCAAAGAGAAGACTTAGATGCAGCTGTAGCCGAAATGCTAGCTTCGAAAGAATCTTATTTTCTTGAAGTTTTGGTAGAAAAAGAAAACAATGTATTCCCAATGATTCCTACCGGTGCATCAGTAGCAGAAATGAGATTATCGTAAGCCCCCTAACCCCCGAAGGGGGAACTAGGAGCTTTAATAGAAAAATAGATTATAAATTAAAAATAAACCCAAATGCCAGTTTCGGCTCCCTCCCCTTAGGGGAGGGTTGGGGAGGGGCTTAAATTATGGAAGAAAATAAAATATTCACTATTTCTGTTTACTCAGAAAACAACGTTGGCTTATTGAATAGAATTTCAGGGATTTTCTTGAAACGCCATATCAATGTATTGAGTCTAAATGTATCCGAATCGGAAATCGAAAACGTCTCCCGATTTATCATTGTGGTAAAAACTTCAGAAAAATGGGTGCAAAATATTGTAGGTCAAATCGAAAAACAAATCGAAGTCATCAAAGCTTTTTATCATATTGACGAAGAAACCATTTTCTTGGAAAGCGCCATATTCAAAATTGATTCCAGCTTATTATTCGACGAAAGACAAATTCAAAACATCATCAAAGAAAGTCATTCTGAAATTGTGACGGTTTCAAGAGACTTTTTTGTGATTTCAAAATCAGGAAAACGTGCCGATATTAACGATTTGTACAACAAATTAAAGCCTTTCGGAATTATGCAATTTGTGCGTTCTGGACGAATTTCGGTTTCCAAAGAGAAAATGGAAGTAACGACTTTATTAGAAGAACTAAAATAGGGTTCAGATTTCAGGTTGCATTAGATAAAACTTAAAATTATAAATCATTCAATTATTAAATATTAAAAAATGGCAAATTATTTCAATTCATTACCACTTAGAGAACAATTAGACCAATTAGGCGTTTGCGAATTCATGGATAAATCCGAATTTACAGATGGTATAGAGGCCCTTAAAGGCAAAAAAGTAGTTATTGTAGGTTGCGGAGCTCAAGGTTTAAACCAAGGATTAAATATGAGAGATTCAGGTTTAGACATTTCGTATGCCTTGCGTGCTGAAGCAATTGCAGAGAAAAGAGCTTCTTTTACCAATGCTTCCGACAATGGTTTTACTGTGGGTACTTACGAAGAATTAATTCCAACAGCCGATTTGGTTTGTAACTTAACGCCAGACAAACAACATACCGCAGTAGTTACATCGATTATGCCTTTAATGAAACAAGGTTCAACATTGGCCTATTCTCACGGTTTTAACATCGTTGAAGAAGGAATGCAAATTCGTAAAGACATCACCGTAATTATGTGTGCTCCAAAATGCCCTGGAACAGAAGTACGTGAAGAATACAAAAGAGGTTTTGGTGTACCAACCTTAATTGCAGTTCACCCAGAAAATGATCCAAACGGATTTGGTTTAGACCAAGCCAAAGCCTATGCAGTAGCTACAGGTGGCGATAGAGCAGGAGTGTTGCTTTCCTCTTTTGTTGCCGAAGTAAAATCAGATTTAATGGGAGAACAAACCATCCTTTGCGGAATGTTGCAAACAGGATCTATCTTGTGTTTCGACAAAATGATTGAAAAAGGAATCGATGCTGCGTATGCTTCAAAACTCATTCAATACGGTTGGGAAACCATCACCGAAGCTTTGAAACACGGAGGAATCACCAATATGATGGATCGTTTGAACAATCCTTCTAAAATTGAAGCTTTTGAATTAGCGGAAGAATTGAAAGATATTATGCGTCCGTTGTTCCAAAAGCACCAAGACGATATTATTTCTGGAGAATTCTCTAAAAATATGATGATTGACTGGGCCAACAATGATGCTAATTTATTGACTTGGAGAGCCGCAACTGGAGAAACCAATTTCGAAAAAACAGCACCAACCGAAGCAGCAATCTCTGAACAAGAATATTTCGACAACGGTGTTTTGATGGTAGCAATGGTAAAAGCAGGAGTAGAGTTAGCTTTCGAAACGATGACCGAATCAGGTATTATCGAAGAATCGGCTTACTACGAATCATTACACGAATTGCCTTTGATTGCAAACACCATCGCCAGAAAAAAACTATTCGAAATGAACCGAGTAATTTCAGATACTGCCGAATATGGTTGTTATTTATTCGATCACGCTTGCAAACCTTTGTTGGCTGATTTTATGCAAACCATCGAAACCAACGTAATCGGTACTCCATTCGCCACTTCAAACCAAGTAGATAATGCCGTTTTGATTGCTGTAAACAGAGAAATCCGTGAGCATTTAATCGAAGAAGTAGGAGCAGAGTTGAGAGAATCGATGACTGCAATGAAAAGAATAGGCTAGTAGTTCTAGTTCTTATAAATAATAAAAAGCGAAATAGAATTTTCTATTTCGCTTTTTTGTTTTATTTTAACACCTAGATTGAATCCTTGAAACGTATTGTTTATAGCACCTTTAAATACCACAAAATGAGAAACTATTTTCTAAAAATTTACGCACCATTCTACAGTTTATTCTTGTTGTTAAATTCGTTTTCAACTACAGTTGTTGCTCAAGAAATTAAAAAACCAAATGTAATCATTATTATTACCGACGACCAAGGCTACGGCGATTTGGCTTGTAATGGCAACCCAATCATCAAAACGCCGGCCTTAGATAAGTTGTACCAGCAGTCGATACGATTGACAGATTTTCACGTGAGTCCTACCTGTGCTCCCAGTCGTTCGGGATTGATGACAGGTCGTTACGCCAATAGGGTAGGAGTCTGGCACACTGTCGGTGGTCTGTCCATTCTTCGTAAAGACGAAGTTACAATGGCAAATGTTTTTCAAAACAATGGCTATGAAACTGCAATGTTTGGCAAATGGCATCTAGGCGATACCTATCCAGCACGACCTCAAGACAAAGGGTTTGCCTATACTTTTATGCACGTGGGCGGTGCTGTTGGACAAACACCCGATTATTGGGGCAACGATTATTTTGACGATACGTATTTAGAAAACGGAATCCCCAAAAAAGTAAATGGCTATTGCACCGATGTTTGGTTCGACAAAGCCATCAAGTATATTGAAACCAACAAAAACAAGCCTTTCTTTTGTTATATCTCTACCAATGCGCCTCACGAACCTTATAACGTTCCTAAAAAATATTTCAACAAATACAAACAAAGCGATATTCCCGACCAAATGAAACGGTTTTATGGGATGATTACTAATGTGGACG
>CAMBHH010000192.1 GCA_945866505.1 Flavobacterium psychrophilum
TGGATTGATGACTGGTCGCTATGCCAATAGAGTAGGCGTGTGGCACACTGTTGGCGGTCTTTCCATTCTTCGTAAAGACGAAGTTACAATGGCAAATGTTTTTCAAAACAATGGCTATGAAACTGCAATGTTTGGCAAATGGCATTTGGGCGATACCTATCCTGCAAGACCCCAAGACAAAGGCTTTGCCTATACTTTTATGCATGTGGGCGGTGCAGTTGGGCAGACACCCGATTATTGGGGCAACGATTATTTTGACGATACGTATTTAGAAAACGGAATCCCCAAAAAAGTAAATGGCTATTGCACCGATGTCTGGTTCGACAAAGCCATCAAGTATATCGAAAAAAACAAAAACAAGCCTTTCTTTTGTTATATCTCTACCAATGCGCCTCACGAACCTTATAACGTTCCTAAAAAATATTTCAACAAATACAAAAAAAGCGATATTCCCGACCAAATGAAACGGTTTTATGGGATGATTACCAATGTGGACGATAATTTGAAAAGACTGCAGGACAAACTAAAACAACTAAAAATTGATAATAATACCATTGTAATTTTCCTTACAGATAATGGCACTGCCGCAGGTTACAAAAAAACGGAGGGCAAATGGTATGGTTTTAATGCCAATATGAGAGGGGTAAAAACCAGCGAATACGAAGGAGGACATAGAGTCCCCTTTTTTATATCCTATCCCGATAAAATTAAAGAAGCTCGAAACATAGCTACACTTACGGCCAACATTGATGTATTACCAACATTGGCCTCACTTTGCAATTTAGAATTGCCCAATATAAAACTAGACGGAAGCGATATTTCTCCCTTGTTATTAAACAAAAATGCTGTGCTCAATCGGGAGTATTTGGTAACCGATTCCCAGCGGGTGCAAGTTCCTATTAAGTGGAGAAAGAGTGCCGTAATGTCCGACAAAATGCGATTGATCAACGGAAAGGAATTGTATGATATTGCTTCAGACCCCTCGCAAAGCAAAGATCTAGCGGCTCAATTTCCTGCAATTGTCGATAAAATGAAAGGCTATTATGAAGAATGGTGGCAATCGGTTTCGGCAGATTTTACGGATTTCACACCGATTGTTTTGGGTTCCGACAAACAAAACCCTGTCGAAATTAGCTGTCACGAACAACATCTCGAGGAACCAAAAATTCCTTGGGATCAAGACCATATCCGACTGGCGAACAGAAACCCTTGTGGTGGCGAATTCACCATCGAGTTTGAACAGTCGGGCGATTATGAAATTGAAATTAGTCGCTGGCCATTTGAAGCGAATTTAAAATTAAACGAGGCTGTTTTAGGGATAAAAGCCACTGCTACTACCAATATGATTCCAGAAGGAAAGGCATTGAATTTAAAAAAAGCTTTGATAAAAATAGGAGACTGGAACCAGGAAAAAGCCGTAGAGGCCGATGCAAAAACAATTCAATTTAAAGGCAGTTTTACCAAAGGAAAATCGACCCTGAGTGCTTATTTTATGGATGATACCAACCTAAAATGGGGAGCGTTCTACTTCAGAATTACAAGATTGGGTGTATAATTATTGATGAAATTGTAAACTGGACTTTATAAAAATACTACATAAAAGTATATTGGCAGAAGCGGGGTGCAAACTGTTTTTTTTGCTTTTGTTTGTGGGCACAGTTTGCATCCCGAAAGCTTTCGGGAGCGCTAGCGTTGATGAAAATATTTAGATTAAATCCGAGGGGTTGGGCGTAAGCATTTGTAATAGAAAACAGCTCTTATTTCTTCATATATTCTCCAGCGGTCATAACTGGAATTTTAGAACTTTTAAAATCCTTTTTATTTCTCGTAATTATAATGTCAGATTTATAAGCCATTGCAACAAAATATTGCAATCCATCTTCGAAATCCGAAAAATCAGAGGCTAGTGCTAATTCTATAGCTTTATCTTCCAAAGGCAAAATAGTTACAAGAACTTTAAATTTCAACAAATATTTTTTTGCATCTACGGTTTTGTGATGCTTTACAATAGAATAATAGGCATTTGCAAAAGTCAAAGAAGAAATTTGAAGCTCAATTTCTTTTTTGTCGCTTAATGTAAATAAGTCTTGAGCATCTTTATAAAATGGTTCACGTTTGGCTAAAAGATCAATAACAATATTAGTGTCAACAAATACTTTCTCCATTAGGAATACTTTTTATCAATATGATCGCGGTATTCTTTTCTTTCGTCAAAATCATTTGGAATAATTCCAGTCAGGCTTTCTACAAGAGCGCTTACCGAAGATTGTTTCTTTGATTCTCTCGTTAAAGAATTTAGATAATTTTCAATCAGTTTAGATAAGCTAACCTTATGCCTTTTCGCATAAGTCTTAGCCTCAGAAATGATCTCCGTGTCTAGGTTTAAAGTGAGCTTAGTGTTCATATTCTATTATTTTACGTGTAAAAATATACGTTTTTTACGTAAGTTTCAATTTCATTACAATTTTTTTTTGCGATTTACTATAACTTTAAATAGTATCGCCGCCAAATCTTTTGCCGTAACAGAAAAAAAACGTTGCTTAAAACTGCTGTATCAAACTAAAATATTAAACGCTTTTTTGAAGTTGGAACAGTGGTAAAACTTCCATTAGTTCTCGGGTTTGCTTTTGATTGTGGGCACAGTTTGCAAAACTGCGCTAGCTTAACAAGGACTTATTTGCATATCCGAGCGATCGGGTCTTTACAGAGTTGGGAAAATATTTACCCGATTTTTTTCGTTTCAATGATGCTTGTTTTCAAAATATGTTGAATTAAAAATTTGTTGTTATTCATTTTGCGCTTAATTCTAATAAATTTCTTTTCGTCAATTTTCTTTTTCAGTTTAAGAAAATTAATATCTACATATAATATTTTATTCCAAACAACATCATCTGTAATTCTGTTTTCAAATAGCTCAAATGGGACAGCGGAATTCTGATGAAATGCTAAATAATAAGAGATATTATAAATAGTAATATTTGAAAGTGTATTCTCTTCTAATAACAGGTTTTCAAATAATGTAATAGTTTCATCTGTTGATATGTGCTTAGAACTAAATGTTGAGTCAAAAAGATTTTTACTTTGGGTCAAAATATTTACAAATGGAATATCTCGGATTTGTGAGTTTTCATCTTCATTTCCTTCATCAATCAGAGATTTAAAAAAATTATCAAATTCAAATAGTAATTTTTTAATAATGCTTGTTCTATTTACAATTGATATCGAATGACTAGCTTGTAAACATTTAGAATGTTGGTTAACATAAAAAAGCTTTTGAAATGATCCAACAGGTAGAATCTTATTATTTATTTCGTTGTGTAATCTATTACTTTTAGGTTTTTTTCCACAATAAAAAACTAAAGAATTAGTCCACCAGCTATTAAAAAAATTATTTATTAAAATTACATCGTCTTCATCTTCGATGCACAAACTGGCAAAATATTCTTGGAAATAATGGTTGAAAAATAAAAAGGAACTGTTTATTTCATCAAAGTTAAACACACCGTTTCTTGATTTTAAGTGTATAATAAAATTATCAATATCATTTAGTTCATCATAATTATAGTTTTCTCTTAATTTAATTAAAAAACTTTTTAATTCATCTTCTTCAATGGTATTAACGCCTTGAGTGTGCAAATGAAATGCTATAAATGCCAGAATATTTTTTGTTTGCTCATATTTGTAAAGTTGAGTTATTCCTTTTGATGTGTCCCATTTATCCAAATATACATCTGTGAACTTGTTATAAAGTTCAAAAATATTTGCAGGTAATTCTTTTAAATCTACTTTATCATCTCGATACAAAATAGCCATTAGCGTTAGCGCTAATGGTGTTCTTTGTAATGTTGTGTCTAATAAAGAATTTTTCAAAGCTTTTAAAAAATTATTAGCTTTCTTTTCATTATTGGGAATGATTTTCTTCACTAATTTAAATGCTTGCTCAAAGTTGAAAGGCAATAATTCTGTATCCTTAAATTCTTTTAACAATCCGCTGTTTTTTATGAATTCAAAATTTCTAGTTGCAATAACAACTTGTAAATTACTAAAAATTTTACTTTCAATGAATTCTTCAATGTCTTTCAAAATTTGAATCTTTTGTGAATCATCTTTTATAAAATCTATTGAATCAAATAATAAAATTATTTTTGAATAATCTTCTTTATTGAAATTTTCATCTTTAGTTAAACTTTTGTATTGTTCATTAATTAAAGATAAAATGTCTATTTTATTTTGCTTAAAGTTTTGTAAATCAAAATAAAAAACAGCGTTTGGTAAAATGCTACTATTGTTAAGGGCTTTAATGCCAATTCTCTTTAAAAATAATGTTTTACCACTTGTTGGAATTCCGTGAATTATAAAGTTTTTATTTGAATTTATAATTTCCTTTGAACCTTCAATATCTTCTTCTTTAAAACTGTTTTTTTCATTGTCAAATGAAACATAATTATTCATTTTTCTTAATTCTCTTGAATACGTTGTTTGAACATTTATAAATATTTCATTAATATCATCAAGTTTTAAGTCATAGACACTATTTGCAGAACTAATATCAGATAATTTTTTTATCTGTTCTTGTATGTATACATTTAATGTTGGTTCTAAATTATTTAAAAATGATTCTTTTGAATGCTTACTAATTTCTTTTTCTAAATTTTGATAATCCCAAATTTTAATATGTGGTAAAATAATTTTTGGTAAATAGTTTTTTAAAACTTCTGTTGCTTGGTCTGAAACACTACCATTTATAATAACGAATAAACCTGATATTGAATGTTCAACACCTTCAATATCTTTGAATGGAACATTTATACCAGTATTTATTTGATTCCCAATTTCATTTCCTTGCATAAAATCATTTTGAGAAGCAGGTTTATTCTTAACGATAACTGCAAACCATTTTTCCTCTCCAAAATCAGCATCATATTTAGAGAAAACTAAATCTTTACCAAATTCTCTATTTCCGTGAGTAATTTTGACATTATCAAAACCTTTCTTATTAAATAGCTGTTTTAAATCTTCAAATAGTTCAGGCTCGTGACATTCTTTTTGAATATATTCTAATTTGTCTTTTACAGTTTTAAAAATTTTATTTCTTGTTGTTATCTTTTTACGCATAAATTTTTTCTTGTAAATATAAATATTTTCTTTAGAATCCGGATTATCATTGCTCTCTGCCAACTAATAAATAAGCAATACAAACTTTTGTCTTTACACCCAATTTGCAGTAAATTAGTAAAAGTTTATTTACTACCCCGCCCCCAAATATACCCAATTTCCCCCAAAATCCCACCACCCCAAACACATTTTACCCCAAAAACTCATTTTTACTCGAACGCTTCCTGCACACTGCGCGAACCGTTCGAGTGACACTCAAGACCCTCGTGCAGACTGCGCGAACACTTCGAGTGGCACTCAAGACCCCCGTGCAGACTGCACAGCCTATTCGAGTAACACTCGAACGCTTCCTGCACACTGCACGAAGGGTTCGAGTCATTTTTTTGATTTTCAGCTAAAAATCGTCTGCCTAGCTAAGCTGTGAATACAAAATAGTGTCGCTTTTTTTTACCATATAAGACATTTAAGAACATTTAAGTTTTTGATTGTATCGTTTATATGAACTTATATGCCTTATATGGTAAAATTAAATGTATAACTGTTTTAATGCAACAATAAATCCTTCTTTCTATTTATACGGTTGATGCTAATTTTTTAATGATTTCTTAACCTTGCTAATCATTGTCCTGCAATGCGTTGCCTATTTTAGTAATCAATTCCATATTTAACCTTTAAAATTTAAAATTATGATTAACGCTATCGATTTACTTCATTTACGCAACGACGAACACCTACAATTGTTTAAGGATGTAGCCATTCTCACCTTGCAAAACGATCCCACATCCCTAAATATCAAAGCTCAATACGATGCTTTGGCTTTGAAAAACACCGAGCTTGACGCTTTGTACAAAAAACAAACGGCCTCTGAAATTACAAAAGAACTCGAAGCGCTGGACGATAGAAGAGACCGCGCCGTTTATGGATTGCAGTTGGTAGCCGATGGATATCAGTATCATTTTGACCCTACTTTGAGCACAGCCGCTACCCGATTGAGCGACAATTTAAAATTGTATGGCGACAGCATTGCACGTCAAAACTTGCAGTCTGAAACTAATATTATAAATAGTCTGGTAAGCGATTTTGAAACCCAACCTGATTTGGCTGATGCTATTATTGCTTTGAATTTGACTGCTTGGAAAAACGAATTGAAAACCGCCAACACTCTTTTTGGAACCACTTATTTAAAAAGAACGGTGGAATATAGCGAGGTTTCGAAAGAAACATTGGCAGGAAAAAGAGAGGAAGCCAACCAAGTATATTATAAACTGCGCAAACACATTGAGGCAAATGCTACGCTAAACGACACGGTGCCGGGCTATGCCAC
>CAMBHH010000193.1 GCA_945866505.1 Flavobacterium psychrophilum
CAAAATTCCAGTTTGTTTTACATTAGATGCTGGTGCCAATGTTCACGTTTTATATCCAGAAAACGTAAAAGAAAACGTTTTGCAATTTATTAAGGGCGAATTAGTTGGCTATTGTCAAAATGGTCAGTACCTTTGTGACGAAATTGGAACTGGAAGTCAATTGATAATGGATAATTAACAATTGATAATTATGGAGAAGAAGAATATTATCAAAGAAAAATCATTTTTATTTGCAATTGAAATAGTTGGTCTATTTAAAGTTTTAGCTGATAGAAAAGAGTTCGTTCTTTCTCGACAATTGTTACGTTCAGGAACTTCAATTGGAGCAAATGTTAGAGAAGCGGAACAGGCACAAAGCAAAGCAGATTTTATTCATAAACTTTCCATTTCTTTAAAAGAAGCAAACGAGACAGAATATTGGTTAGAATTATTATTTGAAACTCAATATATTTCAGAATCAGAGTTTCTAAATTTGAAACCAAAAATAATTGAATTATTAAAATTGTTAACTAGCATAATTAATACCTCTAAAATTAAATAATTATCAATTGTTCATTGTCAATTATAAATTAATATATGAAAGGACCTTTATTTTACTCAAAAATATTACTCTTTGGCGAATACGGAATTATTCGCGACTCGAAAGGCTTGTCTATTCCTTATAATTTTTATAATGGTGCTTTGAAAAGAGAAGCAAATCCATCAAGCGAAGCCATAAAATCAAACGAAAATTTAAAACGTTTTGTATCCCATTTGGAAACTTTACAAAGCGAACAATCGGAATTAGTTACTTTCGATTTAGCGACTCTAAAAAATGATGTCGAAAGTGGGATGTTTTTTGACTCTAGTATTCCGCAAGGGTATGGTGTGGGAAGCAGTGGTGCATTAGTTGCAGCTATTTACGATAAATACGCCCAAAACAAAATCACCGTTCTCGAAAATCTAACCCGTGAAAAATTATTGCAACTCAAAACTATTTTCTCCCAAATGGAGTCTTTTTTCCACGGAAAAAGCTCTGGTTTGGATCCTCTAAATAGTTATTTGAGCATTCCTATTTTAATCAATTCCAAGGACAATATCGAGGCAACGGGAATTCCAACACAAAGTTTGGAGGGAACTGGAGCTGTGTTTTTGATAGATTCAGGAATTGTGGGTGAAACGGCTCCGATGGTGAATATTTTTATGGAAAAACTGAAAGATCAAGGTTTCAGAAAAATGTTGAAATCGCAATTCATAAAACACACCGATGCTTGTGTCGAGAACTTCTTGGGTGGCGATATGAAGTCATTGTTTGCGAACACTAAAAAATTATCGAAAGTCGTTTTGAATAACTTTAAACCAATGATTCCAGAACAATTTCATGGCATTTGGCAAGAAGGAATTGATACAAACGATTATTACCTTAAACTTTGTGGTTCTGGTGGAGGTGGTTACATCCTCGGGTTTACGCAAGATTTAGAAAAAGCAAAATTAGCTTTGAAAGATTATAAGCTAGAAGTAGTTTATCAATTTTAAAATGCTAAGCCGAAAGAACAAAATAATCGTGATGAAATTCATCAGTTTGTTCTCTGTGATTAGGGGTTACAATATTCCGATAATAATTTTGGCTCAATATCTTTCGGCGATATTCATTCTAGCACCTGAAAAAAGAGCTTTATCCGTCCTATTAGATTTCGATTTATTTATTATTGTTTTTGCTTCTTCATTGACTATTGCATCGGGATATATTATCAATAATTTTTATGATACTAAGAAAGATTTAATCAATCGACCTAACAAGTCGATGCTTGATAGATTGGTCAGCCAAAAAACAAAGTTACAGGTCTATTTTTCTCTCAATTTTATCGTTGCATTGTTAGCCATAATCGTTTCTTGGCGTGCTTTTTTATTTTTTTCGACCTATATTTTCTTGATTTGGTATTATTCACACAGAATCAAAAAATACCCATTTATTGGTAATTTGACATCAGCATTTCTGTCGGTTTTGCCATTTTTCGCCATTCTACTATATTACAAAAACTTTTATGAAGTGATTTTTGGTCACGCTACATTCCTATTTTTATTACTCTTGATTCGGGAAATGATCAAAGATTTAGAAAACATTAAAGGAGACTTGGCAAACGATTACAAAACCATTCCAATTATTTACGGCGAAATTGTGTCTAAGAAAATAATTACATTTTTATCCGTATCAACCATCATTCCCGTTTATGTTTTAATCGAAATTTTTGATGTGGGTTATATGGATATTTATTTTTATACTTGCCTCATTATTTTGATTTTCTTCCTGCAATACCTTTGGAAATCAAATAGAAAAGCACAATTTATTCTACTTCACAACGTAATAAAATTCCTAATTGTAGCAGGCGTATTTAGCATTATTCTGATCAATCCAAGCGTGTTATGGCACGGAAAAAGGTTGTTAGAAACTATATGATCGTAAATTCTTCAATAAAGTAAATTAGTAGATCCTCTCACTATTAATGACTTATAATACTGAAATTAATTATAGGAATCTGTGAACGAAATTGATTGTATTTTATGCTGCAAAAGGCATTCACATTTAAAATAAATTTCTCAAATGTTCCTCTATTTCGGCAAGATTGTATCTTTGCTCGAAATCAAGCTTGATATGACAATCACCGACACGCACACCCATTTATATTCCACCGAATTTGACGACGATCGTAATGAAGTGATTCAACGTGCCATTGCTGTTGGAGTATCGCGATTCTTTATACCTGCAATCGATTCAACTTTTACGCAAGCGATGTATGATTTGGAAAAAGATTATCCTGCAAACGTTTTTTTAATGATGGGTTTGCATCCCACACACGTCAAAGACAATTATCTTGATGAATTACAACATGTCGAGGAAGAATTGGCTAAAAGAAAATTTGTTGCCATTGGCGAAATTGGAATCGATTTGTATTGGGATAAAACGCATTTGCAGCATCAAAAAGAAGCTTTCAGGAAACAAATTCAGTTGGCTAAGCACTATAACTTACCCATCGTGATACATTGCCGCGAAGCTTTCGACGAAATATTTGAAATTTTGGAAGAAGAAAAATCGCCTACTCTATTCGGGATTTTTCATTGTTTTTCGGGAACTTATGAGCAAGCATTACAAGCTATATCGTACAATATGAAACTGGGAATAGGCGGAGTGGTAACTTTCAAAAATGGAAAAATAAACCAATTTTTAAATCACATCGATTTGAAGCATATTGTACTAGAAACTGATTCTCCTTATTTGGCACCAGTACCGTTTCGTGGAAAACGCAACGAAAGTAGTTATCTCTCAAATGTGATGGGTAAATTATCTGAAATATATAATTTGCAGCAAGAGGAAATTGCACTAATCACCACCGCAAATTCTAAGGACATATTTGGGATTTAACAATGTTATTATATAACTTTAGGTTTTTTTTTGTTCATTTGTCAAACTTAATGGATTACCAAAATGAAGAGATTTGATGCCATACGGCCGTTTTATGATACTGAAATAAATAAAGGCATTTTAAAAGTCATAGATCACCCTATGATGAAAGCATTAATGAACTTTTGTTTTCCGAAAGTTGATGATGAAATTTGGAAAGAGCAACTCAAAAAAACCCACTCCATACGTGATTTTCAGTGTAATTTTATTTATTATGGTGTAAAGCAAGTATTGGAAAAAAGCTCTGATGGCTTAACCACCTCTGGTTTTGAAAAATTAGATAATAACACACCATACCTCTATATTTCCAATCATCGCGATATTGTTTTAGACACTACTCTATTGAATGCTAGTTTGTTTGAACACGGAAAATTGATGACTTCTTCTGCTATTGGAGATAATTTAGTCAAAAAATCTTTTTTAAGAACATTGGCCAAATTAAACCGTAATTTTTTGGTACAGCGCGGGCTTTCCCCTCGAGAATTGCTGGTTAGCTCTAAATTACTTTCCGAATATATGGCTCAGCTTTTGTTGCATGAAAATCGCTCTGTTTGGATTGCTCAGCGTGAAGGAAGAACCAAGGATGGAAATGACAAAACGAATGCAGGAGTTTTGAAAATGATAGGAATGGCATCTGACGAGCCTCACTTAATGGATTATTTCAAAAAAATAAAGATAATTCCAGTCTCTATTTCTTATGAATATGACCCAACCGATGCTTTAAAAATGCCTCAATTAATGGCAGAGTCCAATAACGAAATTTATATTAAAGAAAAAAACGAAGACATAACAACATTGTTAAGTGGTATAATTGGCCAAAAGAAAAGAATTCATATCCATATTGGAGATGTTCTCGAAACCGACATAGATCATATTAAGGTCAATTTTGATACTTCTAACAAACAAATTTTAGCCTTAGCACAAGTAATTGATGATTCAATATTAAACAATTATAAATTATGGCCTACTAATTATATTGCTTATGATATTTTGAATAAAACCAACACCTATTCACACTTGTACACCGAAAATGAAAAATCAATTTTTGAAAGAAGACTCGAATTACGAATAGATCATGAGCATCCTGTTGCAAAACAGGGTTTTTTAGATATGTATGCCAATCCAGTTGTCAATAAGTTAAAATACGAAAATGTTAGCTAAAGCCAAAATTCTTTTAATTTATACCGGTGGAACGATAGGTATGATGAAAGATTTTGAAACTGGGGCACTCAAGACTTTTAATTTCAGTAAATTACTGCAAAAAATCCCTGAATTAAAACAATTAGATTGTGATATCGAAACAGTTTCTTTTAAAAAGCCAATCGATTCTTCTACAATTAATCCCGAAAAGTGGGCTGAAATTGCGACAATCATCGAAGATACTTATGACAATTTTGATGGATTTGTTGTGCTTCACGGATCTGACACCATGTCTTATTCTGCATCAGCATTGAGTTTTATGCTCGAAAATTTGTCAAAACCGGTAATATTTACCGGATCACAATTACCCATAGGAGATTTAAGAACAGATGCAAAGGAAAATCTAATTACCGCTATTCAAATTGCGTCTTTACAGATAGATGACAAACCTGCAATAAACGAAGTGTGCTTGTATTTTGAATACAAATTGTATAGAGGCAACCGAACCACAAAAATAAATTCAGAAAACTTTAAGGCTTTTATTTCACCTAATTATCCCACTTTAATCGAATCAGGAGTTCATTTGAAAACCTTTCCAGAGTTGTTTTTGCCTAAAACGAGATTGAAGAAAGTAAAGGTTCATAAAAACTTGGAAAATAATGTTGTGATTGTAAAGATGTTTCCCGGAATTAGCGAGGCGGTTTTATCAGCTATTTTTTCAATACCAGAACTAAAAGGTGTCATTTTAGAAACCTACGGCGCTGGAAATGCACCTACCGAAGATTGGTTTTTAGCCCTTCTGAAAAATGGAATTGATAGAGGTTTGCAAATTGTAAATGTTACCCAATGTTCCATTGGTAGTGTCACAATGGGAAAATATGAAACCAGCTCAGCAATGAAAGAAATTGGAGTGATTTCGGGTAAAGATATTACTACCGAAGCAGCTATAACTAAATTAATGTATTTGTTGGGAATGAATGTTTCGCCAACTATTTTCAAAACAATATTCGAAACTTCGTTGCGAGGAGAAATTTCATAAAAATCAAGTTTTAATTTCCTTTAATCAAATTTTTTCGTGTTATTTGCAGCCTCAAATAAATAGAGAGGTGGCCGAGTGGCTGAAGGCGCACGCTTGGAAAGCGTGTATAGGGCAACTTATCGAGGGTTCGAATCCCTTCCTCTCTGCTGATTATTTCAAAAATCCTATCAAAACCCTTTAAATCGTATGATTTAGAGGGTTTTTTATTTTACTCCCTATCCAAATTATTCATAGTTTCTCAGTCTAAAGGGGTACAATTCGGGGCACTTTAAAATTCAAAAATATTGTGCCCCTACCTTTGTTAACCCTTTTAAAACAAGAGGTTCATTCATTGAACATCTTGTTTGGTCTTGATAGTTTTTTTAAATTTCTATTAACTTAAAGGTCACCAATTATGGACTATCCAATTTCAATCCTTTTTTATGTAAAAAGAGTCAAAGTCAATGCTAAAGGTTTGGCTCCAATTTTTCAACGAATTACCATCAACGGCAGACGTTTAGACAACAGTACTGGTAAGTTTATTGAACCGGACAAATGGCACTCTGAAATGTCTAAAATGAAAGGCACTTCGGAAGAAGCTCGTTCAATCAATGGACATCTTGACAATTTAAAATCAAAGATTTTAAATGTGGAGAAAAATCTAATCAAAAAAGACATCCCGGTAACCTTTGAATCTTTCAAAAATGAGTTAAACGGTAAAAAAGAACACGAACGAATGTTAGTGCCTATCTTCCAGGAACACAATCGCAAAATCAAAGAACTAGTTGGTTTGGAGTAT
>CAMBHH010000194.1 GCA_945866505.1 Flavobacterium psychrophilum
GAATCGCTGACGAAGTAGAAAAATTCTTTGGTAAAAAAGCGTCTAAAGGAGTTAACCCTGATGAGGTTGTTGCTATTGGAGCAGCTATTCAAGGTGGAGTTCTTTCTGGAGATGTAAAAGATGTATTGTTATTAGACGTTACTCCTTTATCTTTAGGTATCGAAACTATGGGTGGTGTTATGACTGTTTTGATTGAATCAAACACTACAATTCCAACTAAAAAATCGCAAGTATTCTCTACTGCTGCCGATTCTCAACCAACAGTTGAAATCCACGTATTGCAAGGAGCTAGAGCAATGGCTGCTGATAATAAAACGATTGGTCGTTTCCATTTAGATGGTATTCCACCAGCACCAAGAGGTGTTCCACAAATTGAAGTAACTTTTGATATTGATGCTAATGGTATCATCAAAGTTTCGGCAACGGATAAAGGAACTGGTAAATCTCACGATATTCGTATCGAAGCTTCTTCTGGATTGACAGCTGAAGAAATCGAAAGAATGAAAAAAGATGCTGAAGCGAATGCTGAGTCTGACAAAATCGCAAGAGAAAGAGCTGAAAAATTGAACGAAGCTGACGGAATGATTTTCCAAACTGAGTCTCAATTGAAAGAACTTGGAGATAAATTGACTGACGAAAACAAAGTAGCTATCGAGTACGCTTTGACTGAATTGAGAATGGCGCACCAATCTCAAGATATTCCAGCGATTCAAACTGCACTTGACAACATCAATGCAGCTTGGAAAAAAGCTACTGAAGCGATGTACGCTCAAGGAGAACAAGCGCAAGGTGGAGCTCAACAACCACAAGCAGAACAACCACAAGGAGACAATGTTGAAGACGTTGAATTTGAGGAGGTAAAGTAAGCAGAGAACTCATTTTTTGAATAAAAAATGATGTGAATCGCTTATCCCGATTTTTATCGGGATCTTCTGAAGAACATAAATAATGAAAAACCGTGTTAGAAATAACACGGTTTTTTTTATGTAGTTTTGTGTTTTTAATTTGGATTGAATATTTGTAATTATGAAAGTTAAATACAATAAAGAAACGGACATACTTTATATCACTTTGAGTGATGAAAAAATTGAAGAATCGGATGAAGACAAAAAAGGATTTATTTTAGATTATTCCAAAAGCGGAAACTTGTTAGGAATAGAGGTTTTGAATGCTTCAAAATCATCCATTAATCCTGCTAAAGTAGAGTTTGAGGCAGTGTAACTGCTTTTCATTTATTTACTTATTATTAGAAACCGAGTCAGCAATGGCTCGGTTTTTTTATGTGTTAATATTTTTTATTTGCTTTTTTTGCGTCGGAACATTCTTGATATGACTATAGTATGAGGAAATGTTATGGCAGCCAAAAAAGAGAAGAACAAGGCATTGAAGAGCTTTTCTTCCTTAAGTGTAAAATAGATCAGTGCTATTCCCATAATTGAAATCAGCCAATATATTCCAGCCGAGCGACAATAAGATATAAAATATTTCTGAGAAAACGAACCGTTCATAAATTTAATTTGGTCGACAATTGATGGAATACTATGCCATACCACAAAATAAATTGCAAATCCCCATATCAGACTAGAAGACTTGAAAATAATCGCAAAGACAAGCAGATGAAAGAATTCTAGCAGCAGTTTATTTCTAATTTTTTTTGATTTCCAATAAAAATAGGCGCTTACGCAAAAGAAAGCGATACCCGAAACCTGCAACAATACCATAAAGTATGGAATAGGAATAGTAGCATTTACGATGTTAAAGATGATGTTTTGCACTTCAATGGTATGAAATATGAATAGCAATAGTAAAATAAAGACTCCGTAGAAGAACTGGAATACAATTACAAGCCATTTTGGAAAATGTAACTCTAAATTTTGCCATTGCTGTTCTCCAAAATGATACCCACTTACAATGATAAATAATAAGAGAGCCAATTGTGGTATACTATAAAATAATAGTATGCCAGTTAAGACTACGATTACATAATAAGCAAAAATTTTAAGTTTTGAATCAGATGGTTTTTTAACATTAAATTTATTAATTATTAGCAAATCATTGGCTCCATGTAGGATACCAAAGGTGAAAATTAAGAAAAAACCTGACATTAATTGAAGATTTTTCGAAAAATAGGAATCCATCCATAATCCGAAAAAGCTTGCTACGATTGCGATATTAGTATATTTTTTCATTTAAATTATTAATTTCTAAAATTAATTAAAAAATAATTAACAAATTATTTTTTTATTGTTTAACTTTTGTTATATTTACTTAAACAAAAAATAATTTAAATATATTTATTATGACAAAATTAATGCTTATTCCAGGATTAATCGGAAAATTATCTCCAACCGATTACGTAGGTTTTACCTTCTTTGTGGGCTGTATGGCTATGATGGCCGCATCAGCTTTTTTCTTTTTATCATTGAGTCAATTTGATAAAAAGTGGCGTACCTCAGTTTTAGTTTCAGGTTTGATTACCTTCATTGCTGCCGTTCATTATTTTTACATGAGAGACTATTGGGCTTCATTTGGCGAATCCCCAACATTCTTCCGTTATGTTGATTGGGTATTAACAGTGCCACTGATGTGTCTTGAGTTTTACTTGATATTGAAAGTAGCCGGCGCGAAAAAATCGTTGCTATGGAAAATGATTATTTATTCTATAGTAATGCTAGTTACTGGTTATTGGGGAGAGGTTGTAGCAACTGAGAATGCAGCTTTCTGGGGCTTTATTTCAGGTGTTGCTTATTTTGCTATTGTATACGAAATATGGTTGGGTGAAGCTGCCAAATTAGCTTCGGCTGCTGGTGGAGAAATTCAGAAAGCACATAAAATATTGTGTTGGTTTGTACTTGTAGGTTGGGCGATTTATCCGTTAGGATACATGATGGGAACAACGGGTTGGTACAACGGTATTGTTCCAGAAGGAAATATTGATGTGGCTTACAACATCGCTGATGCTATTAATAAAATTGGTTTTGGTTTGGTAATTTACAGTTTAGCAGTGAATTCTCAAAAAGATTAATTTATTTTTTTTTGCTTTGTTAGCAAAACCGAACTAGCGATAGTTCGGTTTTTTTTGTTTTACCCAACAGTTATTTGAAATCTGTCCGCTTTTATTGAATCTCTCTAGGTTTAATTCCTGAAAGGACTTCTTCGATTTTTTTACTACAGTTTCCTTCATTTATTTGTGTGCCTCGGCGAACTCGGTTTACAGATTAATAAATGTTTAAATTAGTTGTACTACTTTACTATTCTATAATAACTTTTTTTAGAGAAATCAAATGATTAATCTCATAAATGTACTTTTTATTTTAAATTAATTTTGAACTGTGAATAATTATGTTGCTAAATGTTGTGTTACTCTTACTTTTTTAAACTAATGACAAAAGTCATTTTTCAATATAAAAGATTTTCGTAATATTACTTCATAAAAAATATTGCATGAGAAAAATCAAATATAAGAAAGGTAGAAAACTCCAACCGTACAATTTGGAATATACTGGAATTCATAAAAGGACAGATTCAGAAATGCAACTGTTTGTTTATGATGATTTAAAATTTGCTGAATTTGCTGATTTTAATGTTTCTGATTTAAAAAAACATATTGATATTCAGCAAACAAATTGGCTTAACGTACACGGATTGAATGATTTAAATTTTTTGAAATCAATTAGCGACTACTTTGACATTGACAACTTTATGCTTGCCGATATTTTGAATACCACCCGAAGAACAAAAATTGAAGAACAGCAAGACATTTTATTTTTTAATATAAAATCATTGTTGCCTTCAGGTGACACTGATAGTATTACAGTTGAACAAATTAGTTTTTTGTTAAAAGAGGGCGTTTTAATTTCGTTCCAAGAAAAAAGGAGTGACTTTTTTACGCATATTCGGGAACGAATTAGAACTCATTCCGGAATTGTCAGAGCCAAAAAAGCGGATTTTCTGCTTTATATTCTTTTGGATTCCATAATGGAAAATTTCTATATCACCTTAGAAAACGAAGAAGAAAAAATTGAGTTTTTGATTGACCAAACTAAAAATAGCACCGACCCAATCATTTTAGAAAAAATTGAAAAGCATAGAGATAATTTTAATTTCCTAAAGCGATCCATTATTCCATTACGAGATTCTCTATATGACATCAAAAGTATCAAAGACGACAACATTTTTAACGGGATTGAAGCGGATAACTTTACTTTTTTTTCGAGATTGCACCAAAAAAGTTTAGAACTTTTAGAACAAATAGAATCGGATATGAGTTCTTTGCATAGTGCTTCTGATTATTATTTTTCGGCACAAAATCATAAAATGAATGGAATAATGAAAACCTTAACGGTAGTTTCTGCTATTTTTATTCCACTTACTTTTATTGCAGGAGTTTATGGGATGAATTTTAGAAATATGCCGGAGCTAGAATATGAATATGGCTACTATACCGTCATTGGTTTTATGGTGCTAATATTTTTAGGAATGCTTTTTTACTTTAAACGACAGCATTGGTTTTGATAGTTTAAAAAGAGATTTTGCGTAAAACAGTTGAAGAAAAGTTATAATAAATATAAAGAATAGATAGATGAACAAAGCGATATATATAGCTACAAATGAGGAAACTAGTGGTAAATCGATAGTTACTTTGGGATTAATGAGTATGCTTATTGGCAAAACAGCTAAAGTGGGTTATTTCAGACCCATAGTCGAAGATTTTGAAGATGGCGAATTAGACAATCATATTGATACGGTAATTAATCATTTTGGTTTGGACATTGATTTTAATGATGCGTATGCCATCAAAAAAAGCAAATTAATTAAAAAGAAAAACAGAGGAAAACTCGGAGAAGTCATAGATTTGATTATCGAGAAATATAAAAAAATTGAGGAACAATTTGATTTTGTTTTAGTTGAAGGTACTAGCTTTATTGGTGAGGGAACAGCAATTGAAATGGATACCAATGTGCTCATTGCAAAAAACCTTGGTATTCCAGCTATAATTGTGGGGTCGGGTATAGGAAAATCGTTAGACGAATTAGTAGACAGTCTTTGCCTTGCGTATCATTCTTTCAAGTTAAAAGAAGTAGAAGTTTTGGCTGTAATCGCCAATAAAGTGCAGCTAGAAGATTTGGAATTAATTAAATCGGGCCTTAAAAAAAATTTACCAGAAGGGGTTTTGGTCAATGCAATTCCCTTGATTTCTAGTTTAAAAAACATAACCGTTCAAGAAGTTGTGAAGGAATTAGACGCCAAAGTTTTGTTTGGTGAGGCTTATCTCAATAATCAAATATCCAGTTTTAGTGTCGGTGCTATGCAACTTAGAAACTATTTGATGCATCTAAAACAGGATGGTTTGGTCATCACTCCTGGCGATAGAGCCGATATTATTTTAGGAGCATTACAAGCCAATGAATCAAAAAATTATCCCTCTATTTCTGGAATAGTTTTAACGGGAAATATTATTCCCGAGGATACCATTCTTAAATTAATAGAAGGACTTTCGCCAGTGGTGCCCATTATTGTAGTCAATGAAGGAACTTATGTAATTACTAATAGAATTGGTGATATAAAATCTAAAATTTATGCCAATAACAAACAAAAAATTCAAACATCAATAGATACTTTCGAAAAATATGTAGATATTGACAGTTTAACCGATAAATTTATAAAATTTGAAGTGGAAGGAATGACTCCAAAAATGTTTCAATATAATTTAGTTAAAAGAGCCAAAAAACACCGTAAACATATTGTATTACCAGAAGGAAACGACGATAGAATTCTTATCGCAGCCTCCAGATTATTGTTGATGGATGTGGTTGAAATGACGATTCTTGGTGACAAAAAACAAATCGTTAGCAAATCGTCCGAATTAGGCTTGGATATGGATTTTACAAAAGTTCAGATTATCAATCCAAGAAAAGATGAAAATTACGATGATTATGTAAATACTTATTACGAGCTCCGAAAGGAGAAGAAAATGACTTTGGAAATTGCCAAAGACTTGATGGAAGACGGTTCCTATTTTGGAACAATGATGGTCTATAAAGGTCACGCTGACGGAATGGTTTCGGGAGCGGCGCACACTACACAACATACGATTTTACCAGCGTTACAATTTATCAAAACTAAACCCAATTCGTCTGTAGTTTCATCAATTTTCTTTATGTGCTTAGAGGATCGCGTTTCGATTTTTGGAGATTGTGCAATTAATCCAAATCCAACAGCCGAACAGTTGGCAGAAATCGCCATTTCATCGGCTGATTCAAGTTTGGCTTTCGGGATTGAACCCAAAGTGGCCATGCTTTCTTATTCTTCAGGTTCATCAGGAAAAGGGGATGAGGTTGAAAAAGTTAGAGCAGCCACAGAAATTGTAAA
>CAMBHH010000195.1 GCA_945866505.1 Flavobacterium psychrophilum
ATGCAATACAACGCAAAAGCACCGTACATAGTGGAAACCCATTGGCAAATTGAAGAAGTCCTTGACGGAGATAGCATAATCATTTGCCATCGTTTCACTCAAATGAAAAAAGAAATCCGTCTTTATGGCTTGGATGCACCAGAAGTAAAACTAAATAGGAAGATGATGGAGGATGAAGAGAAAAGCAGTTTACCTGCCCAATTATTGCTCCAATTTGGTTTGCAATCCTTGCACTTCGTTTTGTCGGTTGCACCGCCTAAAACCGCTGTAACCATCATCACGGAACAAGAGAACTATTACGACTACTGGAACAGGCAATTGGGGTATGTAATTTTGCCTG
The DNA here is from genome assembly GCA_945866505.1 of Flavobacterium psychrophilum. Classification (GTDB taxonomy): domain Bacteria; phylum Bacteroidota; class Bacteroidia; order Flavobacteriales; family Flavobacteriaceae; genus Flavobacterium; species Flavobacterium psychrophilum_H. The sequence continues at coordinate 341 of CAMBHH010000195.1, forward strand.
GTGGATTATGTCTAAATGAATTACTTTTACAAAATGGGTATGCTAAAGCAACCCAGCAGTATTATTGTGGAAAGCTTGCGGAGTATCAAGCGATGAACCGCCAAGCACAGCTTAATAGTATTGGGATCTATAGTCAAGTAAAAGTATTCTGATTTGTTGTACTTATGTTGTACTATAGGGTTTTAAAAATTTAAGAGTACCAATAAATACAATACCTTACAGGCGTTAAGAAGATATAAGATAGTTAGCCGTCAGTTTGGAGGAACGAATAGAAAAAGAAACAGAAATGATTGAACAGACAATAAAAAGATTAGAATATTTAACCGAAATGATTCCCAATCTTCTCTATGAAATTGGAGAAGAAAATCTTTCTTTCAAAATATCAGAAGAAAAATGGAGTAAAAAAGAAATTATTGGACATTTGATAGACAGCGCGACTAATAATCACCAAAGATTTGTTCGTGGACAATTTGAAAATAAACCCGAAATTAGTTACGACCAAAATAAATGGAATGAATTTAATTTTTATCAATCAATAAAAGGTCAACAAATAATTTCGTTTTGGACAATATACAACAAACAACTTCTTGAAATTATCAAGAAAATACCAAATGAAAACTTATCAAGAGAAGTAAAAATTGCAGAAAATATTTTGACTTTAAAGTTTTTGATAACTGATTATGTTGCACATTTGGAACATCATTTAAAACAAATAATTGAATACTAAAAAAACGAACGGCTAACAGCCACTACAAGGGATTTGGGCAATTGGCTTAATGGAAAGTTGGTTTTGTATTTGAAAGATTCGGCAAATCCGAAAGATAACGCTTATTTAGTCCCAAACCCGCTGTAGTGCCAAAACGTTAGCGGTCATTGCATGAGAACGACCTTCACAGAACAAAATACACAAGAAAACTAAACAGCTCCATTTTTCATCTTGAAAAAAAACACAATCTTTTGTGACTTTTATACCACTCGCGCTACTAATAGAATAAACGAAACAAAAACTGCTAATGAGTTATGATTTTTTGGAAACTATTAAAGAAAACGAAGGAGTTATTTTTAAGCTTGTTAGAATTTATGCAGACCAGTATGACGACCAAAAGGATTTATACCAAGAAATTGTATATCAACTTTGGAAATCCTTTCCTTCATTTCAGGGAAATTCAAAAATCAGCACTTGGATGTATAAAGTAGCACTAAACACAGCATTAGCACACATAAATTTTAAAAAAAAACATTCAAAAACCATTTCAATACAAGATATCAGACTTCAATTTGAAGAAAAAAATGACACTGAACTTGAAGAAAAAATTACTGAAATGTATCAACATATCAAACAACTGAATGAAATTGATAAGGCTATTGTTTTCTTGTTTCTTGAAGGGAAAAGTTATGAAGAAATCGCTGATATTTTGGGTTTTACAGTCACAAACATCGGAACTAGGCTGAACAGAATTAAACTAAAACTAAAAAATAAAATTGCTAAATAATTATTTATGGAATTAGAAGAAATGAAAAATGTATGGAACGATATGGAAGAAGGAACGAAAAACACTCCATTTCAAATTAGCGAAACTTCACTACTTGAATACAATAAGAAAACGAACATCTTTAAGATAGGAGAAATTATTGGATTACTGATTGCCTATGCTTTCGCAGGGTTTGTTGTATACAATTATAATAACTTGGATAATTGGTATTTACGTTTATGTGGTTGTATTTTGGTCATTTATCTCTTAATAATGCCAATTTACACTTTATTTCAAACTTGGAAAATGAAACATATTGATTTAGTAAAATCAAATTGCAAGAATGTACTGGAGCACATTTACAAAGCAAAAAGCAATTTGAAGAAAGCGGAAAAAATAAGCTTCATAGCAAGTCCGTTTCTGTTCTTTGCATCCATCGTTATCCTAACAAAATTATGTACAGACAAAAACCTCTTTACTTTAAATATTAAATTACCTGTGATTTTTCTTATAGGAGCTGCATTTTTAGGGGCAATAATTTTCAATATTTGGGCATTCAAAAATAGAGATAAAGAATTCAAATCGGTTACACAATTACTTGAAGATAAAAACTAATACTAAAAACCCGTTGGGTGTAATTATTAAAAACGTCAGTTCGAGTGTTTTTTGTGAAGTAAAACGGAACAAAAAATGTATCGAGAACTGTTTTTAATGAAATTTTTCTTGTTCTGTCATCCTGAGCTTGTCGAAGGACGATTTTCTATCGAAAATCACTCGAACTGACGAAAAATTATGATCAAAAACTAATTACACCCAACGGGTTAATAAAAGCATAATAGTATGACAGAAAATAAAAAACGAAATGTCGGAAATGGAATTGGCATTGGAGCAGCACTAGGAGTTGCATTTGGAGCAACTTACGGTTATCAATCAGGTAACGTAAAGGAAAGTATCGCATTAGGACTTGCGATTGGCGTTACGCTCGGAGCAATTTTCGACTTTACAATTAGAAATAAAAAGAACTAAATGAAACAACAACGAACCGCTAACACTTGCTAAAACCTGTTAGCGCGGAATTGCATTCCGTGCCCATTCCCCTTGATGCTCGATTGCATCGAGTACCTACTTAAACTAAAAGTCAAAATTATCGCGTTGGCAACGCGGTTTGTCGCTCGGGGAGGCAATCACCGCCCTAGTACCGAGACGCCCTGTCCCGACAGCTATCGGGAGTGTTGTATCACTAAATTTTCAAAATCTTTTTTTTTCTTATAAGTATTTTAATATATTTGGTAGAAGGATTGTGAAAGTTTTTTCACAGTCTGACGCTGAAGGTGCAGGCGTGTTGGACAAAAATTAAATCATCAAAAAAAAAATGAATTTAACATAATCAATAAAAACAATTATGAAAAACAAATTTCTTTTCACAGTCTCCTTTATAATTGCAACTTTTTCTCTTTTCGCTCAAACCTATATAACTAATGTAACTGTTGCTGATATTGAAAAGCAAAAATTAATTCCCAATCAAACGGTAGTTATTAGCAATGATTTGATTTCAAATATACAGCCAAGCAGTAAAATAAAAATTCCAGCAAATGCCATTCTAATTGATGGAAAAGGCAAATACCTATTTCCGGGACTAACCGATGCACATATTCACTTTTTTCAAAATGGTGGCTTATATGCCCGTCCTGATGCTATTGATTTCAGGAGTAAAATGCCATACAATAAAGAGATAGAATTGTCACATCAAACAATGGAAGACAAGTTACGGAGGTATCTGCAAAACGGCATAACCAATGTAATTGATGTTGGTGCAACCAATAATTTTTTAAAACAAAGAGAACAGTTTAAAAATGCAGCTTACGCTCCATCTATTTATATGACGGGTCCATTATTGACTACTTACGAACCTAAAGCTTTCGAAAATTTAGAAGATGACGAGCCATTTAGTTTGGTGAAAACCGTTGATGACGGTATAAAAATGCTTCAGCAACAATTACCATATCATCCTGATTTCATCAAGATTTGGTATATAGTAGGCGCAGATGGCCTAGGTATTGAAGAAAGCGCAAGAAAAAGTTTGCCCATCGTAAAGGGCATAATTGACGAGGCGCATAAAAATAACCTAAAAGTAGCTGTACACGCTACGGAACGAATTACTGCGCAGTTGGCGGTAGAAAATGGTGCCGATTTTTTAGTACATAGTGTAGAAGATGAACTTATAAAAGATGATTTTGTGCAATTGCTCAAAAAAAATAAAACCATTCTTTGCCCAACGTTAATAGTTACGGATGGTTATACAACTACTTTTGGGCAAAATAATAATTTTAGTAAAAACGAATTGTTAAAAGCCGATCCCTATCAATTAGGTTCATTATTAGACTTGAAACATTTGCCTGATACATTGCTTATTAATAGTTATAAAAAAAGTGTTACTTCAGTAGAACAAATTGCTAATGCAACTGAAACAAATGCTATTTGTTTAAAAAACCTTAAAAAATTATCCGATGCTGGAATCTTAATTGCCACAGGCACCGATGCAGGAAACATAGGCACTTTGCACGCTTCGTCCTATTTAGCCGAATTGCACGCTATGCAAAAAAGTGGGATGAGTACTTGGCAAATTATCCAAGCATCAACTCTTAACGGTGCAAAAGTTTTGAATAAAGAAAATGAATTTGGAACGATTACAATTGGTAAAAAAGCCAACCTTATTTTATTGGACGAAAATCCAATTGATAATCTTGATAATATTGCCAAAATCAATCGAGTTATTAATCGTGGCGTAGTATTCAATCCTAATGAATTGATTGCGGAAACACCCTCTGCTTTAGCACAACGTCAATTGAATGCTTATAATTGTAGAAATATTGAAGCGTTTTTAGAACCTTATGCAGACGATGTCGAACTGTACAATTATCCAGAGAAATTAATAGGTAACGGAAAGGAATTTATGCGTAAAGAATATGCTAAAATGTTTGAAACAACACCTAATTTGCATTGTGAATTAGTAGGTCGACTTGTGCAAGGAAATATTGTCATAGACAAAGAGCGAGTTCAGTTTGGCAACACAATAGTAGAAGCTATTGCAATATACCACATTGAAAACAATAAAATTAAAAAGGTCTATTTTCTTGAATAATGAAAACAAGATTAAACAAGAATGCCAGCACCTAACAGCCCCCCCCTCTGGTTCTCGATTGCATCGAGTACCTACTTAAACTAAAAGTCAAAATTATAGCTTTTGCAACGCGGTTTGTCGCTCAGGGAGGAAATCTAAAGGTAGTACTGAGACTTTAGGACAAATTAAAAACCCCTACATAGAAATTTAAAATTAATAAATGAAAAAAATATTCAGTTGGTTTTTAGTAATTTACAGTTCAATAATGTTATTGTTTCTTTCTCTAGTCATAATTGCGTTACTTCTTGGAGTATTGTTTTTGAATTATAAAGTTCCAATTGCTACAACGAATATAGTGTTAAATATTTTGGGTATTTTAATTGGATATTTTATTTTGATATCTTTCTTAAAAATTGGTCTTAGAAAAATTAAAAAAGATAAGATTACCCGTTAGTGCAGCATTGCATTCTGTGAAGACTTCAATGAGAATTAAAAGTAGTGGCAAGAACTTTCTTTTATAATCTCTTCGAGTTTGAAATAAAAAATCCAAACCAATTTGCGTCCCTACATCTCCAACAATTAAACCCTGAAACCTTTAAACTCTTAAACCATTAAACAATTAGCCCAACTACCTCAAGAACCACGCTATTTTCACTTTTTAAAGGATAAAATTCCCCGTTCATTTCCTGTACAAACCGTGCAAAAACCACCCCAACTTGCAAGCCGTCAGCAGCCACTAGAGCAGGAGCAGGGATAATAACGGTACTACCTTCATTAGGTGTAAGATACACCGCATCACTGCCACTAAAACTAAAAGTATGATTTTCAAAGTCAAGACTCAAATACCCAATTCGTAATGCCAGATGCGTAGCACCAGCAGGAAAAGAAAGCCGTTTCCCCTCAAAATCAGGAATACTAAAGCCGGTAGTCCAGTCAAAATGTATTTTATGTCGCAATAAATCCTTCAACCCTGCACCTGAAGTCAACAAATAGCCGTTCAACAATTGTTGCCCAGCCGCAGTTTGCAATCCACCAAAAACCGTTCGTGAGCCTCGTGCCGCAACCACATCCAAATCTTTAAGCCTTGTAAACAATTGGACCAACCGTTGGTGTAAAGTACCATCTTTAAAAGTACTCAAAAAAGACTGCAACCCTAGCTTAAAAAACTGCACACTCTGCATGCATCCCTTAAACTCAGAGCCATTCTCCCGCACTCGCACCATACTTTCTTTAGTCCGTATCGCCTCACCGGTAAA
>CAMBHH010000196.1 GCA_945866505.1 Flavobacterium psychrophilum
TTGGATTGGTTCAACTTTTGCTAATGCCAATGTTGGATTGGCATTAGTTGCACTATTTGGAATAATTGGATTTGCATTTAAAAACACATTTTTTTCATTAATAGAAAAAGTGTATAAAACAGAAAAATACAATACTATCGCGGCATACAAACAAAAATAAGCCCCCCAACCCCCGAAGGGGGAGTTAAAAAACTTCTAACCTTTAACCCCTTACCTCTAACTTAAAATGATACACGTACAAAACCTTTCGAAATCATACAACGGAACCACTGTATTAAAAATTGACCATTTAGAAATTCCAAAAGGACAAAGCTTTGGCCTAGTGGGCAATAACGGCGCGGGAAAAACCACTTTTTTCAGTTTGTTATTGGATTTGATTCAACCTTCAACGGGACATATAATCAACAATGAGGTTCAAGTAAATACTAGCGAAAGTTGGAAACCATTTACCGCTTCGTTTCTAGATGAAAGTTTCTTGATTGGATATCTTACACCAGAAGAATATTTCTATTTCATTGGCGATTTGCGTGGTCAAAACAAAGCTGACATTGACGCTTTATTGGCTAAACATGAAGAATTTTTTAATGGGGAAATCCTGAAAAACAAAAAATACCTACGCGATTTATCTAAAGGGAATCAAAAGAAGGTGGGAATTATTGCTACACTAATTGGTAATCCTGAGGTGGTAATTCTCGACGAACCGTTTGCTAATTTGGATCCAACAACCGTAAACCGATTGAAAAAAATAATCAAAGAATTGGCCGAAAATCCAGACGTTACCGTTTTGGTCTCTAGTCACGATTTATTGCATACTGTTGAAGTTTGCGATAGAATTGTGGCGCTTAATAAAGGCGAAGTGGTCAAAGATATTCAGACATCGGCTGAAACTTTGCAGGAATTAGAAACATTTTTTGCGGTTTAGTACGGTAACCGTTTGTGTTTTCAACTAATTGATTATGGTATAATTCCGTTGTGTATTACATTTAGTCCAAATTTTTGGACTATTTTGAAATAACTAACGGTATAAATTTCTATATTTCAAAAAGAAACGTATTTTTACCAGTCATTATACTAAAATGCGCTTTTAGAAGTTAAATGATAAACTGTTTCCAATTGAAAACCAAGATATTTAAACACACTCTCTTCACCTTATTTTTAATTTTTTTGGTGGCTTGTTCTACTAAGAAAGACACATTTTTAGCTAGAAATTCTCACGCTTTAAGTACCAGAGACAACATTTTGTATAATGGTACAATCGCATTAAATAAAGGAGTTGAAGGTATAAAAAGCGGCACTAAAGATAATTTTTGGACGCGATTGCCCATCGAGAGAATGCAATTAAAGGCAGATGATTCTCCTGACGGAAATGCAAAAAGCCCCGATTTTGAAGCGGCGGAAGCCAAAGCCACCAAAGCCATTCAAAAACATTCGATGAACATTGATGGTCAAGAAAAAAATTATCAAATAGACGAAGCGTATCTACTTTTGGGAAAAGCGCGCTATTATGACCAACGATTTTTTCCTGCACTCGACGCCTTCAATTACATTTTGTACAAATATCCTACGAGTAGCAATATTAGTACTGCCAAAATCTGGCGTGAAAAAACTAATATGCGTTTAGGAAACGATGCTCAAGTTCTAAAAAACATCGCAAAACTGCTAAAAGAGAAAAAACTAAAACCGCAAGTTGTGGCTGATGCCAATGCGCTTTTGGCCGAATCTTTTTTAAATTTAGAAGAAAAAGACAGTGCCATTGTCAAATTAAAAATTGCTGAAAATAACACCAAAATCAATGCTGAAAAAGCTCGATATCGTTTTATTCTGGGACAATTGTATCAAGAATTAGGAATTAAAGATACCGCTTTGATTTATTATCAAGGTGTAATCGATATGAACAGAAAAGCTAGTAGAGAATATGTTGTTCAGGCTTACGCCAAAAAAGCTCAATTGTTCGATTTTGAAAACGGAGATAAAGAAGCTTTTGTAAAAACCTATAACAAATTAGTTGCTGACCGAGAAAACCGTCCTTTTTTAGGAACAATCTATTATGAAATGGGCGTTTTTTATGATAAAAATAACGATGAAAAATTGGCTACAGAATTTTACAATGCATCCTTAAAATCAAAATCAACAGACAATTACTTACTAGCTTCGAATTACAGGAATATTGGAAATATGCACTTTAAAAACACTGATTATTTCACAGCCGCAAAGTATTATGATAGTACGTTAGTTAAATTAGATGTTAAAACTAGAGAGCATATTCATATCAAAAAGATCCGAAAAGATTTAGATGAAGTAATTGAATTTGAGACTATTGCAAAGTCAAATGATAGTATCTTGAATGTAGTTGCGATGAGCGACGCTAATAAAATTTTGTATTATGAAGATTACATTGTAAAATTAAAAAAAGCAGATGAAGAGAAAAGGCTTTTGGCCGAAAAAGAAAAAGAAAAACAAAAAAATAGAGACTTAAACGATATATCGTCGTCTGATGACCCTGCACCCGGACCAGCGCAAGCCGGAAAAACACCACCAAGGAAATCTCTTGCTCCACCACCTTCTATCAATGCATTTTCATCTGATAAAGCATCAAATGTTTTCTATTTTTATAATCCATCAACTGTAGCTTATGGAAAGTTAGAGTTTAAGAAAAAATTTGGGAATAGAGCCTTGGGAGGAAATTGGAGAATGACCACCACTCGAACTGAAGTAGCTGTTGATGATATAGGAAACGACAAAGATAAAACAGAAAAAGATGAAACTACTGTTGTCGAAACACCGCAATACACTACAGCATTTTATATCGAAATGCTTCCTAAAACGCAAACAAAAATTGATAGCATTGCCAAAGAAAGAAACTTTGTTTATTATCAACTTGGATTGATTTACAAAGAAAAATTCAAGGAATACAAATTAGCAAGTACCACATTTGAGCATTTACTACAGCAAAATCCCGAAGCAAAACTCATATTGCCTTCAATGTATAATTTGTATAAAATGTATCAAATTACGGATGCTGTCAAGGCCGAAGAAATGAAAAGCCGCATTTCTAGCCAATATCCAGATAGTCGTTATGCTCAAATTATCAACAACAAAAACCCAAATACGATTACCGAATCAGAAGCTACTGAGGCGGAATATAATAAATGGTACAAATTATATCAGGAAGAACAATTTGTTACACTATTACAAAATATAGATGGCCTTATTATTCAATATTATGGCGATGAAATCGTCCCTAAATACGAATTGCTAAAAGCCAATACTATTGGAAAACTTAGAGGGGTTGAAGCCTACAAGACGGCAATGCTATTCGTTGCAGAAAATTATGCCTCAATTGAAGAGGGGAAAAACGCCCGTGAAATCTTAACTTCCCAAATTCCATTATTGCAAGGAATGAATTTTACAACCAGTGAATGTAAACATTGGAAAATACTTTATAAAGTAGGTCAACAAGCGGACAAAGCCACAAAAAACTTAGAAGATAAAATTAAGAAATTCATGGCAAGCGAAAATCTAACAAGGCTGACTTATACTTTTGATATTTATACCGAAAAAGAAAACTTCATTACCATTCAAGGAATAAGATCTGAAGCCTATGCCAGAAATGTTGCTTCAATCTTAAAGGACGATAAAAAATTTAAAGTCTTAGAATCAGCAATAGTAATTTCGAGTGATAACTATAAAGTAGTTCAAATCAAGAAAAATTTAGACGAATATTTATCGCCAAAAAAAGTAATAGAGGTTCTAGATCAGCAACTTGTGCCGCAGTCCGTGGTGCCACAATCAGCAGATGACAACACTATAATACCCGATGATAACAGCTCGATAGATGTAACGCAACCACCTAATAAAGCATCTAAAACAACACCTCCTGCAGGAACTTTAGAGCTAGAAGGCGGTGATGATTCAAATTCTAATGCAACTCCAAAACAGTAAATTATGTTTGAAAAAAAGACAAAATCATACACTGAATTTTTAGGGAAAACCAATAGAATTGTTGAAGGAACGATTATTAAAGGAGATATTATTTCGCAAGCCGACTTTAGATTGGATGGAGAATTGACAGGAAATTTTCAAACCAAGGGAAAAATTGTTATTGGTCCAGCAGGAAGTGTTTCTGGAGATATTATTTGCAAAAACGCCGACATTGAAGGAAAGTTTACTGGAAAAATTGAAGTTGCTGAAATTTTGAATGTGAAACACAAAGCCAGCATTCACGGTGAAGTAATTTGCGGAAAATTATCTGTAGAACCTGGCGCTGAATTTAGTGCTTCTTGTACAATGAAAACCACCATAAAAAACCACATTGTAAATGACGGACAACAAGGACCAGAAGAAGCAAACTAACAATAAGTGGCTCGCTCTCATTAATATTCCTATTCAAATGGGGGCAATCATATTTCTGTTTTCGTATTTTGGCAATTGGCTGGATGAGAATTACCCCAATTCACACAATGTATATGTTAAAGTCCTAACATTAGTAGGATTTGCCATCGCTTTTTACAACATCAATAGGCAACTGAAAGACATCACTAAATCTTCATAAAATTCAGAATGAATTTAAAAAAATACAAGCCCATTCTCGAAGTTTTATTTCTTTCGACTTTGGTTTATTCAATTCACAAACTGGTTTTTTTTCTGAATGAAAACAATTCTGGTCTTCAAGGTTTTCATTTTATTATAGAAGTTGTGTACGGCTTTTTCTTGCTTTGCTCAGTAATTATTCTCCTAATATTAATTAAGGTCAAAGAAAACAATATTGACAATGTAGGCTATACTTTTCTGTTGGTCACCTGCATTAAAATGGCCCTTTCATATGCTGTTTTGTCTCCTATACTACATTCAGGAAATTCAAATATTAGAATCGAAAAGCTGAATTTCTTTCTCATTTTTGCTTTGTTTTTAACAATTGAAACCATTGTAACTATCAGAATTTTAAACAATAAACAATAAATCGTTATAAAAAAGACAATTCCTTGGTTTTTTTTTATTTATTGCTTTTGGCATATTAATTTAAAATGTACCTTTGCACCAAATTTCAGAAAGTAAAAATTAAGTTAATAAACAGTTATGGTGATTTCTAACAAACCACTTCATTTTATAATAGCAATTTTAATAGCCTGTCTTCCAGTATTTGGTTTAGCAAATAACCCTTCGGAAACTGCGCCACAACACACTGAAACAACAGCTGTTGCTCACGAAAATTCAGGTGAATCATCTGACGAGAAAGCGGAAATTAAAGAAAAAATAGACGAGAAAAAAGCGCACCACGTTCTTGACGCTCACGAGTTTTCTTTATTTGAAGACGAAGCAACAGGCGTTCATTACGGTTTTCCATTACCTGTTATATTATGGGATAATGGAGTTCAAATATTTTCATCATCAAAATTCAATCACGGAGAATCGGTGGCCGAATCTAACGGGAACTTTTATAAATTAGGTCACAACGAAAAAATTTATAAAACCGATGCTTCTGGAACAATGACCGGTGATGAGCATCATCCGACAAATCCGCAAGTATTAGATTTTTCTATAACAAAAAGCGTTTTTACAATGATGGTTGTTGCTCTTTTAATGTTTTTGTTATTTTCTGGATTAGCAAAATCATATTCTAAAAACGCAAGTATTGCTTCTGGAGCAGGTCGTTTTTTCGAACCAATTGTTTTGTATGTTCGTGACGAAATTGCCATTCCAAACATTGGCGAGAAGCATTACAAAAGATACATGAGTTTCTTATTGACCATCTTTTTCTTTATTTGGTTCTTGAATATTTTTGGATTAACACCATTAGGAATCAATGTTACAGGAAACATTACAATTACAGCTGGTTTAGCAATTGTTACTTTTATTATTACGACGTTTACAGCGAACAAAAATTATTGGGGACACATTTTCTGGATGCCAGGTGTGCCAGTACCAATGAAAATAATATTAGCACCAATAGAGTTATTGGGAATATTTATTAAGCCTTTTGCTTTAATGATTCGTCTTTATGCCAATATGATTGCAGGACACATTGTGGTGATGAGTTTGCTTGCTTTAATTTTTCTTTTCAATAATATTGGCATGGGTATATTTTCATTGCTATTAACGTTTATAA
>CAMBHH010000197.1 GCA_945866505.1 Flavobacterium psychrophilum
TTTTTTAAGAATAAATAGTCAAATAGTTTTCCGAATACACCAAATGGAGTTTCATATTGCAGTTTGTCAGTCATTGTGGTAATTCCATTTATTTCTTCAAAAAAATGCTGATGTTTGAATGATTTGAATTTTCCTTCTTCCATTTCATCTATAAAATAGGAATAATAAGTCATTGCGGTAATTCGACTTTTATGAGTGAGATATAATCCAAAGTGTTTGCCTCGCCAAGTAACCGTTTCATTATGATTTATTAGTCCAGATGTCACTCCAGCGATTGCTATTTCATTCGATTTGCTGGCTGATAGCTGATGAATATCTATGTTTCTGGAAGCATCAAAAACGGTTTGAATTGAGGCTTTTATCTTTGTTGAGAGATTTATGGTTGTCATTGGTTTTCTTTGAATTTTAATTTAAGAAATATCCCTGTAATAATTGATGCTATAGAGTACGATATTGCAATGTCTTTCATTATGCTTCCTTTGATTATTAACGCGGTTGAGATTACTCCAATTACTGCAAATGATATCAATATAACTTTTGCAAAATTCAGATTTATGCTTGTTCTTGCTAAATAGTAATATAGGAATGCATATAAAATATATGTTGGTGAGGAGAAGAGTAAACTAAAAATAATTGCAATAGGGTAAACTTCTAATAAACCAACAATTTTATTAGGTTGTGAAATAGTGATGTACATTAAAATTTCAGAAACTATGGGGCCTAATAATAAGGTAAAGCCACAATGTTTATAAAGATAAATCCAATTTATATTTTTTATCCTCATTTTTTTAATAAATTTTGAAAAGCAGTATCAATATTTACAAATTTGAATTTGAATCCGTTTTCTAAAAGTCTTTTGGGGATTACATTTCTGCTTTTTAAAACTAATTCGGTTTCTGTTCGAATAATGAACGAGCCTATTTTCAACAGAAAGGCACTGATTGGAATACCGATGGGAATACCAACTGCTTTTTGAAGTTGTTTCATAAATTCAGTATTGGAAATTGGCCTAGGAGAAACAATATTGACAACTCCAGCCATTTCATTTTGAATGATAAAATCAACAGCATAGGCAAAATCATCTTCGTGAATCCAACTGATAAATTGATTTCCATTTCCTTGTTTTCCGCCAAGACCAATTTTAGCGAGTGTTTTCAAAGGGATAAATGCACCTCCATTTCTTCCTAAAACAATTGAAGTTCTTAAAGCGGTTTTTAAGGTATTTGGCGTTTCAATTTTGAAAAATGATTTTTCCCAAGATTGAGCAACGTTCATAGAAAAATCATTTCCAATTTCACCGTTTATTTCATCCATTTGTTTGTCTAATGAAAAGCGATAAATGGTAGAAGTTGATGAATTCAGCCAATGTTTTGGTGGGGTTTTGCAACTTAACAAAGCTTTGTTTAAAATTTTGGTGCTTTGAATTCGAGACAATAAAATTTCTTTTTTATTCTTTTCAGTATATCGACAGTCTACGGACTTTCCTGCAAGATTTATTAAAACATCTGCGTTTTCTAACTCTATTTCCCAACCTGATAATGTTTTGGCATTCCAGTTTACATATTTTATTCCGTCAATTGTTTGCGATTTTCCTCTTGTTAGAATGACAATTTCCGGGAATTTATCTTTGAAATGGTTTATTAGAACTTCTCCTAAAAAACCTGTTCCGGCTGCTATTATTAGTTTGTTCATAATGGTAATTTATTTTAATGATTAATCCTAACAGGTTTTTAAAACCTGTTAGGTTTGTGGTAGAATTAAGCTTTAAATACTAATCTTTCGTCGTTTTGAGTCTCTTTCGCTTTTCTTTTTCCTCTAAAAAAGCAATACAAATTAACGAATAACATTAGGCCAAGATAGATAGAAAATCCACCAATTTTATAACTCAATGCTTCTATTAAAGTTTGATAATCGTTTTTGTATTCGCTTATGGTTAATATCATCAATGCAAAACCTAGATTGAGCAGATAAAATCCTGTTTCGAAAAGTTTGTTTGTTGCATTTGCAATTTCTTCTCTGCCTTTGAAAATGTCAAGCATATAAATTTTTCCATTTTGGAATAAAGTTCGTGAAACATAATAAGTTAAGGAAATTGCGATTGGTAAATAGATGGCGTAACCAATAAGAATTTTTGTAGTTTCCATAATAATAAGTGTTTAAGTGTTATTTAATTAATTTGTGAATGTATTTAGTTAGTACTATAATGTTGGTGTAATGCATTGCCGATATAATAAAAATAATGATGGCTGTTTTTAGAGCAATAACCTCTACGAGTTGATGGATCGAAAGTATTTTCTCCCACGAAATCAAAGTCATTGCACAATAACCGATATTCAAAAGATAATAACCTAAAAGTAAAATTTGATTTATTTTTTGACATAAATCCGCGTGATTTGGAATCAATTCTGAAACGAATATGTTTCCATTTTTATAACAGATTTTACCCACTTTAAGGATGATGAAAATTGTTATAACGAGATAAATACTGTATCCAATGATGTTGCCATTCATTTGTTTGCTTTTTTATAAATTATAATTGAAAGAAAAAGTGTCAAAACAAGAGGGATAAACATTAAGATGAAATATAAAATATCGCTATTTAGAAATTGCGCATTTAGCAACCATATTAAAAAGAATAGGATTACTGATACTATATAAATCTTAAGGTATTTATCCTTAGGTTCGTCGATTAGCATTTGGATGCCAATAACAACCTGAAATAACCCAGCAAGTATTGTTAAGAACAAGCCGTAACCTATTAAGTTTCCTTCTTGTGGATTAATTAAAAAACCTAATAAAATTAAGGTTACAGGCAAACCAACAAAAAAGCAATTTAGGTAGTTTAAAATTTTCATAGTTATTAAGCGTTTTAAACTTTCAGAAAAAAATGAAAGTTTTGATTAAATTTTTTTATTTCATAATCTTTAGAACCAATCTTCCCAACCAATTTTCATTGAATTCCGTTATTTTATCTAACATATTGTCCGCTTTCAAAACAAAATCATAAAGTTTTGTTGTTTGATCTACAAAATGTTTTTCTTCTACTGAATCTTTGGATTCAATCGAGGAAACTTCTTTTAAAATTTTAAGAGCAGGTTTGATTTCGCGTTTGCTTCTTTCTCTAGCAATTTTAGAAGCAAGTTCATCTAAATCTTTTTCGGCTGTAAAAAATTCTCTTCGCTCTCCTGCTTTGTATTCTTTGTAAACAATTCCCCAATCCATTAATGCTCGTAAGTTCATACTGGCATTTCCGCGTGAAATTTGCAGTTCGTCCATAATATCTTCCATAGAAACAGCATCGTTCGACACCATTAACAAAGCGTGAATTTGCGCCATCGTTTTGTTAATTCCCCATTGAGAACCTAATGCTCCCCAGGTTTGAACGAACTTGTTTTTTGCTTCTTTGAATTCCATTTTGGTTTTTTTTTCTTTTGATGAGACAAATGTAAGTAAGAGTTTTTAAACTTTCAAAAATAAATGAAAGTTTATTTTAAAATAAAACCGAAATATTGCTACTTCGGTTTAAATCTGAAATTTAAATTCGTTAATCTTAAATCTATAAAAGCCCCGCTCGCTTCAACAAAGCATCCGCTTTCGGTTCTTGCCCTCGAAAACGTTTGTACAATTCCATAGGCAATTCGGTTCCGCCTTTAGAAAGTACATTGTCTTTGAATTTGGTCGCCACTTCTTTATTGAAAATCCCTTTTTCCTGGAAATAAGCAAAAGCATCTGCATCCAAAACTTCCGCCCATTTGTAGCTGTAATATCCAGAAGAATAACCGCCAGCAAAAATGTGAGAAAACGAAACCGACATACAGTTTTCGGCTACATCCGGATATAAAGTAGTGCCTTCAAAAGCGTTGCGTTCAAAGGCTTTGATATCATTAATTTCGGTTGGATTGTTGCTGTGAAAAGCCATATCCAATAAGCCAAAACTCAATTGACGCAAAGTCGCCATTCCTTCCTGAAAACTCGCACTTTCCTTAATTTTTTCGACATATTCTTGTGGAATGATTTCACCTGTTTCATAATGTTTGGCAAACAATGCCAAAGCTTCTGGCTCGTAACACCAGTTTTCCATCACTTGACTTGGCAATTCGACAAAATCCCAATAAACGGATGTTCCGGATAAACTTGGATACGTTGTATTCGCCAACATACCGTGTAATCCGTGACCAAATTCGTGGAATAAAGTCGTTACTTCATTGAAAGTCAATAACGATGGTTTGGCTTCCGAATTCTCGGAAGTGACAATTGGCGGCGTGAAGTTACAAACGTTCGAAATATGCGGTCTTTCATTCACGCCATCTTTGATATATTGTGATTTGAAACTGGTCATCCAAGCGCCGTTTCGTTTCCCTTTTCTTGGAAAGAAATCGGCGTAGAAAATAGCGACTAGTTCGCCAAATTCATCTTTGACTTCATAAGTCATTACTTCTTCGTGGTACTTTTCAATGTCGAATATTTCGGTGAACGTTAGTCCAAATAATTTTCCAGCTATAGTAAAAGCACCATTCAAGACGTTTTCTAATTGAAAATAAGGTTTCAGTTTTTCATCATCCAAATTGAATAATTTTTGTTTCAATTTCTCCGAATAATAGGCGCCATCCCATTTTTCCAGATGGTCAATTCCGTCCAACTCTTTGGCGAAAGCCGTTAATTCAGCAAATTCTTTTTGAGCTGCAGGTTTTGCTTTAGACAATAAGTCATTTAAAAACGATTTAACTTTGTCCGGATTTTGTGCCATTCTTTCTTCTAAAACAAAATGCGAATGAGTTGCGTATCCTAATAAATTCGCTCTTTCAAAACGCAATTTGGCAATCTTCAACGTAATTCCCTGATTGTCGAATTCATTGTTTTGAAATGCTTTTTTACCGGCTGCAATAGCCATTTCCTTTCTCAAATCGCAATTGTCTGCATAGGTCACAAACGGAATATAACTTGGAAAATTCAAAGTAAAAATCCAGCCTTCCAATTCCTTGCTTTTTGCCAACGATTTTGCAGCTTCAATGGTTCCTTCTGGAAGTCCTTTTAAATCTGATTCATTAGTAATATGCAATTGGTAATTGTTGGTTTCTGCCAAAACATTTTCCCCGTATGTCAGTTTTAGTTTTGCTAATTCCGTATCAATTTCACGTAGTTTTAATTTTTTATCTTCAGTAAGCAAAGCTCCATTTCTAGAAAAACTTTTGAATTTCTTGTCTAATAAAGTCCATTGTTCTGGCGTTAAATTCAGGCTGTCTTTTTGCTCATAAACGGCTTTTATCCTTTTGAATAAATCTTCGTTTAATGTAATGTCATTGCTGAATTCAGTCAGTAAAGGCGAAACTTCTTGAGCGATTTTTTGCATTTCTTCGCAAGTTTCTGCCGAATTCAAATTAAAGAAAATAGACGATAAACGATCCAAGGCATTGCCAGAAAAATCCAGAGCTTCGATTGTATTTTCAAAAGTTGGAGCTTCTGGATTATTAATTATAGCATCAATTTCAGCTTTTGCAGAAGCGATGTTTTCGATAAAAGCTGGTTTATAATCGGATAGTTGTATCTGCGAAAACGGTGCAGAGTTGTGTTTGGTGTTGAATGTAGAAGTTAGGATACTCATTGTTTTGTTTTTTAGCCCCGATAGAAGTGAAAATCCTTTTTGGGCTGGGGTTCAGCCCAAAAAGATTACTTCACTCTGCTTCCATTTTTTATCGGAGTTCAGTGAACTTCGTTTGTAACGAATGACGGGAAATAGCTCCTGAAAAAATACAGGATTCTTTTGAAATTATTTTTTTAAATTTTCGGATGATTTATAAACAGCGTCTTTCAAACCTTCCTTGTAAAGGATAATTTTGTCTAAAACACATTTATCAGCAGTTCCAATTATTTGCGCTGCTAAAATCCCTGCGTTCTTCGCTCCGTTTAAGGCAACTGTCGCCACAGGAACGCCACCTGGCATTTGCAAAATCGACAAAATGGAATCCCAACCATCAATAGAATTACTTGATTTTACTGGAACTCCAATTACGGGAAGTGGCGACAATGAGGCTACCATTCCTGGTAAATGTGCCGCTCCACCAGCACCGGCAATGATTACCGAAATACCACGAGTATGCGCATT
>CAMBHH010000198.1 GCA_945866505.1 Flavobacterium psychrophilum
TACGTTGCCCGTAATGTGCTGCGTTGTTCCCTGTTTTTCTAACGATATGCAGTCCTTCTCGAAGCTGATGAGGAATGATGCTTTTGATAGTTTCTTCATTCATCAAGTTGATGAGTTCCGTGTTGAAAGGTTTTTCGATATGCTCTAAATCATAGATTAAGTACATACATTCCTCTAACACTAAACGACAATAACTGGCAGTTGAAACAGGTTCTGTAAAAACCCTTTGCTCTGCTGTTTTCATCTTGGTATAAAGTGAAAGCCATTCTTGTTGAAGAAACTTAAAGTTGCTCATTTACCTAATCTTTTATAAAAGTGCGTGAATATAATTTGCAGTATCAAACAACTCCACTTTTCTTAAACTTTCTAATACTTCAAATTCGTCCATATTGGGGTTTTTTCTATTTAACACCATTTCTTTAAAGGCTTTGATGGCGATTTCTGGATTTAAGTCTATGATATCTGTTAAGAAATCGTCTGCACTTTTTGCTTTTACCCCAAAGGAATTCAAATATTTCTCAGGGAAATCTTTTAAATTATTGGTTACAATTACATCAGCATTTGATTTTATGGCAGCTGCTAAAACGTGTCTATCGTTTTCATCAGGCAGCGTTAGGTTTGCTATCAAACTTTCATAATTAGAAACTAATGCATCTGGAAAAGCATTATTGGCTCTTTGCACTCTTTTTTCTGCTTCGTCAATTGCTATCCCTTTTCGAATCATTACGTTTTTCCATTCGGTAAAAATGGTAGTACTCCATTTTGGAGTGTACAATTCGTAAAAGGCAAACCAAAACAACATGTCACGAATGATAATAGGATATATTACATTCGTATCTAAAACTGCTTTGAATTTTACACTATGAATCATATAAACCTAATTCTTCATCCTGGTTCATCATATCGATAATATGCTTTTTCTGCTCTTCCTTCATTTTTTGTTTGAACTTTACAACATCTTCAAACATAATTCTACGATGCTTGCCTACTTTTACAAATTCCATTTCGCCTTCTTCTAGTAATTTTACTAAATGAGGGCGAGAACAACCCAAAATTTCTGCTGCTTTTTGAGTGGTCACTTCTGTAGCCACTGGCACGATTGAAATGGGTTTTCCTTCGCTCATCGCTTTTAGAATATCTCCCAAGAGTTGCAAGGCACGAGAAGGAATTACAATTTTATCTTGTGTTTCTTCAATTTCTATTTCCGTTTCTGTTTCTTTTATATGTGTTAAAGCTGCTGCCAAAGCCGCATAGGACTTAATTGCTACTCTTTGCTCTATTTTAGAAGGTCTATTGATGTGATTTATTGTTTGCATAATCCTATTGTTTTAGACAACAAATATACAAAAAATTCGAAATAAACGAAATAAACGAAAAAATTTTAGAAAGTATAATATATTGAACAGCGTTTTTTTATTTAAGTTTGAGACTAATTGCGTCTTCAAATTTCACAAAGCAATCTTCACGGGTTTCCCATTTATAAGGATATATTCCGTGAAAAGTAGTTGCTGTATTTATTATAGAATTCCAATAATTTCCCACTTCACTTCCCGAAGGGTCTAGGAAGAATATTTTAGAAATCACTCCGTTATTTTCTTCAAAACCAACCGCTAACAACCAATGAGCCAGATTGACCCCTCTAATTCCAACAATTACCGGAGCGTTTTCTTTTAATGAAGCGACAGTGAAATCAATCACTTTTCTACCTCCTAAGTTCGTGATGCTAGTTATCACATCCTTTTTAAAACTTTGCTCCAACATTGTTTCTAAATCTTCTACAAAAGTGCCATTTTGAATAAAAACATCATGTTCTCGCATCGCTTTGATTAGTTTACCTAATTTGGTGTTTCCTTTTGTTGACCAAAGATTGGTTGCTTGATTATAATTTATCACTCCTAGAATAATTAAAGCCATAAACACGCAGTAAGGACCACACGCACCATCTATGCTACCTTGACGAAGAAATACATTTTCCTCATGTGCTGTAACATTGTCATTTGTTATATCTAACTGGTTGATAGTTTTAATGATCTTCATCTAGACTTTTTTTTTACGCTAACTCCCCTTTAAAGGCCTTTTGCAACAGGCTATTAAACAACTCTTCTGATTATGTTTACCTTATTTTATTCAACTTCCCCTCTTTTTAAGATGGGTGGCTGAAAGCTGGAGTGTTCTAATGAGTTTTTATTTAACTAAATGTTTCATTAATAAATCTTTCGAGTTCTGTCATAACATTTTCTAAATCGTGTTTTACTCTAAAATCAGAAATTCTATAGACAATCAACCCTAAATTTACTAGAAATTCTTCCCTCATTGCATCGTATTCTTCTTTATCATTATGGCTTGCCCCGTCTATTTCAATTATTAGCCCTAATGATTTGACATAAAAATCGACTATAAAACTTCCGATAATTCGTTGTCTATCAAAATCAATTTTCCAAAAATTATTGGCTCGCACTTGTCTCCAAAAAATTACTTCCGATAGCACTCCTGCTTTTCTCAGTGCTCTTGCCCTGCTACGCAAGGCTTGATTAGCTGGAAGAATCGGAATGTTTCTTCTAAATATAGCCTTATCATAAATATGTGTTACAATTTCGGTTTTCATAAAAATCGTATTTATTTCATTTCCGTTATAACTTCCCCTCTTTTTAAGAGGGGTGGCTGAAAGCAGGGGTGTTTTTTCTCAACACACAAGAATCCACCCCGCCCTATCGGGCACCCCTCCGAAGGAGGGGAAGTTATAACTCCCCTTTAAACGCCTTTTGTAACAGGCTGTTAAACAACTCCTCTGATTTTATTAAACTCGTTTGTGCAATGGCTTTTTGTTCTTCTATTAAGGCAACACGTTCTGCAAATTGGTTTTGTAGGGTAATTGGAGGTAATAGAATTTTTAATTTTTTTAAATGAGAAATATAGATTGCTTGTTGAGCTGAAGCTGACGATACATTGACTAACTGTTTGGAGAATTTTTCATTTATTAATAATTTACACAAATAATCACTATTAAAACTTTCTCCTTTTTTAATTAATATAACGCTACCCATAAGACAAAAAGGAATTTCTGTTTTAACAGTTGTGCATCTTCCAACAGTTGCTCCTCTACTAACTAATACTATATCATTTATTTCGGGGTTACATTTTTTAGTATATTTAATATAATTTTCTTCTGAAACAAATCTTTCTACAGTAAAATCAACCTTATCATCTAATACATCTTTAGCCATAATAAGATTTTTACCAAATTCTAAAACTGGCGGATTCTGATGCTCTCCATCTGTGATTTTTTTTGCAACATTTCCTAATTCAACTTTCTCCCAACCTTTCTCATTACTCACAGGATCGCCAAACATATCTAAGAAAAGTGCTTGTGTGAGTTCATCATACTTGGCTAGCAATGCTTTGTCATTCTGTCTTAGAGCATCTGCTGCATCGAGAATGTTGGCAATTTTCTGTTGTTGGGGTAATGGTGGTATGGGAACAGGAATGTTCCCCATTGTTTTCTTATTTATAAACTTAACTGTTCCACCAGTTAGAAACTTGTCAAAATAATTTTGGTCAGATAAATGATTCAAGTAATGTGCAAAATATTGAGAATACAGTTTTGTATTATCTAATTTAATTAGAAACAAGTTCCAGGCAATCAGAAATTTTTCTGATTTATCAATCCTCAAGCTTTTTCCAATAGTACCTATATTGCAAACCAAAACATCATCAATATTTGCTTGATATTTGTCTTTATATTTTAAATAATCTTTTTCACTTAAATACTTAGTATCATCTAAATTTAAAAAACCTTTTGTGATATGTTTCGATTGAAGAATAGGTATGCCTTTTTCTAAATACTCTACATTTTCAGTAACAGTATTTATTCCTTGATGCATATCTATAGTTAGATTTTTAAGAATGTCTATTTCTAATGCTTGTTCAATCATTTCAACAACTCTTCTAAGATTAGTAATTTCTGCTTGTTCTCTTCTTGAAGATTTTTGATGTCTTGTATTATCACGGATGGCTGTGCATAAGTAACTTCATCATACACCACCTCTTTGTATCGGTTTATAGACAAATCCCAGTCATTGGCTTTAATTTCTGCAAAAGGCACTAAGAAACTTTTGTCGGTTCGTAATCGGTTGGTTTCAGCCTCTAAGTTACGATAGCGATTTACAATATCTTGTATATCATTGTCTTTGGTTTCTGCCCGCTTGTCGTCTAATGTCAGTCCATCGGCTTGCATATCATAAAACCAAACGTTGTCTGTTCCGCCAGTGCCTGTTTTGGTAAAAAACAAAACGGCTGTACTTACTCCGGCATAAGGTTTGAAAACACCACTTGGCATCGAGATTACAGCATCGAGTTTGTGGTTTTCTATAATTTCCTGTCGTATTTGTTTGTGGGCGTTCGAGCTTCCAAACAATACACCATCAGGCACGATTACAGCGCATCTACCGCCTGTTTTTAGCATTCGAAGCATTAGTCCTAAAAACAATAATTCGGTCTTCTTGGACTTTACCACTTTTAGTATCGAACTTTCCACACTGTCATAATCCAAACTTCCTTTAAAAGGAGGATTTGCCAAGATAAGTGTAAACTGGTCTCTAACATCGCCATTACTTTCGCTCAAGGAATCCTTGCCAATGAGTTTTGGATTTTCGATACCGTGCAATTGTAAATTCATTGCGCCAATACGCAACATTGTATTGTCAAATTCAATACCGGTAAACATATCGCTGTTATAGTGTTCTCTAAATTCTCTTTCGTGAAACCAATCGGAATGGTTTTCGTGGATGTATTCCCCTGCCGAAACCAAGAATCCCGCCGTTCCCGCTGATGGGTCGCAAATCGTGTCTTCTTTGGTAGGTTGTACCATATCGACCATCATTTTTATAATGTGTCTTGGGGTTCTAAACTGCCCGTTGGTTCCTGCGGTGGCAATTTTAGAAAGTAGGTATTCATAGACATCGCCTTTCGTGTCTCTGTCCTCCATTTTGATTTTGTCAATCATCTGAACGACTTGATCCAGTAGTCTAGGAGTAGGAATCATAAAGGTGGCACCTTTCATATACTTTGCAAACACACCTACCTCGTTGCCCACTTCTTTCATATGGTCAAAGACCGTTGTTCCTCCTGCTATTGGTCTAGTGAAAAGGTCAAACATAGCTTGTGGCTCTTTGTTCTTGAAGGAACTCCAACGCAATTCTTGTTGTTCAGGAGTAAAGAGGATATTGGCTATAGGTTTCTTGATTAAACTTGCTTTTTTCTCTTCTAATACCTGTGTTTCGTCTAATCTTCGAATGAATAGTAAGTAGGTAAATTGTTAGATTACCGTTAGAGGGTTACTCACTCCACCTGTCCAGAAGGACTCCCATATCTTGTCAACCTGCGATTTTAATTCTCCTGTAATCATCTATTGTATTGTAAATCGGCAAGCAGTTATTTGTTGCCAATGTCTTTAGTGGTTAAAAGTAGCATTTTAAAAATAAATCTCGGAAAGTTTTTACAATAAAAAAGACGGTGTAAAAACCGTCTTAGTTTTCCAAGATTTTATTGATGGTAATTCTACAATTTAGAGGGCATAATCCTTTTTGATTTCTCTTGTTTG
Organism: Flavobacterium psychrophilum; assembly: GCA_945866505.1. Taxonomy (GTDB): domain Bacteria; phylum Bacteroidota; class Bacteroidia; order Flavobacteriales; family Flavobacteriaceae; genus Flavobacterium; species Flavobacterium psychrophilum_H. The sequence continues at coordinate 5,600 of CAMBHH010000198.1, forward strand.
CACGAATTACAAACAGAATTTTGATTTTTTCTTGGTGCATTTTCCAATTGTTTTTAAGTTAGACAACTGGCATACGAATACAGATTTTTTAAAATGGGCGCCTCGAGATTTTAGACGGGCGCCGAATAGGGTTCCTTTTTTTTATAAAAAAACATATCAAACCTGTCAGACGACAAATTTTCATTTTTTAATAAAACTACGTGAAGTACTTATTTCATTGACTTATAGTCAAAAAAAAAGACCTTACATAATGTAAAGTCTTTTTAAAAAGCTCCCTCTTCCTGATAGCTATCGGGACAAGCTATGGGGCTCGAACCAACTCCGATAGCTATCGGAGCTC
>CAMBHH010000199.1 GCA_945866505.1 Flavobacterium psychrophilum
GGGGAAATTGCCAATCGAATGGGCGAAATTATGAAAGAAATGAGTCAGACGATGCAAATATTTTCCATTACTCATTTGCCTCAAATTGCTGCAAAAGGAATGGCACATTTCAAAGTTTCTAAAGCAACTGTGGGCGATGATACACAATCGGAGTTGCGATTATTGTCGAATGATGAGCGTGTGGTCGAAATCGCCCAAATGTTATCAGGAACCGTTGTTTCTGATTCCGCATTAAACCACGCAAAAGCCTTGTTGAATTAGTCATTATAATTTATATTTGTCGCCAATTCAAAAAAAACAACAAACAAGTAACAACAAACTATAAACAATAAACCATAATGAATATAGAACCAAGAATGAGAGGCTTTATTTGCACTACTTCGCACCCAGTTGGCTGCGCGCAAAGTGTAAACAATCAAATCGAATACATCAAATCGAAAGGAGCTATAGATGGTCCCAAAAAAGTTTTAGTCATTGGCGCTTCAACCGGATTCGGTTTGGCATCGAGAATTACGGCAGCCTTTGGTTCTAATGCTGCAACAATTGGTGTATTTTTTGAAAAACCTCCTGTTTCTGGCAGACCAGGTTCTCCAGGTTGGTACAATTCAGCTGCTTTTGAAAATGAAGCAAATAAAGCAGGTTTGTATGCCAAAAGTGTCAATGGCGATGCGTTTTCAGATGAAATTAAAAAACAAACATTAGACCTTATAAAAGCTGATTTGGGTCAGGTGGATTTGGTTATTTACAGTTTGGCTTCGCCAGTTCGCTTGCATCCTGTAACGGGAGTTTTGCATCGTTCGGTTTTGAAACCCATTGGCGACACCTACACGAATAAAACCGTCGATTTTCATACAGGAGTTGTGACAGAAATTAGTATTGCACCTTGCCAAGACGATGATATTGCCAATACGGTTGCCGTAATGGGTGGCGAGGATTGGTCTATGTGGATTGAGGCGCTGAAAGCAGAAAATCTTTTGGCTCCCGGAGTGAAAACAGTTGCTTATTCTTATATCGGACCATCATTAACCGAAGCGGTGTATAGAAAAGGAACCATTGGTCGTGCCAAAGATGATCTTGAAGCTACTGCTTTCTCGATTTCAGATACTTTAAAATCGATCGACGGACAAGCATTTGTATCAGTCAATAAAGCATTGGTAACTCAGGCTAGTTCAGCGATTCCTGTGATTCCGTTGTATATTTCGCTCTTGTATAAAATAATGAAAGAAGAAGGGATTCACGAAGGTTGTATCGAACAAATTCAACGTTTATACCAAGATAGATTGTACACAGGCGAGCCAATTCCTACTGATGAAAAAGGTAGAATTCGAGTGGACGACTGGGAAATGCGTGACGATGTTCAGGAAAAAGTAGCTACTTTATGGCAACAAGCTACAACCGAAAGTTTGCCTGAAATAGGAGATTTACCAGGGTATAAACAAGATTTTCTTAACCTTTTTGGTTTCGGGTTCGAAGGTGTCGATTATAAAGCAGATGCTGACGAAATGGTTGCGATTCCTAGTATTGTTTAAGGATTAAATTATAGTTTTAAATAAAAAATTATCAAAACCATCAATGAATAGTTGATGGTTTTTTTATGCATAAAAGTTTATCTTTGTTAAAAATTAATCTAAAAAAATGTTTTTTTCTTTAATCATACCCGTTTACAATCGACCAGATGAAGTGAATGAACCCCGCTGCCCGAAGTCTTCCTTGAAAACAAAACGTTAATTATAATAGGGTGCGCTGTGCGAATGTCTCCGACTTCGCACGTTCCAACAGTCTATACAGTTAAGCAAGTAAAATATGCGCCGCTGTCGCACCAGAACGGAAGTGACTATTTTGTTGAACACCTTGGGAGATAAAAATCAATTACCTAACTTTGAAATATGGAAGCAATAAAAATTGAAATACTTAATCCGAAAGCTCTGCCACTTTTAAAAGGAATGCAGGACTTAAACCTTATCAAAGTCACTCACGAACCAGTTTCTAAACTTCAATCTTATTTAAAAAAAATGAGAAAGAATGCCAGTTCAGTTCCTAGTATTGATGAGATTGAACAAATTGCCAAAGAAGTACGAGCTGAGCGATATGCCACAAAATAAACCATTGAGATTGGTTATTGACGCAAATCTGTGGATTAGTTTTATCATTTCTAAAAAATTGAATCAACTTGAACGAGTTATACAAAGGAAACCTTAGCTGAAATAATTTGAACGATCCTACAAATTAGAAAATATATTTCTTATTTTTGATTTTATAAAAGTATTGCTATGGATATGACTGCCCAAATAAAAAAGAACTTAATTTCCAGAATAAAGGATTCCAAAGATTTGAATTTCCTTAATGCCTTACAAACAATTTTTGATTCTTCTGAGCAAGCTTTGTATCAATTATCTTCTGAGCAACAAACGTCAATTGAAATTTCGAGAGATGAATTCAAAAATGGAAAATTTCGTAAGAATGATGAAGTAATTTCAGAAATGAGACAATGGCTAAAAAAGAAATAGTTTGGTCAAATCTTGCCGAAACTCAATTTCAAACTGTTCTTGAGTTTTATTCTGAAAGAAATGGAAATTCGAATTACAGTCTTAAACTTTTGGAAGAAGTTGAAGACTTATTAGAAACGCTTTCAAATTCTGAACTTATCGGTCGATTGGCATCGAATAAATTCACTCGTGTCATTCCAATGAAAACATATTTGATTTTCTATGAGATAAACCTAGACAGAATTGAAATTGTTTTATTTTGGGATAATCGTCAAGATATAGAAAACAGAAAAATCAAGTAATTACTTAAGCTAACAGCATGACTTTCGTTGCTTGCGTAGCACGAACAATGAACCCCGAATAGATAACAAAACACGACGTAACGGATAGCAAGTATTTTCTAATTATAAACCAAGCCATCGCATTTTCGTGATGCTTTTTTTTGTGGATAAAAGTTTATCTTTGTTAAAAATTATTCAAAAACATGTTTTTTTCTTTAATCATACCCGTTTACAATCGTCCAGATGAAGTGGATGAGCTTTTGGAGAGTTTATCACAACAGGATTATACTGATAATTTTGAAGTGGTAATTGTAGAAGACGGTTCTACTTTGAGATGTGATGATGTGGTACGAAAATATGCTGGAAAACTGAACTTATCCTATTCTTTTAAGGACAATTCAGGACCTGGCGATTCTAGAAATTACGGAATGAAAAAAGCCAAAGGCGATTATTTTATCATTTTTGATTCGGATTGTATTATTCCAAAAATGTATTTGACGGAAGTGGCAAAGGCGCTAAAAGAAAATTATGTCGATTGTTTTGGAGGTCCAGATGCGGCTTTGGATAGTTTTTCGAATATTCAAAAAGCAATCAATTTTGCGATGACTTCTTTTCTTACTACTGGCGGAATTCGTGGTGGTTCAGAGAAAATCGATAAATTTCAACCTCGAAGTTTCAATATGGGATTGTCCCGAGAAGCATTTGAAGCCTCGAATGGTTTTGGGAATATTCATCCCGGAGAAGATCCTGATTTAACAATCCGATTGTGGAATTTTGGTTTTGAAACCCAACTTTTCCCTAAAGCTTACGTGTATCACAAACGAAGAATCGATTGGGAGAAATTTACGGTTCAGGTCAATAAATTTGGCAAAGCCAGACCAATCCTAAATAGTTGGTATCCTCAATACAATAAGCTTACTTTTTTCTTCCCATCGGTTTTTATAATTGGTCTATTTTTTGCTGTAATCCTGTTGATTTTTACATATGATGTATTTCTCCAATTGTATTTTGTGTATTTTTTGATGATTTTTTTGGTGTCAACTTATAAGAATAAAAGTTTCAAAGTGGGTTTATTATCCATAAAAGCAGTTTGGAAACAATTTTATGGGTACGGAACTGGGTTCATTGAATCCTTCATTAAAGTCATTATTTTGAAGCAAAAACCTGAAGACGCATTTCCCGAGTTATTTTTTATGAAATAGTTTCTACTTGAAATTGTCTGAAGTTTTTTGACCATAAAGTTTTTGTTAGATCAATATAGAATTAATTTTAGAAAGGTTCGCTTTTACGTATGATTCATAGCTACTATGCGAAAAAAGTATCTTCTATGAAAATCTTTTTTTCTCTCAATTTTAACTTATTTTTTATGTGGTTAAAATTTATTTTAATTTTGTTATCATACAAAATCCAGTAGAACTAAAAAATAGAATGACAAAAATAATTGGATTAACAGGAGGCATCGGAAGTGGAAAAACCACCATCGCCAATCATTTTATGGAAGCGAATATTCCTGTCTATATTGCTGATGATGAAGCAAGAAAACTTATGCAATCGTCTGAGATTATAGAAGAAATAAAAAAAAATTTTGGAGACTCTATCTTCGATGAGGCTATATTAAATCGAGAAAAATTATCTCAAGTTGTATTTAACGATCCTGAAAAATTAAAACTACTGAACGCTATTATTCACCCAGCGGTAAAAAAACATTTCCAAGATTGGGTTTTGAATCACAATAATAGTGCATATTTAATTTACGAAGCTGCTATTTTATTTGAGAGTGGAAGTTATAAGAATTGCGATTTAATAATAACGGTTACAGCTCCTTTAGAAACTAGGATTCTGCGTGTTATTCAACGAGATAAAACTACTAGAGAGCAAGTTTTAAAACGAATACATACACAATGGGATGACGCTCAGCGCATTTCTAAAAGTGATTTTGTGGTCGAAAATATAGACCCCGAAATTACCAAAACAGAAATCGATAAAATTCTTAAAATTTTGAAGATTCGTTAATCAGAATCAATGCTGTTAATCTTTGGTTAAATTATTATTATTTATATTGTTAAAATCCTAACTTTGTATTGATGAGTAAATTATTTTTTAAAATACTGGTTTTGTTGATGAGTTTATCCTTAATCGGAATAATTTTAGTTCAGGTGTATTGGTTTGATACCTCTTTCAAAAATAATGACGAGCAATTTAAATTTCATGTCAAATCGGTGATAGGTAATGTTGCTGAAAAGATACAAAAACAAGAAGCTTATACTTTTTACGATAAGTATAATAAGTATAAGGATAGTACAGGTAAAATTCCGCAGAAAGTTGATTTATTAGAGTTTTATTACGTTCAAAAAAATCATGAAAATAATACAACAACAGTTTATTCTAGTATATTAAAAGAGGAGAATTATGATATTACTTCCTCTATTTTTGGTAAAAAATTAGATAGTGTAAAATTTAAGAGTTTTAATTCTAAACGGGTTACAGAAGTTTACAATAATAAAAAAATCGATAATTCTAGTGTGCAACAAATGACACCAGATGTCAAAATTGAAAAATCGGGAAATCTAGAGGTTTTAGATAATGCTCAATTTGAAATTTTTTTTAAAGATATTGCCTCTACAATGCCATTGCAAGAGAGAGTTTCAAAAGAAGCATTGCAAAAGTTGTTAAAAGAAGAATTGGAAGAATATGGTGTAAACACGAAATTTGAATTTGGGATTTTTAGTAGTGGTTTAGCGACTAAAGTAAAATCCGATGGTTTTGTATACGACGAAAAAAACACCTATTCGATACCCATATTTTCGGATAATGAAGGGAATAATAAATATCAATTATTGGTTTCATTTCCCAATAAAAAGAAATTTTTGCTTTCCGATTTGCTTGGAATAACATTATTGTCAATCATATTTACGCTCATCATTATTATAGCTTATACAAGTGCATTGAATCAGTTAATTCGTCAGCGCCATATATCAGAGATAAAATCAGATTTTATTAATAATATGACGCACGAATTTAAAACACCAATTGCAACTATAAATCTAGCTTTAGACGCTATAAAAAACCCAAAAATTATAGGAAACGAAGCGATGGTACTCAAGTACTTGCAAATGATAAAAGATGAAAATAAACGGATGCATGC
>CAMBHH010000200.1 GCA_945866505.1 Flavobacterium psychrophilum
GAGTGTTTTTTGTGAAGTAAAACGGAACAAAAAATGTATCGAGAACCGTTTTTAATGAAATTTTTCTTGTTCTCGATACGATTTTCTATCGAAAATCACTCGAACTGACGAAAAATTATCATCAAAAACTAATTACACCCAACGGGTTAAATAAGAAATCATAGAAACAATAATGGTATGAGCTAAATTTTGATCAAAAGTCTTGAAACCAAGAGGAAATCTAAAAATAATATACATAAATTTTTTATGTAATTTTTGTGATTTTTGCTCGGTCATTTCAATTATTTTTGAATTTTTAAATAGTGATTCATCAAAAGAATTATGAAACAATTTCTTTTATTCATCTTTATTATTGGTTTAACCACGAACAGCTATGGACAAATGGAATTCAATTCTAAATTCAAAGCCATTCCGCCAGCAAATGTAAAACTAAAGCCTAAAAAAGAAACTTTGCCACCACCAGCAATCGATTTGCCTAAGATTGTAGTGCCAAATCCATTAAAGGAAACCAACATCTTTGGTACAAAACCCAAACCCAACAATTCTTTTGAAATAGGAACTCCCGAAAATCATTTTTCGATGACTCCAACTAATAAATTTGTTAATCCAGGTGATTTAGTAAAAGATAGATTGAATAAAAAAGGAGACAATGAAGACCAAATTGTTTTTCGAAGAAATCAGGATTTAGGAAGTTTTAAAACCAAGTCACTAACAGCAAAATTAAGTTATCGTGATTACGGAGAAGTCGATGGTGACGAAATACGAGTTTTAATAAACGATAGAACTATTGAAACCGGAATTTATTTAGACAGCGATTTCAAAGGATTCGAAATTACCTTAGTGGATGGGTTTAATAAAATTGATTTTGAAGCGCTCAATCAAGGAAAGTTAGGACCCAATACGGCTGAATTTCGAATTTATGATGATAAAGGAGAACTTATTTCAGCTAGCCAATGGAATTTGGGTACTGGTTTTAAAGCAACGATCATCATCACCAAAGAATAAAAACTGCGGTTTTAAAATGGTTTTTTTTTGTTTATTTAAAAAAATCAAAACAATAATTATACTTTTTTTATGATTTTGGGTCTCAAAATTCTATTAATTTTGTCGTTCTAAGATCGGATAGTTGTTGTAAAAAATCTATGAAAAAAATTCTTTTTTTTGTTTCTATTATTAGCATTACATCAAACGCCTTTGGTCAGTTTGATTCTAATATTAAATTCAAAGCGATTCCACCTGCAAATACAAAACCAAAATCAAAAAAAGAGACTCCAGCTTCCTCTGATTTCCCTAAAATAGTTTTTCCAAAAATCGTTGCGCCAAATGTTTTTACAGCGACGAATATCTTTGGAACAAAACCCAAGCCGAATGCTTTATTTGATTTTGGTACTGCCGAAAATAATTTTTCGATGACATTGAAAAATAAGTTTGAGCACAAATTAGGCGATGTCTATCAAGCCAATATGTCGAAAGATTTAAGTACAACGATGATTCGAGAAGGACTAAAAGAGGATAATAGTTTTTTAGATAGGAAGGATCGTGATTTAGGAGAATTTAGAACCAAATCTCATTTTTTATTTATTAGTTATAGAGATTACATTCAAATCGATGGCGATTTAATTACTATTTATGTAAATGATAAATTGTTTCGCTCTCAATTGTATTTGTATTCTCAAATGGATCAAATTAAAATTCCATTGGTAGTAGGGATTAATAAAGTGGAGCTGGTTGTTGCAAGTACAGGAACTTCAGGTGGAAATACTGCCGAAATTCATGCTGCTGATGATGCTGGCAAAACAATTACCGATGAATATTGGAACAATTTGGCACTGGGAACAAAAATTAAGTTACTGGTGATAAAGGAGTAATTTGTTTTTTTTCTAATTTCAATTTTTCATTCCCAATTATAAAAAGTATTTTTGCAAAATGCAACACAACGTACTTATTTTAGATTTCGGATCGCAATACACACAACTTATTGCCCGACGAGTTCGCGAATTAAATATTTTTTGCGAAATTTTTCCCTACAATCATTTCCCCAATGATTTATCCTCTTATAAAGCAGTAATTCTTGGCGGAAGTCCATTTTCTGTACGCGGAGAAGATGCTCCTCATCCCGATTTATCTCAAATTAGAGGAAAATTACCAACGCTTGCCGTATGTTACGGAGCGCAATATTTGGCTCATTTTAGTGGCGGCGAAGTTGCAGCTTCCAACACCAGAGAATACGGACGAGCTAATTTAACTTATATTAAAGAAGACGAAGTTTTTTTTGAAGGCGTTTCAGAGAACAGCCAAGTTTGGATGAGTCATAGCGATAGCATCAAAGCATTACCAACGAATGGTGTAAAGCTAGCAAGCACCCACGATGTAGAATTTGCTGCTTATAAAATCGAAGGCGAAACTACTTATGCCATCCAATACCATCCCGAGGTTTTTCACTCCACCGATGGATCCAAAATGTTGGAAAATTTCTTGGTAAAAATAGCCGAAGTTCCTCAAAATTTCACTCCAAATGCTTTCGTTGAAGAAATTGTGGCCGAAATGAAAGAAAAATTGCAAGACGACAAAGTAGTTCTTGGTCTTTCTGGCGGTGTCGATTCTACAGTAGCAGCGGTATTATTGCATAAGGCGATTGGAAAAAACCTCTATTGTATTTTTGTCAATAATGGTTTGCTTCGAAAAGATGAATTTCAAAGCGTTTTAGACCAATATGAAGGAATGGGATTGAACGTAAGAGGTGTAGATGCTTCCCAACGTTTTTACGATGCCTTGGCTGGAGTTTCTGATCCAGAATTGAAAAGAAAAGCCATTGGTAATGCATTCATAGAAGTTTTTGATGTAGAATCGCATCGCATTGAAGACGTAAAATGGTTGGCGCAAGGAACTATTTATCCTGACGTAATCGAATCGGTTTCGGTAAAAGGGCCATCGGCAACTATAAAATCACATCACAATGTGGGCGGTTTGCCGGATTATATGAAATTAAAAGTGGTGGAACCTTTGCGCATGCTTTTCAAAGACGAAGTGCGCAGAGTAGGAGCAACACTGGGAATTGACCCGGAATTGTTAGGAAGACATCCGTTTCCAGGACCAGGATTATCGATTCGTATTCTCGGAGATATCACACTAGAAAAAGTGCAAATTTTGCAAGATGTAGATAAAGTTTTTATCGATGGATTAAAATCGTGGGGCTTGTATGATCAAGTTTGGCAAGCCGGAGCTATTTTACTTCCTGTAAACAGTGTAGGAGTAATGGGTGATGAGCGAACTTACGAAAAAGTAGTCGCACTTCGAGCAGTACAATCTACAGACGGAATGACCGCTGACTGGGTGCATTTGCCTTATGAATTCTTGATGAAAGTGTCTAACGATATTATCAATAAAGTGAAAGGGGTAAATAGAGTGGTGTATGACATCAGCTCAAAACCACCTGCAACTATCGAATGGGAATAAATAAATACGGATTGTATTTTAGAGACGATTATGAAATTATGTAAAAACGGTATCAGATTTTGGATTAAAATTTGATGCCGTTTTGCTATCTTTGGAAAACTAATTTTTTATATAAAAGGAAGGATGAAATATTTTACAATAGTGTGTTGGGCTACTTTGGTTTTTTCTTTAAACAGTTTTTCTCAAGAAAAAAACACGACACACAAGGTGGAAAAGGGTGAAACTATTACCCAAATTGCCCAAAAATACAAGGTCACACCCTATGATATATATCAATTAAACCCCGATGCACAAAGCGGTTTAAAACCCAATAGCGTTTTACTAATTCCCCAAAAAGGAAATACCAACAAAGCCATTTCTAAAGGTATCACTCATAAAGTGGAACCCAAAGAAACTTTATTTGGTATTGAAAAAAAATACGGCGTTTCTGAAGAAGCCTTGAAAAAAGCCAATCCAGATTTAGAAAAATTAGGATTGCAAATCGGTCAAACACTTATCATCCCTTCAAGTTCAGATGCAAAAACAGTTGTTCCTATTCCTGAAAAAGTTGTCTATCACGAAGTACTTGCTAAAGAAACCAAATATTCTATTGCCAAACAATATGGAATCACTATAGAGGAACTAGAAAAAAGAAATCCAAAAATTATTCCCAATTTATCCGTTGGACAAAATTTAATCATCAAAGGAACTGCTCCGAAAGCAGCAATTTCGGAACCGCAAAAAGAAGCAGTAAAACCAGTTATTCCAAAAGTCAACTATAGCAATTATGAGGTCAAACCCAAAGAAACCTTATACAGTTTGTCGAAAATGTCGGGATTGTCACAAGACGAATTGGTGCTTTTGAATCCAGCTCTGGCCAATGGCGTTGAGGTTGGAATGATTATTAAAGTTCCAGAATCCACTTTAATGCCACAGGAAGTTGAAATTAAAAAAGTGTACACCTCATTATCGAAAAACTCGAATGACAGAAAAAAAATGGTTTTATTGCTGCCTTTTAATTTGTCTAAAATCGAAGGAGACACGATAAATTCTACTGCAACGCGTTTGAAAAAGGACAAGTTTTTGAATATGACTTTAGATTTTTATTCAGGCGCGTTAATGGCAATAGATTCTGCTAAAAGTATCGGAATTCCAATAGATGTAAGCATTTTCGATTCGCAAGAAACCAAAAACAGTTCCAATATTTCTGCCATCCATCAGCAAAATAATTTGGAATCTGCCGATGCTATAATTGGTCCTTTTTATCAAAATAATGTCGAAAAAACAGCCGCATTAATAAGTAATACTAAGGTAGCTGTGATTTCACCTTTATCTAAAGATGTTGGAAATTCATTTCCGAACTTGTACCAAACTATTCCAACAGCCGATGCTTTGAAACGTGCTGTTTTCGATTATATGATTGCCAAAGGAGGAAATGTTATTGCCGTTGTCGATAAGAAAAAAGAATCGGCACGGCAATTTATGCAACAAAATTACAAGGAAGTACAATTTGCTGCTTTGCTAGAAAACGGAAGCTTGTCCGTAGCAAATTTGAAAGGTTTGTTTGTAAAAGATAGAATCAATTATGTCGTTTTAGCATCTGAGAATACAGGAATGATCAAAAATACGATGGCAACTATGATAAGTGCTATGGCAAATTATAATGTGGAATTGGTCATTTTTGAGCCTAACGAAACATTAGATACAGATGAAATTAGTTTTGAGAGTTTAACCAAATTAAAACTAATGTATCCCTCTATAGCACGTGAAAATAATTCTGCTGAAGCACAAATTTTTAAAAAAGAATACAGAAAGAAAAACAAAATTTTACCAAGTACGTATGCCACTCGTGGTTTTGATGTCACTTTTGATACCATGTTGCGTTTGTCACAAGGGAAAAGCTATCAAGAAACTGCCGATGCTGCAGCTACGGAGCAAGTCGATAACAAATTTGAGTATTATAAAAAACCGGATGGAGGTTACACCAACAAAGGAATTTATATTTTGTATTACGATACTGATTTAACTATCAAGGAAGCGAATTGAGAAAGTGTCCAATAATCAGTTTATAGTGTTCAGTTACATTCCAACCCAAAAACCCAAAACCCAAAACCCAAAACCCAAACATGACTTCAAAAGTAACTTATTTAGGCGATTTAAGAACCTCGTCGATACATTTGCAATCCGGAAGCGAAATCATCTCGGATGCGCCATTAGATAACAACGGAAAAGGAGAAGCATTCTCGCCAACAGATACGGTTGCCAATGCTTTGGCAAGTTGTATGATGACTGTTATGGGAATCAAAGCCAGGGATTTGAATGTTGATTTCACTGGTGCTACAGCTGCTGTGAATAAAATTATGCAAGCCGACCCCAGAAGAATAAACACTATCGAAATTGTTTTTGATATGAACGTTGCCACAGATGAAAAAACCAAAATTATTCTTGAAAG
>CAMBHH010000201.1 GCA_945866505.1 Flavobacterium psychrophilum
ACATCAAGTGTTCCGGCACCCCAACTTATTGCACAATACAATTTTGACAATTCTTATAACAATGTCAATGGCAATGCTCCATTTGCTTCAAATGCTGGAACTTCATTTACAACAGACAGAAATAGTAATTCAAATAGTGCTATTAAAATCAATAATTCTGGTACAATCGCTACAATTGCAGGGTTGCCCGATGGCAATTCGGCTAGATCAATGTCAGTATGGGCAAAAATTGATGTTTTAAACAATCAGATAAACTATGTCTTTCATTATGGAAATTCAGCTAATGGAAACGGTTTAGCACTCAGACCTACAACAACACTATATTTTGCAAATGCTGCTGCCAATCTTGAAACCGCAGATGCAAATACGATTAACGCTTGGGTACATTATGTATGCACTTATGACGGTACAACCGCTAAAGTTTACAAAAACGGAGTGCTTTTTAGCTTTGGCGCAAAAGCATTTAATACAGTAAACGATTCAAATATTTTTAAATTAGGAACGGCCGAAACAGGTGCGACTAGTTATTTTAATGGAGCAATTGACGATTTAAAAATTTACAATTATGCCTTGAATCAAGCCGAAGTAACAAGTTTATTTTCAAACAACACTTTATCATCATCTGATTTCTCTACAAAAAACCTAAAAGTTGCGTTGTACCCAAACCCTGTAAAAGACATTTTAAACATTGAAACAGAAACTGAAATCAAATCTGTAGAAATATACAATTTGTTGGGACAAAAGTTAAAATCTGGAAAATCTAGAAGTGTTAGCGTTGCCGATTTATCAAACGGAACCTATATGGTTCGTGTTCAAGACACAAACAATGCGGTCGAAACAATGAAAATCGTAAAACAATAAACTTTAAATTTCTAATACCAATGATCAAAAAGTACAACAAAATGCGCAACTATCGGTCTGAAATAGCGGTGCGTCTCTTTAATAAATTGATTATTGGTATTGGCTATTTTATTTTTAAACCTTCTACGTGATAAACTATCTCAAAAAATGCAAACTCAGTCCTGAAAATCCAACATTTTTTGGTTCCACTGGGTTTTGAAGGAAGATTAATTTTTTTAAACCATTTCTATCATAAAAAAAGGTCGCCAGAAAAATGGAGACCTTTTTTTGTTTTTACGATTTGCAATGTTGCACATTCTATTTGAATGTATATGGTTTGTAGTTTCTAGTTTATGGTTTGTAATCGTGATAAAACCACAAACTATAAACCACAAACTTTTTAATACCTATAAACAAACGCATTGATGTTCATTCCCGCTCCAACGGAGGCAAAAATTAAAACATCTCCTTTGTTGAGTTCTTGATTTTCTATTTTTCCGCGAATTAATAAATCCAATAAGGTAGGCACGGTCGCTACACTACTATTACCTAGTTCGTGAATGCTCATTGGCATAACATCTTTTGGAACAGATTTGCCGTATAATTTGTAGAAACGATGAATGATAGCTTCATCCATTTTTTCATTGGCTTGATGAATGAGTATTTTTTTTACTTCATCGATTGCAATTCCGCTTTTATCTAGACAACTTTTCATCGCCATTGGAACATTGCTTAATGCAAATTCATAGATTTTCCGACCATACATTTTGATATACTTTATATCAGGATCTAAATCGGGATTGTATGATTTTCCGAAAAACAAATAGCCCGCTTCGTCACTAGCAAAAGTGGCACTTTCATAAGCCAACATTCCTGTTTCATTATCCGATGCTTCAATAATTGTAGCGCCAGCACCATCGGAATAAATCATAGAATCTCTGTCGTGGTCATCGACAACTCGAGACAAAGTTTCGGCTCCAATAACCAAACAGCGTTTTGCCATACCCGAAAGGATGAAGGCATTGGCTTGAAGCACGCCTTCTATCCAACCTGGACAACCAAAAAGAATGTCGTATGCAACACATCTTGGGTTTTTTATTTGTAATTTATGCTTGACCCGTGTGGCCAAACTTGGAATTATATCCGATTGAGAAGTACCCGATTTCACATCACCGAAATTGTGCGCAAAAATAATGTAATCTATAGTTTCTGGATCAATTCCTGCGTTTTCAATTGCTTTTTGTGACGCTAAAAGAGCTAAATCTGACGAACATTGTTCTGGTGCTGCATAACGTCTTTGTTCAATTCCTGTTATGCTTTTAAATTTCCCGATTACAACCTCATTTGGATAGGCAAAGGGACTGCCATCTTCATTCAAAAATACGTGTTTGTCAAAGTCAATATTGGCAACTTTTATTTCGGGAATGTAACTCCCTACTCCTGTTATTTTAATTTTCATTGGAAACCATTATGTAATATTAGGCTAAATTAAAGATAAAAAATGAGATTTTCACATAAAACATACTATGCAAGCATATAATTATTTAATAGTTTGATTTTCATTAAAATACTGATGATTTGTTACCAAAACAACAATCATGCTACATTTTCATTTTCATTACTATTGCAATAGAGAGTGCTCTGGTTTTCATATTTTCACCAATTTGTCCTGCAAAATTTTCATCAATCGTGGTGTTGAAATAGTTGAGCCAAATTGCAAAATGTTCCTCCAAAAGTTTAGATTGCTGGTTTAAATCGGCGTGGATTTGGAGTACGTTTTTTCTATAAATTCCTCTGTCGAAAAGAATTTGTTCCCAAAAATCGACCAAATCTAGTAAATGTGATGCCAAATCTATTTTTGCTACTTTAATAAAAAAATAACTGATTTTGCTGTCAGCTAATAATTTCAAATAGAATTCACTCATTATTAAGTGCAAATCTTCACGGGATTGTATGCCTTTCAAAAAAATAATTTATTACAAATCGCTAATTAATTTTTAAACCAGAATTAAAAACTACTGTGTGTTTCTGAGTTTTGTTTTTAGAAAAAAAAGGCTGCCATCGTTGCATTTGCGAATAATAATAGGACAATTCTTGAACTTCATATTGCGATAAATTATTTTTCAAACCAGGAAATTGTACTGAATCAATAATGCCAGATGCAGTTAGCACGATTTCTATGTGCATTCTTTTGTTAAAAACAATATTTATTTCGTTAAACAATTTATACTGAAAATTGCTAAATTCCTTGATGTCAAACATATATAAAGGCTCAATTTCTTTATTAGACCAATATTTCGCTTCTTTTAAAATAATTGGTGAGTTTGTTACCAAACTATCCTCCACTATATCAAATTTGTCTTTACCTATTTTTTTGTAAGTGCCCAGAATTTCAACACTTGTTGAATCAGATTTTTTATTAATGATAGTGCCAATTAACCAATTTTCTGAATATTTTAATAAAAATATTTCTTCTCTATTTCTCATTGGATATCGAACAAAAATACTATCATTTTTATTAAAAAAAACCAACGGTTTTACTAATGAATCGTTTTGATAATAACAGGATAATGCCAAATCTCCATACTTATCAAAAAAGAACCAACTTCCTTGTTTTTGGTTTTTTTTATCGAGCTTGTTGATCTTTTGTCCGTTTTTAATAATCTCTTTTTGCGAATAGGAATGAAAGTTAATAAGCATAATTAAGATAAAGCAAATACTATTTTTCATAATTTTTTTATGGGTTCTAAGTAATAAGAATCAGATTTTAGAGTATTTCTATTATTATTTCCAATACTATTCAAATTTTATTGATTCTGCCAATGCTATCTTTATGGTGTTTTCTATATTCTTTCAATCTTTGCAAGTAAATCAATTTTATAAGTAAAGTCTTGTACTATTGAATCGGTTTTGGTTTCTAATTTATCATTAATTGCAATCAAAAAATATTTAATATCTTAATCTGTGGGAATGATGAGTGTTTTCGCATTAGATTAAATTTTAAATAAAAATATATTTTTTCTATATTCCAATTTCAAAAAGAATTTGACCCCAAATAAACTGATCGATTTTAATAAATCTGGAGACAAAACTATTTTCGTTGCCTCAATAAAAAGATAACTAATTTTGCTTTCAGCTACTAATTTCATGTAGAATTCAATCATTATTAGGTGCACATCTTCGCGGGTTTGTATGTCGTTCATTGTACCGCAAATTTAAATATTAAATCTCCATATTTTTGATAAATTTTTTATTTTTGTCCTTAATTCTAAATAGAAACAAAATGAGAAAAAATATTTTAATGTTTATTGTTGGGCTTTTTTCATTGTCCCTTTTTGCACAAGTTGATGTAATCAGAAAACATTCTGGAGAAACGGTGTCTGGAAAAGTAATGCGAGTAGATGAATATATTGTTGTTTTTAAATATGATGGTGAAGACGCTGAAAATTCAATTAGCAAATATGCAATAGAAAAAATTGTCTATGGCAAAAGCGGCAGAGTGCAAGATGTTACTGAAAAAATTGTCGTAAATGGTGAAAATGACTGGGAAAAAGTGGTTGTTCTTGAAGACAAATCTTATATAGCAGGATTGAAAAAAGTGGGAGAAATCAAAGGCAAGACAGCTTTTTTAAATTTGCATACTGGTAACACGGGCGATTCTAAAGCAGATAAAAAGCTAAAGATGGAAGCAGCGAAAATAGGATGTCCATTTATTTTTATGACTGCCGATAAAGACATTAATGAGTCTGGTGCTACAGGACCTACTTTTGGAGCAGTTCAATCTATTAGAAAAGGTATAGCTTACAAGTATTAAAGAATTACTAAAAAACATTAAAGGCGGTTCCTAAAGAATCGCCTTTTTTTATGAAAAATTTTGAACTTTTTTCATTAAAAAACTCTTTCGTCAAGATTTCAACTTTGAATTTAAAAAAAGAAAAAGGTTTCACATTTTCACTTGAAACCTTTACGGTAGCGCTTCCTATTTCGTACCTCGTATTTCGTACTTTGAATTATTCTTTTATCATTTTCTCCATAATACTTTTCCCATCCGTTGTTTTTCCTTTCAGAATATAAATGCCTTTTTTCAGGTTAGAAACATCATATATGGTATTAGGATTTTGGAACGATTTTACTTTTTTGCCTGCACTGTCGAAAACTTCTAAGGTTTTGATTTCTTGTGAGAACCTGATTTGAGAATTCGCTGGGTTAGGATAAATTTTCAACGGTAAAAACGAGTTGGATTGCGAAGATAAAGTAGTAATGAACGAATACTTTCCGGTTGATTTTTCAAATGTTATAGTATAGGTTCCAGCGGTTACTGGAATATTTGCACCGTCTTGAGTGCCAATTCCTGCAGGAAAACCAGTAGACCCCCAATTAGATGTCCATAGATTATCTTTTCTAAACTTCACTTCTCCATTGGCAAGTGTCAATCCATTTATTGAATAATCGAATCCATTTGTGGTAGTTAAATCAATATCAACTGCATCAAATCCGTTTAAAGCAGTTCCTAAAATACCAATACTTGGATAAGCAAAACTATATTCTCCTGTCAATCGATTGAAAGTTACAAACCATTCACCACTTCCTATAGTAATTGTTGGTCCACCCAAAACGGCAGTCCCCGTAGGAAAAGGAACGCTTCCCCAAACAAGATTCGAGGCATTATCTTGTCTAAAATAGGCATTTCCGCTAGTGAAATAAAATCCAGAAAGCGTGTAGATAATTCCGTCTGTGGTGGTCATATCAATATCTGCACCACCAAAACCCAACTGAGAATTTACAGCAGGCCCCCAAATACCTATACTCGGAAAACCTGTACTTGTTATGAAAGAATAAGTAGCGTTAATTCTATTAAAAGTAACATCATAGGTGCCAGCTAAAGTTGGAATATCCTGTCCTTCAAAAATTCCTTGTCCGTTTGGAAAAGTGCTGCCTCCCCAATTATTTGCCCAATCCCCATCTTGTCTAAATTTAACAACGCCAGTTGTGATTTG
>CAMBHH010000202.1 GCA_945866505.1 Flavobacterium psychrophilum
TCGGTTATTTCCAATCTTTTAAAAGAAACAGAGGATGCCGAAGATACCTTGCAAGAAGTATTTGTAAAAATCTGGAAAAGCATCGATAGTTATGCTGAAAATAAAGGGAGATTGTACACTTGGATGTTGAACATCGCTCGAAACACAGCAATCGATAAATTAAGATCCAAAGGATATAATAACAGTCAAAAAAACCTATCAGCCGATAATTTCGTACATCTATTGGACGACAGTAATAAACTAACCAATAGAATTGACACCATCGGGATTCTTGAATTTGTAAAGAAGTTAAAACCCAAGTGTATTGAAATTATTGAATTGCTGTTCTTTCAAGGCTATACGCAACAAGAAGCCTCAGATGAACTTGCTATTCCATTGGGAACTGTCAAAACACAAAATAGAAATTGCATCAATGATTTAAGAACTTATTTAAAAGTATAATGGATACGAAACAATATATAGAAAGCGGCATTTTAGAACTCTATGTTTATGGTTTGCTCTCAGAAACCGAAAACAGTGAGGTGAGCCAAATGGCGAAAGAACACAAGGAAATCGACGATGAAATCATTTCAATTGAAAAAGCAATTGTGAATTTATCGACCAGTTTTTCTCCGTTTTTATCTGCCGATAAGTTTGAAAAAATCAAAGCCAAATTGGACTTGAAATATTCAAAAGTGATTGAAATGAAACCAAAAAATAATTGGTCGCAATATGTAGGTTGGGCAGCCGCTGTAACTCTTTTGGTTGGTATTGGTTTTCAATACACACAACTGTATGAAACTCAAAATCAGGTGGCAAATGTTGAAAAAGAAAAAATGAGTCTACAAGATACTTTGATCGGTTTAAAAGTGAAAAATAAAAAGACCTTAACCGCTTTGACCGTAATTCGTGATACCAAAAACACGGTAATCAACCTAGGAGGTCAAGCTATTTCCCCTAAATCGTTTGCCAAAATTTATTGGAACAAAGAAACCGAAGTGGTTTATGTTGATGCTTCAGGCTTACCAGAGCCACCAAAAGGAATGGTATACCAAATTTGGTCTCTAAAATTAGCCCCTCAATTGACCCCAACCAGCATTGGATTATTGTCTGACTTTAGCAGCAATACTGAAAAAATATTTGCTGTTGAAAAAACGGGTGATGCCGAAGCTTTTGGAATAACGCTTGAACCAGCAGGCGGAAGCAAATCACCTACAATGGAACAATTATATACTTTAGGGAAAGTGTAGATTACGATTGGTTATCAATTAAAAAGCTTCCAATCTAAGTAAATTGGAAGCTTTTTTAGTAAACAACAATACTATTTATTCGCTTTCTTCATATAATATTTCCTTGCTTTCGGATAGGTAATGGCACCTAAAAATGAAATTGCCAACAAGGATTGCCAAATCCAACTCAATGATTTTGCTTCGCCACTAGCATAAGAATGCAAACCTACCAAGTGGAAATTTACTCCAAAATAGGTAAACAAAATAGACAAGAACGCAAAAATACTCATCAAATTGAAAACCCATTTCCCTCGTAAAGCAGGAACAAATCGAGAATGAATCACAAAAGCATAAACCATAATACTTATTAAAGCCCAAGTTTCTTTGGGATCCCAACCCCAATAACGACCCCAACTTTCGTTGGCCCATTGTCCCCCAAGGAAATTCCCAATGGTAAGCATTATCAATCCTATTGTCAATGCCATTTCGTTGATGTATGTTATTTCTTTGATATTCAATTCCATTTTGGTTTTGTTTTTTTCGTTGGTAAACAAAATCAGTAGTAATGAAACTATTCCCAAAATCATTCCCAACGCAAAAGGACCATAACTCGCCACAATAATTGCCACGTGAATCATTAACCAATACGAATTCAAAACGGGTTGCAAATTGCTAATTTCAGGATCTATCCAATTCATATACGCAGCAGTCAAAATCATTGCTGAGACAAAAGCTGAGGACGCTACTGTAAGTTTCGATTTTATATCGAAAGCCAAGCCAAAAAACATCGTTGCCCAAGCCACATAAATAATAGATTCATAAGCATTGCTCCAAGGCGCGTGACCCGAGATATACCACCGAGCCATCAGCGCAAAAGTATGCAAGGCAAAAAGTAACCCAATAACAATGTGCATTGCATTAACCGCATAATTAAGAAATTTTCTTTCCTTGAATATTTTTAGGATCGTGAATAAAAGCATCAAAATCGCTGCATACATATACCAATACGGCAATTTTTGGAACACATCGTATTTGTTATACAAGATTTCTGAAGTAATTTTCTGGTCACTTGGCAATACTTTACTGCCATATTTCTTTTGGAAACCGTTGATACTTTCTAATAACCCATCAGCATCACTATAATTATTAGAGGCAGATGCTTTTTCTAAAGCACCAAAATACAATTGCAGAATATTTTGAGTGTAAGTTGCTGCCATTCCTTTGAAACCAGAATTAGCCAGTTCTGGGAAAGAAACCCATTTGCTATTACGATCTTCTGGTATCGGGAAAATTTTCAAAATAGCACCGCTCAAAGCAGATTCCATTAAATTTACTTTTTTATCAGTTTCTATAAAATCTTTTTCAAATTGGTTCGGATTGGCTGTTTTGTAGGCAGCATCTAAATAGGGTAATAATTTATAATTCCCAGAATTGTCAAAAAAGTCTATAAAAGATGCGTATTTTTTATCAGCACTGATTCCAATAATTTTACGAATGCTATCATTTCCGGATTTCATATAAATGATTGGCACTTGAATCCAAATGTTTCCACCTTGCGTCATCGACAAAAACACTTGATCAGAATTCATTCCTTTATAGGTATTCTCATGGCTTACTTTTCTTAATAATTCTGATGCGAAAGTGTTAATAGGTTTCATTCGACCGCCTGCATCTTGAACAATTAATCTTCCGAATTTGGCTGCGTGTTCTTCGGAAACTTTGCGTTTTTCGATAACAGAATCTATTTGTTTTTCGGACAAAAACTGAGGACTATTATGGTTTTGTGCAAAAGATCCAAAACTCAAAAACAGTATCAATAAGAATGTTAAATTGGCTTTTTTAGTTTTTACTACTTCTAGTTTTCGCTTTATATCAGCAAAACGAGAATGTTTGGTAAAAAGAATAGCCATCATTGCAAAATACAACATAAAATACCCAAAATAAGTAATGGTCGTTCCCCAAAAATCGTGATTTACTGATAGAACAGTTCCTTTTTCGTCAGGATCGAAAGAAGATTGAAAAAAACGATAACCACCGTAATCTAGAATATTGTTCATAAAAATTCGAGCATCAAAAACATCACTTTTATTTTGAACTGTCACTTGGCTTTCGAACGAAGAATAACTTTTTTCGGTTCCTGGGTATTTCTGTGCGATAAAATCGTTCAATTTAATACTAAAAGGTAAAGTATGGACTTTAGTTCCGTAGAAAAAAGTGTAGTCTAGTTTTCCGATTTTTACAGTTTGAGATTCACCAACTAATCCTTTGCCTCCGAGCAAGGTAACCGTTTTGGTTTGACCTTCAGCAGTTAATTTCAGCGTTAAAGCATCGCTGCGTTCTTTGGCTTTGTAATCATTTGTCGCATCATACCCAATAATTCCTTTGCTGGCTGGGTCAGGAAAAACAATTCTCATATTGCCAATGGAGTATAAAGAACGCATCATCAAAGGTTGCTCAACATCTTTAGCAACTTTGCCTTTTAATTTGTCGGCCATTCGCATAAACTCACCTTCAAAAGGCGTTTGAATAGTAGAATAACTATCGTTTATGGTAATATTTATGGCACCTTCGGTAAATTTATTCAAGGCAAAAAGCGTATTGTGAATGTTTTGAACTTCGCCTTCTTTCAAAAAATGTTCCTCACGACCGTTTTCGCCAGCTTCTACCATTTTTAAAAGTAAACTGCCTTTTGGATTGGGTATGATGACTTCTTTGGCACCCATTTGAAAGTTTTCGTATTTCACTTCAAATTGGGTTTCGGCAAATTGGTTAGAAATAGAAAAATTATTGTTAGTAACCGGTGATAGCAATAATGGTTTTTCGAAAACCCTGCGTTTCATTTCGCCTTGATAATCACCATCTACAAAAAAAGTGAGATACATTTTATCGGAATAAAAAACATTTTCTGTAGCGCCTTCACGAATAGGCATCATTCCTTCGTAACTGATATAACGAGTAATAAAAGCCCCAGCTATGATGAAAACAAAAGACAAATGTAGCATGAGAGTAGCCCATTTTTCTTTTCTTAATAAATTGTATCGCTTGATGTTTCCGATGAAATTAATCATAAAAACCAACATCATTCCTTCAAACCACCAAGCATTATAAACCCAAATTCGGGCCGTGTCGGTATTGTATTTGCTTTCTATAAAAGTTCCTGCTCCCATTGAAACTGCAAAGCTCAGAAAAAGCATTGCCATTAATCTCGTAGAAAACAAAACGGAAAGAATTTTATTAATCATCTGTAAGAATTTACGTTTTTTAAAAATCCTGTCAAAAGTAAATAAAATAGTTGAATAGTACCTTTGAGCATTTGTTAATTTAATCCAAATTTAAGGCCGTGCTACTTACAAAAAATTATAATTGACAGCTTTTTATTTAAAAATCAATTCACCTCTATTGTTTCGCCATTTCTTTTTTTTTATTAGTTTTGTTAAATGATTAAAGTAGTGATTTTAGGTTCTGGAAATGTGGCTCATCATTTGATTGAGGCTTTCGCCAAAAGCAAAAAAGTGCAGGTAATTCAAGTGTTTGCAAGGCAAAGAGAAAATCCAATTCCCACACTCGATTCAGATAAAATTATAAACAATTTCGATGATTTACTTGAAGCTGACTTATACATCATAGCCGTTTCAGATGATGCGATTGCTGCAGTTTCCTCGCAACTTCGGTTCGAAAATCGTTTGGTTGTTCATACTTCAGGAGGTGTTACTATAAATTCTTTGAATGCTAAAAACAGAAAAGGAATTTTTTATCCGCTCCAAACTTTTACTAAAGACAAAGCGGTTGATTTTTGTGAAATTCCCATTTGTTTAGAAAGTGAAAATGAAACTGATTTTGAATTATTGAAAAACGTGGCTGATTCTATTTCCAAGGCTGTTTTCAAAATCAATTCACAGCAACGACAAGTATTGCACGTTTCAGCAGTTTTTGTCAATAATTTTGTGAATCATTTGTACCAAATTGGTAATGAAATTTGTGTTGAAAATAATGTGCCTTTTGAAATTTTAAAACCCTTAATTTTGGAAACGGCAAATAAGGTGATGTCACTTACGCCTAGCGAAGCACAAACTGGTCCTGCAAAACGTAATGACACTAAAACTATTGAAGCTCATTTGAATTTATTATCGACTAAAAATCAAGCTTCAATTTATAAAATACTAACCCAATCTATACAAAATAATGGCAAATAGTTATAAACAAGTAATGAACGATATTTCCACCTTCATTTTTGACATCGATGGTGTTCTTACTGATGGTTCTGTTTTTGTAACCAATGAAGGCGATATGCTAAGAACAATGAATATTCGCGATGGCTATGCCTTAAAAGCAGCAGTTGAAAGCGGTTATAATGTGTGTGTGATTTCAGGAGGAAGCAATGAAGGTGTTCGGATCAGATTGAGGAATTTAGGCATTACCGACATTCACCTTGGCTCACCAGACAAAGTCGAAACTTATAAAGAATATATTGAACTCTACGACATCAAACCCGAACAAGTGCTCTATATGGGCGATGATATTCCTGATTTTCACGTGATGAAATTGGTTGGTTTACCTACTTGTCCGCAAGATGCGAGTCCAGAAATAAAAGC
>CAMBHH010000203.1 GCA_945866505.1 Flavobacterium psychrophilum
CAAACAAAGATTTTTTTGACGAAGGCAATTGGAAAATTTCTACTACAAATAGCGCTCCTGTTAGTGGCACAATAGACCCAGGTCTAGCCATCAATTTGCCTATGGAAATCAACAATGTAAATCTTGTAATTAATGCCACGGGGGAAATTAATTTAGGTACAGGAAGCCTTAGTATCAATAAGGCAAATCTTACCGCTCAATCTATATCAGCAGCCGGTGGAAGTTTAAATATTAATGAGGGCGCTTACATAGAATTGACTGCCACGACCCCTTTTAAATCTACCACTCCTAGAATACAAATCAATTTTACGTCCGGACTATCTTGGATAAAAACGACTAATTCCTCAGCAAGATTGGTTTCTATTACCAATGTGGGACAAATAAAAGTAAACGGCGCTAATGCAGTTTATAAAGCCAATTTACGCTTGGATAATTATTACCTCAAAGGCTGTGTGATTCGCCCTAATGTAGCCACCACTACCCCTCTAACGGTATATGATGGCGAAAATTTACAAGGAAGTGCAGCGCCAATTACAGTCAATGCAATCCATAGCGCTGATGCAATTGCAAATTCATTGAACAATAAAATAGAATCCTTTATTTTAAAAAAAGGATTTATGGTCACATTTGCGGACAAAACCGACGGTACAAGTAGCAGTAAAAACTATATTGCTTCTGAAAGTGATTTAGTAATTAATGCCTTTCCTAAACTTTTACAAAACTCAATTTCGTTTATACGTGTGTTGCCTTGGAACTGGGTAACAAAAAAAGGAAGGACAGGCACCGGAACTGACTTGAATACTACTTGGAGATACAATTGGGGAAATGGTGATAGTTCTACTATTGATATCGAGCAAGCGCCGATGGCAGCCTTTGGAGCCCAAGCCGATGACGACGCAGATATCGCGCTTTACGTTGGGAAATACAACAGCACACACGTTATGGCTTTTAACGAAGCCGATAATTGTTTTGATCAATCGGGTCAGTACGGAGACCCAAAATTATGTGTTACAGATGAAGCTGTTCGATTGTATAAAAACTTAATGAAAACCGGAATGCGCCTTGTTTCGCCAAGTTGTACAGAAGGAGCAGCAACGGGTTGGTTAAAGGAGTTTCATACTAAAGCAACTGCTCAGGATATTAGAATTGATGTTATAGGGGTGCATTGGTATGACTGGGGAAGCAATCCTAAATCAAACCCAAATCCCACAGCACTTCAGGTTTTTAATAGATTCAAAGCTTATCTTACCAATGTTCGTAAGTTGTATGGTTTGCCAATCTGGATTACAGAATTCAATGCTAATCCATACCGTTCAACGGCCATACAACAAGGTTTTATGGAATTGGCTTTGCCATACCTTGAAACGCTGTCCTATGTAGAACGCTACAACTGGTTTCAACCCAACCCAACTCCCGAAATCGATACCGATAATGCGAATTTAGTAGGTCCAGGGGAATTTTATACCACAAGACCTCCAGCGTCAACGCCTATTTTAACCTCAGTGGGGACAGCCTATAAAAATCAAGTTTCATCTCCATCAATTCCTGAAGCTACTACAAATGCAGACAACAATTTGAATTTATTACAATATCCAAATATTGCTTTGAACAAACCTGCAACAGCAAATTCGTCTTTTTCGTCTTCTTCCTTGCCAGCACTGGCCGTTGATGGTAATACAACATTGAGTACCTCGCTTTGGAGTGTCAATATCGGTAATACAGCAAGCGCTAATTTGAGCCCACTACCCGCTTGGATCGAAGTAGATTTACAAGGAAGTTATACAATAGATAGTTTTCGAATTTTTGAAACTTCAAGTACATCAAAAGATTTTAATTTTCAAGTGTGGGATGCTACATTAAACTCGGGAGCTGGAGGTTGGAGTAATGCCTTGACCGTAACTGGAAATCCACAATCGCCGCTAACTACCTATAAAACGATAAATCCTGTTACTACTACAAAAGTTAGACTGTTTATAACCGCACACAATAGTACAACCTTGTTAAGAATGTTTGAATTAGAAGTTTATGGAATACTTGCAACAAACCTAAATATTAAACAATATGATCAACAACCTTTTAGTATTTTTCCAAATCCAATTGTTGATGGAGTCTTAAATATTGTGGGCGATACCGAAATTGAATCCGTTGCAGTTTATAACATTCTCGGCACTAAAATTAACATTCCCTTTGATAGCAATCAGGTGCAGGTTTCCGCTTTAGCGCCTGGTATTTACTTTTTAAGAATCAATAATAAACATAGTTTCAAATTCATTATAAAGTAGTTACGGTTTGAAATTCGTACTGCTATAAATTCAATGTGTTGTAAATTAATTTTAACATTCTCGTTGTCTATATTAATAATTCAGTTTTTTAAAAATAATGTTCTTAATCAAAATAAATACGTTAGCCGTAATGAAAAAAGCCTTCCTACTACTAATCCTTACATTCAGTTTAAATCTATTTTCGCAAGGGCAAGTGAATGAACTGAATGCACTGCAAATTAATCAAATTGAACGTGGTTATGGTATGTTTATACACTTTGGTGTAAATACCTTTAATGAAATTGAATGGTCAAACGGTAAACTGCCAGCATCTTCTTTTAATCCCACCAATTTGGACTGTGACCAATGGATAAAAGTAGCCAAGGAAGCAGGTTTTCGTTATGTGATTTTAATTACCAAACACCACGACGGTTTTTGCCTTTGGGATAGTAAATACACTGAATATGATGTAGCTTCGGCACCTGTAAAAACAGATATCGTTGCAGAAGTATCCAAAGCTTGCAAGAAATACGGCATTAAATTAGGACTTTATTATTCTTTATGGGATAGACATGAACCCTCGTACAAAGATGAACTGGCATATAAAGACTATATGAAAAACCAACTTGGCGAATTAATGTCAAATTATGGAGATATTTGCGAATTATGGTTTGATGGAGGTTGGGATAAAAAGGAAAGTGCTTGGCATATAAAAGAAATTTATGATTCTGTTAAGGCAAAACAACCCAATTGTTTGATTACAATTAATCATTCTATAGGTTATCCAAAAGGAGGAGCTAAGAAATCGATAATTGATCCTATGAATTATCAATATGCCGATCCGATTCGATATTTTCCTATTGATTTCAGAATCAAAGACCCCAATTTTGCAAGATGGGATGACCCAAAATATTACACATATGACAATACGTTGTATTATTTACCTTTCGAGCACACCATTTGCCTCTCGGATCGATGGAATTGGTTTCAAAAGAAAAAAGTATTGGCCGCAAGACCTATTGATGAGTTAGAGGAATTGGTGTATTGGGGCACAGCCAATAATAATATAATGATAATTAATGTTCCACCAGATCCTACTGGGCAAATCAGAACCAACGAAAAAAATAGAATTTTTGAGCTAGCGGATAGATTGGGAATTCGTGGTGGAAAAAAGAAACTTCCTTCAGGACCGGTAAATTTAACATTCAAAGAAAAAATAATCGCCAGCAGCGAAGTGCCAAATTTTGAAGCCGAAAAAGCTAATGATTACAGTCTAGAAACCTATTGGACAGCCAAGGATTCGGTAGCCGATTTAGAAATTTCTTTCGACAATAAAGCGACATTTGATCGCATTGTTTTATTTGAAAATGCGGTGTTGAAAGACTTGGGAGATAATTTTTCCAAAATCAGAACTTTCAAAATCAAAGAGTATGAATTGCTATCTTTTTCCAACGGTGTTTGGGATACATTTTATACAGGAGATTTGATCGGAGCAGCCAAAATAATCAAACTTCCCAATGAAATTACAGCAGAAAAAATAAAATTAAGAATCCTAAAATCAGATGGAAATCCATCAATTTGTCATTTTTCTGTATCGAAAGAATCAACTCGAGGAATTCGAAAACTTAAAAAATAGAAATTAAAATTTATAGCGTAGTTGTAATTCAAGTGCAATCTCAAAAACAATTGGAATAATGAAAATAAGAGTAACACTATTTATATTGGCCAATAGCTTGTTCATTTATTCGCAAATGCCAGTTAAAGAAGTTTCTCGTATACAAATAGATCAAATCGAAAGGGGTTACGGAATGTTTATTCATTTTGGTATTAACACTTTCAACGAAACAGAATGGTCTAAGGGGAAATTACCAGTATCATCCTATAATCCCACGAATTTAGATTGTAATCAATGGGTGAAAACTGCCAAAGATGCGGGATTTCGATATGTGATATTAGTTACAAAACACGTAGACGGGTTTTGTCTTTGGGATAGTAAATACACGGATTATGATGTAGCCTCATCCCCTGAAAAAACAGATGTAGTTGCCGAAGTTGCTAAAGCCTGTAAAAAATACGGCTTAGAGTTAGGACTTTATTATTCGTTGTGGGACACTCATGAACCCACATTTAGGGATAATGAAAAATATAATTTGTATATGAAAAATCAATTAACAGAATTGATGACGAATTATGGTGATGTCTGTGAGCTTTGGTTTGATGCTGCTTGGGAGAAAAAAGAAACCGATTGGGATATTCCAGCGGTTTACAAATATGTAAAAGCAATGCAACCCAATTGTCTTTTGACCGTAAATCATTCTATTGGAAAACCCGAGAATCGTAATAAAAAAAGCGAGCCTATAGATTTTAAGTATGGCGATCCGATGCGGTATTTTCCTATTGATTTCAGAATCAAAGACCCGAATTTAGCCCGATGGGACGATCCTAAATATTATGAATTCGACAAAACCTTATACTATCTCCCTTTCGAACACACGATTTGTCTCTCGGATCGATGGAATTGGTTTCAAAAGAAAAAAGTGCTGGCAGCACGACCCGTTGATGAATTAGAAGAACTTTTTTATTGGGGTACGGCCAATAACAATATAATGATCGTCAATGTTTCACCAGATCAATCGGGTAGCATTAGAACTCACGAAAAAAATAGAATTTTGGAACTAGCCGAAAGACTTGGAATACGAGGCGGGAAAGGAAAACTCCCATCAGGATCTATCAACTTGACTTTCAAAAAGAAGATAGTTGCAACTAGCGAAGTGAAGAATTTTGAAGCTAATAAAGCGAATGACTACAGTTTAGAAACCTTCTGGACAGCCAACGATTCTGTAGCCGATTTAGAAATTACATTCGAAGAGAAAGTCACATTTGATAGAATCGTTTTATTTGAAAATGCGGTATTGAAGGATTTGGGTGATAATTTTTCTAAAATCAGAACTTTTAAAATCAAAGAATATGAATTGCTGTCTTTTTCTAATGGTGTCTGGGATACTTTTTATATTGGTGATTTAATCGGAGCAGCCAAAATAATAAAATTACCAACTGAAATTAAGGCAGAAAAAATAAAATTAAGAATACTAAAATCGGATGGGAAACCTTCTATAAGTCATTTTTCTGTATCGAAAGAATCAACCCGAGGAATTCGGAAAATAATCAAGTAAATCGTGAAAAAACCTATTCTAAAATCTTTTCTTATTGTTTTATTGTGTGGTTTTTTTTCTAGCCTCACGGCACAATCAAAGCCCAATATTATTTACATCTTAACAGACGATTTAGGATATGGAGATGTTGGTGCATTTAACAAAGAAGGCAAAATCAAAACGCCTAACATCGATAAATTAGCTGCTGAAGGAATGAAATTTACCGATGCACACACATCTTCATCAGTATGTTCTCCAACACGCTACGGGATTTTGACTGGAAGATACAATTGGCGAAGTAAACTTAAAGAATATGTTTTAAGCGGTA
>CAMBHH010000204.1 GCA_945866505.1 Flavobacterium psychrophilum
AAAGCCTCCGTTTGATAGACTTTTTCTTTATATGTAATTTTCAAATTGGCAATGGCCGCTCCATCGTGAAAACGTTTCTGGGTTGGTGCTTTTAAAGTCGTCAAACTATCCAATTCAATTGTTTCAAAATAACCTATCAATTCCTTCCAATCTGATTCCGAAATCTTTGTTTCAATTGGTTTTTCGTTACCACTTCTATCTTTCGAAACAGAAACCATTTGGTTTTGAATCGTAATCTTTTGATAAAAACCTCTCGTGTTCGCTGTATATTCCAAAACAGCCATTTTCAAGTCGTTTTTGGTTTGACCTTCGCAGCTTTTGCTAAGGAAAACACTCAATAAGATCATTGTGAATAGTTTCATTTGTAGATTTTTATTGTTTTTTATCGGTGAAATGTAATTGATTCGCCTGTTCGCTTGGCTCGGGTCGCATATCTTCTGAGGTACTTGCGACCAATTTAGCGATTATGCCCATTTCATTGTATTTATTTTTAAGATAACATTAGTTTTGCTTTTTTCACGGCTTCAATCATACTGTCAATTTCTTCTTTGGTATTATAAAACGAAAAAGAAGCACGAATCGTTCCTGGAATCTTGAAAAAATCCATAACAGGTTGGGCGCAATGATGTCCTGTTCGAACGGCTATTCCCAATTTGTCAATTATGGTTCCAACATCATACGGATGAATGCCTTCAATATTAAACGAAACGACCGAAGTTTTTTCCTTAGCTGTGCCAAAAATTTTCAAACCTTCGATTTCCAATAATCGTTTTGTAGCATAGTCTAACAATTCTAATTCCTGTTGTTGAATGTTTTCAAAACCAACAGAATTCATATAATCTATAGCGGTTCCCAGAACAATTCCACCAGCAATATCTGGTGTTCCTGCTTCAAATTTGTGTGGCAAATCGGCATAAGTGGTTTTCTCGAAAGATACTTCCTTAATCATTTCGCCACCACCTTGATAAGGCGGTAATTTATTCAACCATTCTTCTTTTCCGTATAAAATTCCAACGCCTGTAGGCCCACACATTTTATGTCCAGAAAAAACATAGAAATCACAATCCAAAGCCTGAACATCGGGTTTCAAATGCGGAACGGCTTGAGCTCCGTCTATCAAAATCGCTGCTCCAAATTCGTGGGCTTTGTCAATCATATATTGAATGGGATTCACAGTTCCCAAAGCGTTTGAAATATGATTTACGGTTACGATTTTGGTTTTATCCGACACTAATTTATCGTATTCTGCCATAATCAATTCGCCGTTTTCATTCATTGGAATCACTTTCAAAACAGCTCCCGTTTTCTCGCATAACATTTGCCAAGGCACAATATTGCTATGATGTTCCATTGCCGAAACCAAAACTTCATCACCTGATTTTAGTATCGAAGCAAATCCATTGGCAACAGCATTAATACTATGAGTTGTTCCCGAAGTAAAAATTACTTCGTGGGCGAATTTTGCATTAATATGATTTTGGATTTTACCACGCGAAATTTCGTAAGCATCGGTGGCCAATTGGCTCAAAGTGTGCACGCCACGATGAATATTGGCGTTGATTTCCTGATAATATTTGGCAATCGCATCAATCACGATTTGTGGCTTTTGCGAAGTGGCTCCGTTGTCAAAATAGACTAATGGTTTTCCATTGACTGTTCTGGAAAGTATTGGAAAATCGGCTCTAACTTTATTTATATCTAACATTGTCTTATTTAGAAAAATTCTAAATACAAAAGTAGTGATTCTTGTTTTGTAAAGGGCTACTGATTACACAAATTTTAACTGTTTAAATTTATTGTCAATATGTTTTATCTATACTGATTTTTGCTAAATTGCTTTAAAATTGTATTCAAATGAAAAAAATATTTAAAATTCTTGGTCTAGCACTTTTAGTGTTTTTAGTTTATTTTGGCTATACGACTTATCCCAAACTGGATTTAATTTCTGGATTTTCGGCTAAAAGTATGGCTTCGGGACATTTTATAGACCATCGTTCGCAGGAAATAATCGAAAAGGGAGACAATGATATTGAACTGATAACCTTGGCCAAAAACAAAATTGACGAAAATGGAAAATTTGCCACTGCTTCTGTTTATGGTTTGAAAGAGCGAAAAGCCATTTACCGCGAAGGTTTGGGAGCGACATTAATCAATGATGATTTTGATGCTTCAAAACCCTATGAAGTTCCTAATAGAACAAAACTCAACAATAATTTACCTTTTCCTTATGGCAAGAATGAACCGAAGGACACCGTTTTTGCTACTATCGATTATACAAAATTGAATGAGGCTGTTGCCAATGCATTTGATGAAAAAGGAAAAATAAGCAAAAGAACGCGCTCAGTTATTGTGATTTATAAAGACAAAATCATTGCCGAGAAATACGCTCCAGGAATTGACAAAAATTCTAAAATTTTGGGTTGGTCAATGACTAAAAGTATTACTGCCACGATGTTCGGAATTTTGCAAAAACAAGGAAAAATAGATATTAACAAACCCGCTCCAATAGCTGAATGGGCAAAAGATGTACGGGCAAAAATCACCATAAATGATTTGCTTCATATGAACTCTGGCTTAGAATGGGAAGA
Source organism: Flavobacterium psychrophilum (assembly GCA_945866505.1). Taxonomy (GTDB): domain Bacteria; phylum Bacteroidota; class Bacteroidia; order Flavobacteriales; family Flavobacteriaceae; genus Flavobacterium; species Flavobacterium psychrophilum_H. Next base: position 2,589 of record CAMBHH010000204.1, read on the forward strand.
GAAATATGATAAAATTTGTGATGCTACTCAAATGCTGTTCCAAGCCGAAGATATGACCCAATCGCAGTTAATAAAACCAGCACAATTCAAACACAACACCCATTGGAATTATTCCTCAGGAACGTCTAATTTATTATCAGGAATTTTGCGAAAACAATTCAAAACGCATCAGGAATATTTAGATTTTTGGTATTCGGCACTGATTGACAAAATTGGTATGAACTCGATGTTGGTCGAAACGGATATGGCGGGAAATTATGTAGGTTCCTCGTACGGCTGGGCAACAACAAGGGATTGGGCAAAATTTGGATTACTGTATTTGCATAAAGGCAATTGGAACGGGGAGCAATTATTTAATGAAAGTTGGGCAAAATATGTAGCAACGCCAACCAATGGCTCTAAGGGAGAATATGGTGCACATTTTTGGCTCAATGCTGGCGGACATTATCCAGATGCACCACGAGATATGTATTCAGCCAATGGTTTTCAGGGACAAAAAGTGTTTATCATTCCGTCACAGGACTTGGTTATTGTGCGAATGGGTTTGACAGAAGATGCCAAGTTTGATTTTAATGGATTGGTGAAGGGGATTGTGGAATCTTTTCGGTAGAAAAAAATAATTTTAAACTATATAAGCTGTTATCTATTAGTATCTTAAAAATAATTAAATTGCATATTCTTTAAACTTCAAAAAAGCAACTATGATTACACTAATTATCAACAAGAAAAAATACACTATTGAGGTAGATCCTGAAATGCCTTTATTGTGGGCTATTCGTGATAGTATCGGACTTACCGGAACTAAGTATGGCTGTGGAATAGGTTCTTGTGGAGCTTGTAAAGTACTAGTTGACAATGTGGCAACTTTTTCGTGTTTGACACCTGTTGCGTCAGTAGTTGGGGCTGAAATAACAACTATTGAAGGAACTTCAGAAAATTTGCAATTGCTTCAAAAGGCTTGGGCAGAATTGAATGTCCCCCAGTGTGGATATTGTCAACCGGGACAATTAATAGCGGCTACCTATTTACTCAATTCTAATGAAAAGCCCACAGATACGGATATAGACGATGCTATGAGTGGAAATATTTGCCGTTGCGGAACCTATCAACGAATAAAAGAAGCGATACAATATGCCGTTGAACATAAAAAAGTGAAATAAAAGATGAGTGAAATACAAAACATAAGTCGTAGAAATTTTATAAAAAGTATCGGACTGGCATCGGGTGGATTGATTCTTGCTTCAAACTATACCTTATTTGCAAATGAAATTGGGAATCAAGCGGTAAGAGAATTTATTCCCAATCTTTTTGTGCAATTAAACTCAGATGGAAGTTTAATTCTTATTGCGTCACGTTCAGAGATGGGAAATGGAGTTAGAACATCTTTAACTTCTGTGGTAGCTGATGAAATGGAGGCAGATTGGAATAGAATTACCGTAAAACAAGCTGTTGGAGACGCAAAATATGGCGATCAAAACACGGATGGATCTAGAAGCGTCACCGATTTTTATGAAACGATGCGAAAAATGGGAGCAATGGCTCGAATGATGCTTATTTCTGCTGCCGCAAAAAAATGGCAAGTTCCTGAAAGCGAATGTACAGCTCAAAATCATTTTATCATTCATTCCAGCGGCAAAACTATGGGATTTGGTGAACTTGTAGATTTGGTACAAACGCTTCCTGTTCCAACAAATATTATTTTAAAAGACCCCAAAAACTTTAAATATATTGGCAAAACGCTGAAAGGTATTGATGTCAAGGATTTTTCAAATGGAAGTGCTGTTTTTGGTTTAGACAAACGCTTACCCAATATGAAATTTGTTGCCATTGCAAGATGCCCTGTTACTTTTGGCACCGTTAAGTCATTTAACAAAACAGCTGCAATGAAAATTCAAGGGGTTGTAGATGTAATTGAAATTCCGCGAATAGAAAGACCTTTCGGAGCCTTAGGAGGTATTGCAGTTATTGCGTCGAATACTTGGGCTGCTTTCAAAGGCAAAGAGGCACTTGAAATTCAATGGAATTACGGCAAAAACGAAAGTTATGACTCCGTAAAATACATGAATGAAATTACCGAAAGAGTCCATAAATCGGGTAAAGTTGAAAAGGAAATTGGTGATGTCAACAAAGCTTTTAGTGAAGCTACAAAAGTATTAGAAAGCACTTTTCAATTGCCTCATTTAGCACACACTCCTATGGAAGTTCCAAATGCTGTTGCTTGGGTGCAAGGTGATACTTGCGAAGTTTGGGCACCAACTCAATCTCCGCAAACTGCAAGAGAAGAAGTTTTTACTTATTTGGGCACAACAATAGATAAAGTCACCATAAACGTTACTTTTTTAGGAGGAGGATTTGGTCGAAAATCAAAACCCGATTATATTGTCGAAGCCGTTATGGTTTCAAAAGCTATCAACGCACCTGTTCAAGTGATTTGGTCACGAGAAGATGATATTCAACACGGCTATTACCATACAGTGAGCGCTCAATATCTCAAAGCTTCACTCGATTCTCAGGGGAATGTGACAGGTTGGCTGCATCGATCGGCTTTTCCGTCAATTGCATCAACATTTGAGCCGGGAACAGATTATCCAGCAGGATGGGAAGCTTCCACCGCTTCGGATGTTCCTTTTGATATTAAAAATTTCAAAACGGAATCAGGTCAAGCTCCGGCATTGGTTCGAATAGGTTGGATGCGATCTGTAATCAATATATTACACGGTTTTTCTATCAATGTTTTTGTCGATGAATTGGCTCATGCTGCCCAACAAGACCCAATCGAATTTAGACTAAAATTAATTGGTGAAGACCGAATCGAAGACACCAAAGATCCTATAAAATACAACACAGCTCGCCTTAAATACGTATTAAAAAAGGTTGCCAAAAATGCCAATTGGGACAAACCTTTACCCAAAGGACATGCTTATGGAGTTGCCGTTCAATACAGTTTTTATTCCTATGTAGCCTCCATAGTTGAGGTTTCAATGGTTGAGGATAAAGTAAAAGTGCACAATGTCTATACCGTTATCGATTGTGGAACTGCAGTAAACAGAGACACTATAAAATCACAAATGGAAGGCGCTGCAATCTTTGGAATGTCAATAGCTTATTATGGAAAAATAAC
>CAMBHH010000205.1 GCA_945866505.1 Flavobacterium psychrophilum
TGGGTTGTAGACCCGCAGGACGATTCACAGAACAACATGATATTTTTTTTGGAATTGGCAAAAACTTAAAAGATTTGATTCCACAAATGAAAGCTTTTTGGCCTGAAGCCAAAGGAAAAATTCACATTGATACTTGGCGCGAAGTGACGATGGTCGATAATTTTTCCATTGAAATTATAGCAAAAAAAGCAATTGAAAATTCTGTTTCAGACAATTTATTTTTTATCAATCTTGGTGGTTATAAAGAAAACGAATTCGAAGAGTACCATTACAAAATGCTTACGATTGCCGAAAATATAAGCATTGCATCCAAAAACGCAAAAGCAACTGCGTTCTACAAACACTGCGGTTTCAAAGGCGCCACCTCACACATTGACGACAAATACGGAATTGACGTGGATGATATTTATAATGTCGCCGATATTTTGTCTGAACAATATAAAGAAAAATATTCTTTAAACATAACTAAAGTAACTAGCTTTTTCGAAGAAGATACCTTGCATATCGGCTATTTGAAATTAGATAAAATATAGGTTTAAAACATAAAATTATGGTATTGTTATTGAAAGTAGTATTTTTGACCCGAGTGTCTTGAATACAATACGGGGCTAACTAGCAAAAAAATTAGAATGAAAAAAGTAATGATGTTAGTTTTGGCGTTTTCCCTTTCTAGTTGTGCAGAAATGCAACAGGTTATGAATCAATTTCCGCAAACACAAGGCTTAGGCGTAGATATTTCAGGTGGATTGAAAGAAGCGTTGAATAATGGTATTTCGAAACAAGTTATAAAATTAACCTCAGTAGATGGTTTTTACAGAAATGAAGCTGTTAAAATTTTACTTCCGGACGAATTGAAAAAAGTAGATGCCAGTATAATAAAAATGGGGCTAAGCTCTTTGGCAGATGAAGGATTAAAAGTTATCAATCGTGCCGCCGAAGATGCGGTAAAAGAAGCAACTCCAATATTTGTCGATGCGGTGGTCAATATGTCTTTTTATGATGCCAAAACTATTTTGATGGGAAATGACAATTCGGCAACGATGTATTTACAAAATAGTACTTCGACCGCTTTATACGGAAAATTCAATCCTGTAATAAAAAATTCGTTTACAAAAGTGGGTGCGGATAAGGTTTGGACGAATATCATCACCAAATACAATATTATTCCGTTAGTGCAAAAAGTAAATCCCGATTTAACTGATTATGTAACCAATCAGGCGATGTTGGGCGTATTTAAAATGATTGCGGTCGAAGAAAAAAACATTAGAACCAATTTGAATTCTAGAACTTCCGTTTTATTAAAACAGGTTTTTGCAATGCAGGACAATAAATAAATGATATGAATTCAAATGTTTACAAATTATAAACCAACACCAGCACAATTTTAATGCTGGAAAATTATAGATAACATGCAAAAAATTATTATTCTAATTCATTGCGAAGACCAAAAAGGAATTATCGCTGCAGTGACCGATTTTATAGTACAAGTAGAAGGAAATATTATTTATATTGACCAACACGTAGATTTTGAACAGAATGTATTTTTTATGCGCTTAGAATGTGAACTTACCAATCCAAACAGTAATCTGACGGCCATAAAAAATGTTTTCGAGCAATCCATAGCGGCAGATTTTAAAATGGCTTGGGAGATTCATCCTAAAGAAAAAAAGCTAAAAATGGCCTTGTTTATCTCGAAATACGACCATTGTTTGTTTGATGTTTTGGGACGTTACAGTTCTGGAGAATTTAATGTCGAAATTCCTCTAATTGTGAGCAATCACGAGGACTTACGTGCAATTGCCAACCGTTTTGATATTCCATTTTTTTATATCCCGTTTACTAAAGACATAAAGGAAGAAGGCGAAAAACAGCAGATAGAATTACTACAAAAACACGATGTAGATTTTATTGTTCTGGCACGTTATATGCAAATTATCACTCCCAATTTGATTTCACTTTACAAAAATAAAATCATCAACATTCATCACTCGTTTTTACCTGCTTTTCCGGGTGCAAAACCCTATCATTCAGCCTTCAAAAGAGGGGTGAAAATTATCGGAGCAACGAGTCATTATGTTACAGAACAATTGGATGAAGGACCAATTATTGAGCAAGATATTACTCGGGTTTCACACATAAACTCTATTGATGATTTTATTATGAAAGGGCGGGATTTAGAGCGTATAGTTTTGGCAAGAGCCATAAAACTCCACTCCGAACGAAAAACAATGGTCTATGACAATAAAACTATCGTGTTTTACTAAAAGTTAACGGAACTACAACAAAATAATAACATATCATTAACAGCTAGAAGTTTAAAATAGTCTGACCTTTGTAAAATAATAAACTGGTTATTTATTATTTTGGTTTTGGTTAGTTAAAAAGTTGTCCCGCAAATTGCGGGACTTTTTTTTTGTTGTAATTAACTAAAATTCCTTAAGCAATAAAAATAATCTCATTATTTAGAATTATATAATTTTATAAATAAATTAGTGCAAGATTTTGAGACAAACACCTTTACTTTCTTGAAAAGTTAACTTATATACAACAAAGTAATAACATATCATTAACAGCATAAAATCAAAAAGTGTGAGATCTTTGTAATGTAATAAACTGGTTATTTATTATTTTGGTTTTGGTTATGTTAAAGAATGTCTCACGAATTGTGAGACATTTTTTTATTTAATATATCTCATAAAAAACAAGACTTCAGCATTAAAAATCGCTGGCTGCTCCACATTGACTACGTGACCACATCGCTCAATCACAAACAACTTTGACGATTTATAGTGTTTCTCGACCACCAACCTAACGGAAGGCAAAAACATATAATCTTCTTCTCCCATCACATAAAGTGTTGGGATATCTAGCTCTACTTGTCTAAACCATTTAAGTAATGGATTAATTTCGGCAGTGAGTTTAAACCATTTTATGAATTCTTTTTGGTATAACTTTTTCGCTTCATTAATAAACAGCAATCGCGATTGTTTGTGGCTTTTTTTAGGCATAATCACAAAAGCAAAAAACTTGTACAATACCAAATATGGCAACATATATTTGAACGTATTTCCTAATTTCATTAAAATTTGAGAGCGAAAATTCATTTTCAGAATTGCACCGCCCAGAATCATACTTTGCACACGTTCCGGATGCGTTTCAGCTAATTGTCGAATCAAAATAGTACCAAGAGAAATCCCAACAAAATGTGATTTTTCGATTTTTAAATGGTCAATAACCTCCAAAACATCATTGGCAATAGACTCAAAAGTATATTTTTGTTTGAACGCTTTTTTAATTTGAGCATTTGAATTTCCGTGACCACGCAAGTCGAGCAATAATACATTATACTGATTTTTAAAATCCCGAATTTGCTTGAACCATATAGACGAACTTCCGCCAGCGCCGTGAACAAAAGTCACCCACTGATTGCTGTTTTCGTTTTTATATAAAGTGTAGTTTATCATTGGATTTTCGAACTAAGATCAACGATTTTTGATTGCAGATTTATTGTTGGTAAATATATATCAAAATTTCTATAGTTTTGACTATCAAAAATCAAAAATTACAACCCAAGCCAAAAGGCGAATTGGCGAAGCAATTAAAAATCTTGTAAAATTCTTTCCATTTCTTCTTGCATCTTCAACGCTTCTTCCCTCGCCTTTTCGGCAAAATCAGTTCCATTCGAAGCATAAATAATCGCACGTGAAGAATTAATCAGCAAACCAACATTGGCATTCATTCCGTATTTACACACTTCTTGAAGACTTCCACCTTGTGCGCCAACACCAGGAACCAGCAAGAAACTATCTGGAACAATCTTCCGAATTTCACTGAAATATTCGGCTTTCGTGGCACCCACAACATACATTAAGTTTTCAGAATTTTTCCAAGTTTTTGAGGTTTCTAACACTTGTTTGTACAATTCTTTTCCGTCAACGGTCAAAGTCTGAAAATCAAAAGCGCCTTCATTCGAAGTCAAAGCCAATAGAATGGTGTGTTTATTTTCAAAAGCCAAAAACGGCTCCACGGAGTCTTTTCCCATATAAGGCGCGACGGTAACGCTGTCAAAATTCAAATCTTCGAAAAATGCTTTGGCATACATTGACGAAGTGTTGCCTATATCGCCACGTTTCGCATCGGCAATCGTGAAGATTTCAGGATAATTTTCGTTTATATAATTGATGGTTTTTTGCAAAGACATCCAACCTTTAATCCCATAAGCCTCATAAAAAGCAGTATTGGGTTTATAGGAAACCGCCAAATCGTGCGTGGCATCGACAATCGCTTTGTTGAATTCGAAAATCGGGTCTTCGAGTTCCAATAAATGTTGCGGTATTTTATTCAAATCAACGTCTAATCCTACACAGAGGAAGGATTTCTTGATTTTGATTTGGTTGATTAGTTCTTTAGTTGTCATTGTTGTGTGTTTAACCGCAAAGTTTTTCGCAAAGTTCACCAAGTGTTAAAAAAAATGCCAAACATTTCAGTATGACATTTTAATTTCTATGATTTTGTATGATTTTTTTTCGCCACTGATTACACAGATTAGCACAGATTTTTAATATCTTTTTAATCCTTTAAATCTGTGGCAAAAACCTTTTTAGAAGACTTCACTCGCTTCTTTCAATTTCTCCATATTGTTTACCAATTGTAATTCGTCAACAATTTTCTGGATATCGCCATTCATAATATTTCCTAAATCGTATAAAGTCAAACCAACTCTGTGATCCGTCACACGACCTTGAGCATAATTGTACGTTCTAATCTTAGCCGAACGGTCCCCCGAACTCACTTGCGAAGTACGTTTGGTCGCATCTTCCGCTTGTTTTTTGGCTAATTCCATTTCATACAAACGAGAACGCAAAACCGTCAACGCTTTATCTTTATTCTTATGTTGTGATTTCTGATCCTGACATTGCGCCACCAATCCAGTTGGAATGTGCGTCAAACGAACCGCTGATTTCGTAGTATTTACCGATTGTCCTCCAGGTCCTGACGAACAAAAGAAATCCACACGAACATCGTTCATATCGATTTGAACATCAAATTCTTCGGCTTCCGGAAGCACCATAACTGTGGCAGCCGAGGTATGAACACGACCCTGAGTTTCCGTTTGTGGTACCCGTTGCACACGGTGAACACCCGCTTCAAACTTCAAAGTGCCGTAAACATCTTCGCCAGTAACTTCAAAAATCACCTCTTTGAAACCGCCCGAAGTGCCTTCGTTCATATCCACAACCGAAGTTCTCCAACCCATTCCTTCGCAATATTTAGTGTACATACGGAACAAATCTCCTGCAAAAATACTCGCTTCATCCCCACCCGTTCCAGCACGAATTTCGACCATCACGTTTTTGGCATCTTCCTCATCTTTCGGAATCAACATAAACTTGATTTCATCCTCTAAAGAGGGTAATCTTTCTTTTGCTTCTTCCAGTTGCATCTTGGCCATTTCGGTCATATCCGCATCACTTCCGTCGGCAATTATTTCGTTAGCTTCCTCAATATTGGCTAAAACTAAAATGTATTCTTCTCTTTTCTCCACCAAAGCTTTGATGCTTTTGTACTCTTGGTTCAGTAGCACATAACGCTTTTGATCGGCAATCACATCGGGTTGAATCACCAAATCCGAAATCTCGTCGAAACGCTGCTTTACATATTGAAGTCTATCTAACATATTCTTGTTCCTTTTATT
>CAMBHH010000206.1 GCA_945866505.1 Flavobacterium psychrophilum
TCATTGTCTTTTCCAATGATGTTGTTTACAGTAACTTCAAAAAACCCAAAATTTGATGCTAAGTTTTTGAATAATTATGCTAGTATCAATATAGTGGATCAGTTATCCCGTATAAAAGGGGTGGGTGAAGTTTCCCTTTTTGGTGGAAGTGATTATTCCATGCGGATTTGGTTAAAACCCGATATCATGTCAAAATTAGGATTGACGGTAGATGAGGTCAAAAATGCCTTGAACGCTCAAAATATGATTAGCCCCGGTGGTAAATTTGGAGCTGAACCGGCACCACTAGGAACTGATTTTACTTATGGAGTAACACTTCAAGACCGTTTAGTTACTGAAAAACAATTTGCAAATATTGTGGTGCGAAGTAAGGATGATGGATCACAAGTTTTGTTAAGTGACATTTCTCGCATTGAATTGGGATCAGAAAACTACAGTTCAAGTGCTAGAAGAAACAGTTCACCTAGTGCGGTAATAGCCATGTACCAAATGCCAGGTAGTAATGCGTTAGAAGTTGCAGAAAATGCAAAAAATGCGATGAAAGAAATTGCAGAAAAATTCCCTAAAGATATTGAATATCAAGAATCTTTAGATACTACACTTGCTATTACCGCTGGAGTCGAAGATATAGTTCATACCTTGTTTGAAGCAATAATACTGGTTATTCTCGTAGTATTTATATTTCTACAAAACTGGCGTGCCACTTTAATCCCTTTAATCACGGTACCAGTATCGTTAATAGGAACGATTGCTGTTTTTCCTTTATTAGGATTTTCTATAAATACACTGTCGTTATTAGGATTGGTGCTAGCTATCGGAATTGTAGTCGATGATGCCATCGTGGTAGTGGAAGCGGTGATTCACCACATCGAAAAAGGAAAGACGCCGCGAGAGGCCACTATTCAAGCAATGAAAGAAGTTTCTGGACCTGTAATTGCAATTGCCTTGATTTTATGTGCTGTATTTATTCCTGTAGCAATGACACCGGGAATTACAGGTCGTTTTTACCAACAATTTGCCATTACCATCGCCGTTTCTGTTGCATTTTCTGCTTTTAGCGCTTTGTCGCTAAGTCCTGCTCTGTGCGCAATGCTATTGAAACCAACAAAACCAGTTGAAGAACAAACAGGTTGGCTGGCCAAATTTTTTGCAGGCTTCAACAGAATTTTCGAAAAAGTAACCGGCGGTTATTTGAATGGAGCTACTTTCTTTGCAAAAAAATCATTGCGTATTGTTGCCTTACTGGGTGTAGTTTTAATTGCTGTTACTTTGTTAGGCAAAAGAATTCCAATGGGATTCATTCCCGAAGAAGATCAAGGATATGCATTGGTCAACATATCATTACCACCTGCATCTTCGTTGCAACGAACCGATGAAATTGCAAAACAAATAGATAATTTTTTGTCAAAAGAAGAATCAATACTTTCCTATACCACAATCAACGGATTTAGTATGCTAACGGGATCTTATCAATCCAATAGCGCTTTTGTTTTCATCTCCTTAAAACCTTGGGAAGAAAGATCCGAAACCGCTCAGCAATTTATAGATAAATTAAATAAAAAACTTTCAACCCAAATCACCAAAGCCACTGCATTTGCTTTTGGCCCACCAGCGATTCAAGGTTTGGGAGCTTCTGCAGGTTTTAGTTTAATTTTACAAGATAGAGGGGGTAATTCCCCACAATATCTAGCGCAGCAAACTCAAGCATTTATAGCGGCGGCTCAAAAACGTCCCGAAATAAGAAGGATTTACACTACTTATAATGCTGGTACACCGCAAGTAAAATTAGAAATTGATACGGATAAAGCAATGAAATTGGGAGTTCCTGTTTCTAAAGTCACCGAAGCCTTAGGAGCATTTCTAGGCGGTACGTATGTAAATGATTTCAATCGTTTTGGGAGACAATTTAAAGTTTTTCTACAAGGTGAAGCGGCTGATCGGGTGAAACCTGAAAACTTAAATTTGATTTATGTAAAAAATGATAAAGGGGATATGTTGCCAATATCAACATTAGTTACTGCCACAAAAGTTACTGGGCCTGAATTTACAAACCGTCTGAATCTATTCCGTTCCGCTGAAATAGGAGGAGGGCCTGCTAAGGGGTACAGCTTCATTCAAGCTCAAGACGCTTTAGAGGAAGTTGCAAAAGAAACCCTACCTGCTGATATGAGTTACGATTTCATCAATCTTTCCTATCAGATAAAACATTCACCAGGCGGAACTTCTGTGTTTTTGATGGCTTTATTATTCGTTTTCCTTATTTTGGCTGCCCAATACGAAAGTTGGAAGTTACCTTTTAGTGTTTTACTTGGAGCACCATTAGCTGTCTTTGGAGCATTCTTAGGCTTGTTTTTAGCACATTTCGGAAGTGAAGCCTACGTGAATAACGTTTTTGCACAAATTGGATTGGTACTGCTCATAGGACTTGTAGCTAAAAATGCTATTCTTATAGTTGAATTTGCCAAAGAAGAACACGAAAGAGGAACTCCATTATACGAAGCAGCAATGATTTCGGCTAAACTTCGTTTCCGTCCAATTTTAATGACCGCCTTTGCTTTTATCTTAGGAGTCGTTCCCTTACTTACAGCTACTGGGGCTGGATCTCAAGCGCGTATTGTGATGGGGATGACCGTTTTTGCAGGAATGTTAGTTGCTACAATTCTTGGAGTATTAATTGTGCCAGGGTTGTATGTAATGATTGAAAATATCGGCAAAAAGAAAGTAGAAACTGCAGCAACAGATAATAATATAGATACAAAAACAACAGATCATGAACAGTAAATTTAAAATAGTTGTTGTCATCCTGATACTTGCCATCTTTCCTGTAGGTTGTTTGGTAGGACCTAAATATAAAAAACCCGAAGATACATATACTACTAATTATAGAAATGGAATTGCAAATGCAGATACCTTAGCTTCCGTGGTTAACGTAAAATGGTTTGATCTTTTTAATGATGATGTTCTAAAGGGACTTATAAATAAAGGATTAGCCAATAATTACGATATGAAAATTGCTATGGCACGTATCGAGAAAACAAGAGCAAATCTAGGGTACTCTAAGGCAGATTTTTTGCCATCAATTGGTTACGGTGCCAAAGTAAATAGCAACGAAAAAGCATTTCCTTTTTCTAATGCATCTGCTTCGATTTCTTGGGAATTGGACTTTTGGGGCAAAATTCGTCACGAAAATAGAGCCGTTCAAAATGAATTATTGGCTAGTGAAGAAGGACGCAAAGTAATTCTTTCCAATATAGTTAGTGATATTGCGGTGGCTTACTTCCAACTTCGTGATTATGACAATCGTTTAATTATTGCAGAAAAGACTTTAGAATCAAGACGAAAAGGATATGAAATAATTAATCAAAGATTTAAAGCAGGATACGTTTCTGAAGTAGATTTAATGCAAATAGAACAACAAGTGGCCATTGCTGAAGCAACTATTCCTAGTGTTAAACGTCAAATAACCAATTTTGAAAATACCATTTCAATTTTAATTGGTCAAATACCTGGTCCAATAGAACGAGGTAAATCCAATTCGGAACTGCAAGTATCAAACAATATACCGGTTTCAATTCCTTCGATTGTATTGAAAAACAGACCCGATGTAAATCAAGCAGAGCGAATTTACATGGCAGCCAATGAAAGAATTGGTGTAGCGCAAGCGATGCGTTTTCCATCGTTTAATATTGCTGCAATGGCTGGTTTTGCAAACAGTTCAGTGAGTTCATTATTTGATGGTTCTTCTTATCTACAAAACGCAACTGCTGGTGTAACTGGCCCAATTTTCAATTTTGGAAAGAATAAGAGGAGAGTTGAAATTTATCGTCAAATGGCTGAAGAATCCAGACTTTCTTATCAAAAAACATGTTTAGTGGCGGTGGCAGAAGTGGAACAATCTTTGCAAAATGTAAAAACGTATAAAGAGGAATGGGCGGCTAGAAATAAACAAGTTATAGCGGCTAGAAAAAACTTAGAATTATCTAATGCTAGATACTTTAACGGTTATGTTTCTTACCTTGAAGTATTGGATATTGAGCGATCTTTATTTGATGCTGAAATAAGTCTTTCACAGTTAACACAAAACCAACTCAGCTCTATGATTCAATTGTATAAAGCATTAGGAGGCGGTTGGAATTAATACATTTTAGATAAACTCTAATTTTCTTTTTAAAGATTCAGTAAAAAGTAAAGGGGCTATTCACAACAAGTGAAATAGCCCCTTTTGATTGAAATAGATAGAATATCAACTCGCAAAGAGCAAGATGAGTAATTGGGCCACTAAAATTCTACTGATGGTTACCAAAGGATAAACCGTAGCATACGATTGATTTGGAATATCAGAATCAAGATATTTTGTGCTAAATGCTAACGCAGCTGGGTCAGTATAAGAACCACTCATAATCCCGACCATTTGGTAAAAATTAAGTTTAAAAATGAATCGGCTAATTACTACTAAAAGTGTCAATGGAATGAATGTAATATAGCAGCCATAATAAATCCACATCCAACCGTTATTTTCAACAAAACTATCAGCAAAACCGTGACCAGCTTTTATTCCTACTGCCGCAAAGAATAGACAAATCCCGAAATCTTTCATAAAGTGAATCGCACCATTATTGATATACGAGTGAATTACTCCAACGCCTCCATATCTACTGATAAATAAAGCGGCTAAAAGTGGTCCTGCGGCCAATCCTAATTTTAAAGGAACCGGCAAAGAGGGGATAAAAAACGGAATAGATCCAATAACAACTCCAAAAATTAATCCTCCAAAAAGGGAAAGAAAATCAGGTTCTAAAAGTATTTTTTTAGAATTCCCAATGATTTTTTCAGCTTCTTCAATGGCTTGTCTATTACCCACGACCATTAAGGTATCTCCGTAAAACAGCTCCAATGAAGGTTGTGCTAAAAGCTCTAATCCAGAACGAATAACACGGGTAACTCGCACATCATATTGATTGTACAAATCCAATTGTGCCAATGTTTTGTGAGTAGCGGTTTTATGGGTTACACTGATAATTTTAGTAGTAACATCATCTTCCGATTCTATAAATAAATCGCTTGATAATTTACCCACACGATCAATAAAAGTAGTGATATCTTTTTGTTTTGCAACAACCATTAAAACATCTTTTTTATTGATAACAGCGTCTAATGAAGGGGAGTATACTACAGTAGTTCCGCTATGTTTTTGTCTTGAAATAATTACATCTTCAATTTTGTATTCTTTTAATATTTGTTTGATTGTTTTGCCAAAAACTTCAGGATTGGAAACTCTACATTTTTGACGAACAATTTTGTTCTCGGAATCTTTATTTTTTTCTTTGAGTAAACTAACTTCTTTATTCAAATCAATTTTCAAAAAGTTCTTTGACAATATAATAATTAATATGATCCCAAAAACTCCTATTGGATAAGTGATGGCATAAGCAATAGCAGGATCAGAGAAGTGATCGGCAGGAAGATTCAGTTGCTTTTGAATTTCGATAAGAGTCGATTTTGCAGCTCCTAATCCCGGAGTATTTGTTACAGAACCCGACATTAATCCAACGGCATTTTCTACTTTTATATTGGCAAATAGATGAATTAAGTAGGTGATAATTCCTCCGAGAAATACGGTTCCAACTCCCAATGCATTAAAAATAAGCCCTTCTTTTTTAAACGAGGAAAAGAATGTGGGTCC
>CAMBHH010000207.1 GCA_945866505.1 Flavobacterium psychrophilum
TTACTGGTGATGACCACATTGTATAATCTAGACGAAACAAAGGATTGCTATTTCTTTTTACGGTTGTTGTTCCTGTTCCTGAATTGGTAACATTGTTTACTTGAATTAAGTTTCCGTTGTTTTCTATGTTTAATGTACCATTGTTTGTAACTGCGTTTTGTACCGTAACGTTATGTCCTGTAGCGATTGTTAATGTTTTTCCACTATTTACTGTTAAACTATTGGCAATTAATGACTCCGTGGCAGTTAATTCTGCATCTATAATTGCATTGAGAGCAGGCGTTGGCGTACCGTTAGTCCAAGTAGCACCGTTCCAAGTAGTACTAGTACTAGAAACAGTTGTACTGTTAAAAGTTAAAGCAGAAGAATAATTAAAAGCTTTATCTACTGTATATATTCTGTAATAATAAGTAGTCCCGGCTGTAAGTCCAGTAGCTGTAAATGAAGTTCCTGTACCGATAGAAACTACAGTTCCTGATCCAATAGAATTACCCACTGCATATATTCCATTAACCATTGGTGGAGTTGAAGGGTCGGTTGTACCACGAACGACCATATAACCACCGCCATCAACCCCAGTACTAGGAGCAGTCCAGGAAATAGTTTGTCCCGTAGTGGTTACAGATGAAGCACGTGCTACGGTTGCGATGCTTGGAGCTGTAGTATCTACACCGCCTGCATAAACTACAAAATCATCTACGTCCATAGAATGAATACCCGGGTTTAAAATAGGTAATCGTAAACAGGCCAGCGATGGATTAGGAGCTGAAACAGCTGGTGTAAATGACATAGTAACTTTAGTCCACGAAGCACTGGTTGCTATTGGTGATGGATTACTTAAAACATATCCGCTAGTAGTTGTAGTAATACCTCCTGTGACACCAGTACCATTTGTCGAACCCGTAGCGGTACAATTTTTTACATAAAACTGTATAGTATGGGCTACAGATGCAGCAGGAGAAATAGTGGTTGAAGCAGGACTAACAATTACTCTAGTTATAGTAGTACTGTTCAAAGTTGATCCTGTTACATAATTAGCACCTGATCTTGCTCCAGAAGCATTAACAACAAGTGTTGATGTTACTGTGGCAGTGTTTTGTTTTGACCACAAGCCAGTATTTGTGACAGTTCCTAGAGCTCCTGCACTTTGCCCTTCAAACCCTCCATTCATATAAGAAAATTCCCCAATAACTTGTTGTCCCCAACTTGCATTAATGCACAGCAGCAACATACCTATGCTGTACGCGACTTGCGAAAGTCTTTTTCTATTTAGTATTCTTTTTTTCATAATTGTTTTTTTAGTAGTTAAAAAAATTTGTTAAAATTATTAATTGCAAAATTATAACTTCAACAAAAGCGCATTGGGCAAAAAAGTGTCAATAACTAGGCTATTTTGTGTCACCAATTTCGACGTTTTATGAGTGCTCGAAAAAAAAATTGAGAATAGTGCTAAAACCATATTTATTATCTGGGTTTTCAATAATTTTTGAAGCTTATTTTATCAATAGTACCAATTATGCGTGAATCGCCCAAAAATTGTTGCCTTGCAAATAATAAAAAAAAATGTTTGTATTTTTTAACTATTTAGCGGTATAAAAACGCAACATGTTTCTAGATGGGTTTTGTCTAATCATTAATTTTATCAAATTTAAACTTTGTCAAAGTTATATTTAGCTCAAAAAAACTTTGACAATGGTTTTCGGATCGTCAATAATGCTATCGTGTGTGCAATTGAAGTTAGAATGCATTTGCTTTCACATACTTGCCTGAAGAACCTAAAATATAATGAAATTTGTCTTTTTTTGTAAACTACATACTGCACAAAACTCTTGTGTAAAAAACTATCTATTTTTCCAAACAGCAAACATTGAATTTATTTTAACCAAATTGTTTTTGCGGGATTTAATACATATTGCTATAAAATCACTCGATTTAAACTGCACTTGAAACAAAATCGCTAGATAAATGAAACTTTTTGATGGATTGCAAATTTTTTTTAATATGTTAATTTGTTCCTATCATTAAAAAACAGAAAATGAAAAAATATTTTTTAGTACCTCTACTTGGTAGTCTATTGATGACCTCCGCTGCCTATTGTCAAAAATTCTTGTATGAAAAAAGTCCATTGGTTTTGACAGCCAATTCCCTTGAGGATGGTTTAGGACAATTTGTAACAGACGATTTGCCCAATGTTACTCCAAAAAACACTACAGTTCTAAAATCAGGTGCCACAGCAATTACTAAAAAAATGTGGAACATCGCCCTGCACGATGTGGAGCTCAATTTGATTACCAACGATTATGGCACTTATTTTGCCGCTGGACGACGGTACACTGACCGTGTTTATGTTCGTGATATTTCGTTTGCTGGAATCTTGGGTCTCAATGCTATTTATCCTCAAGAGATGATGAAATCCCTCCGGGTAACGAGAGACGTGGTGGCCAAGATGGCGTATAAAGTTTCGACCAAAGAAGTAATAAAAGAAATTGACGCTCCTTGGGACGCGATTACGGACGACAAGTTGCAAATAATGGCTAAATTCAAAAGCAATAGTATCACCCGCCGAACGGATGATGTGGTCTGGATTTGGGCAGTAGATGATTTGTTCAAAAGCCATCCTGAAGTAGCCGATTGGAACTGGTTTTACACCAATGGGAAAAGCAATTTTGACACTCTTTATGGGCCTTGGTTTGACAAAACAGATGGTTTATATCGATGTCAACCAACTTTTCAGGACATTCAATCCGATGGCTATCCAGAGGGTTATTCTCAAGCTGATTGTGTGTTGTTGAAAAGTACTTCTACGAATTGTTTGTACTATAAAGCGATGCTATCACTGGCTAATGCTGCTACCAAATGTAATTTACCACAAGAATCAAAAGTTTGGACTGCTAGAGCCAAGGCACTAAAAATGGCTATTCTAAAGGAGTTAAAATTACCTGATGGTACCTTTACTTATTATAAAGACAGGAATGGGAAGGTCATGCCAAATCAGCACAATCTAGGGACTGCTTTTGCGGTACTTTTTGGAATTGTAGAGGGCAAAGCTGCCAAAAAAGCGATTGACAATTATCCATCGAATCAATATGGAACCCCTTTAATTTACCCTTTTTTGGGTGATGGGACAGGCGATCACAATGCTGCTGCTTGGCCATTTTGCGACACTTTTTTCTTGCAAGCAAAAGAAATTGCCGATGGTAAAGATTATACGGGATACAATGCTGCATTACTAGCCCGCACGATGGGAACGAAGTTGTCTGATAAGCGCGATAAAGAATGGGGTGGATTTGGTTCGTTTCACGAGAAAGTACCATTACCATCTGGATTAATTTCGGGTTCTGGATCTCAACTTTGGACATCGGCTGCTTTTATGAATGTTTGTTTGAGAGCCAATCTTGTTGAATTAAATGCAAATAAATAGAATGAAATTGTCATTGCAATCCTATTTAATAGTATGGCTTTGTACTTTGTTTTGTTCCATTGCTTTTTCACAAGTAGTCAAGACTGATAAAACAACAAAGCCTAATATTGTCCTTATTTTAGTAGATGATATGGGGTATTCTGACATTGGATGCTACGGAGGCGAAATCAGCACACCCAATTTAGATAAACTGGCCAATCAAGGAATGCGTTTTACACAAATGCACAATACCTCGAAATGCTTTCCATCGCGATCTTGTTTATTAACGGGCGTTTATGCCCAGCAAAACGGAATGTCTGTTAATCCTGAACAATTTCAAAATTCTATTTCCTTGGGCGATTTAGTAAAGACTGCAGGGTACAGAACGCTTCAGTCGGGGAAGAACCATAGTAAAACCTCGCTGTATGATTTTGGTTTTGATCGGGTTTACGAATTTTTTGGTGGCGCAACGAATCATTTCAATCCCGGCAAGCAACGTTCCGGAGAACCAGAACCTATTTTTAAAGGGGGTCCTGATACTTGGAATATTGATGACAAAGCAATCAAACCTTACAATACTAGCAAGGATTTTTATTCCACCGACTATTTTACAAAAAATGCGATATCGTATTTAGAGGAATATAAAAATGATAAGAAACCTTTTTTTCTGTATTTAGCCTATACCGCTCCACACGACCCATTAATGGCTTGGCCTGAAGATATTGCGAGATATAGAGGAAAATATCTAGCAGGGTATAAAGCGATTCGCGATGCCAGATACCAGAAAATGCTAACATTAGGAATGGTAGATCCAGCTATGAAATTATCTGCTCAAACGGCTAAGGATTGGGATTCGCTAACAGAGCAAGAGAAAGATCAAGAAGATTTGAGGATGGCGATTTACGCAGCTATGATAGATCGAATTGATCAAAATATTGGAAAATTAATAGAGAAACTAAAACAGACTGGAAAGCTGGATAATACCTTAATCCTATTTGTGTCCGACAATGGATCCAATTCAGAAAATGCTGAAGGTAATTTCGAAAAAAAGGGAAACAATGGAACGGGATTACCAGGAACAGTATCGTATTGGGCTTCCTTAAAAGAAGATTGGGCCAATGTAAGTAATACACCTTATCGTTTGTTTAAAAACACGAGTTACGAAGGCGGAATTTGCACACCGTTTATTGCTTATTGGCCAGGAGTGATAAAAAAGGAAGGTGTAATAAGCAATCAACCTTTACATTTTGTAGATTTTATGGCGACATTCAAAGATATCACAGGAACTCAATATCCCACTACTTTTAGAAATCAATCTATAGTTCCTATGCAAGGCGAAAGTTTTTTGCCTATACTAAAAGGAGGCACTATCAAAGAACGAGAAAAACCAATTTTCTGGCAATGGGCCAAAGGCAAAGCAATACGAGTAGGGGATTGGAAGGCTGTTGCTAATAAAGAGGTCTGGGCTTTATATGATATGAAAGTAGACAGAAATGAAACCAATGATCTTAAAGGAAAGAACCCAGAAAAATTCAAGGAATTAGTTGATTTATACAATGAATGGGCTGCAACTAATGTTGTTGAAGCAAATAAGGAGGCTGACAAAACTAAAAAATCGAAGACAAAGAAGTCTAAATAAAAGGAGTAAGCTCATCTGTTTAAAAATGAGCCCTTTTGATTGCAAATAGTTTTTAAAAAAAAAATTAATGTATGAATAAATGTCAATTATGGCATTATTAATTGTTCCCATTATAGCAATCATTATTTTTTTTAGATTTTATATTGTCGATAGTTGTATTCCAAATGGCGCAAAATATTTTGATAGTCAATCACATTCAATAGATTATATAGGAGATCAATTATGCGAAAAATGCCATACAGCAGAATTTCATGAATGGAAAAAATCCGATCATTTTTCAATCGAACAATAGACTAAATGCTACTTAAACAGGAATTAAATTGAAACAATTGGAGCCTAACAAACCCAATCAACAGGAAATACTTCAAAATTTTTGCATATAGTGATGTTTATTTAAACAAATACGTTTAGTAAAATCGAAAAGATACCGTAGAAAAAATGCTAATTTATAATAGTAAAACACTAGTGTCCACTTAAAATAAGTTGAAAACCAGCTGGTTAGAATCAAGTTCATTGACATTATTGTAATCTGATTTCATAAGTAATTCATTTACAGGGGTTTTATCGAGCAATGATGCTGATAAAATTTGTAGAATTTCATAGATTGAA
>CAMBHH010000208.1 GCA_945866505.1 Flavobacterium psychrophilum
AAACCTACTTTTTGAAATTCTTCGACCGTGCCATTACTGTTCTCACAAACCAATTTTATCAACTGGAAAGGGTGATCAGCATAGCCATAAATTTCGGTACGATTACAAGTTGATGTTACAATTAAACCCTCAATACCTTCCTCTTTAGCTTGCAGAAGTACTTGAGTTTTTGCTTTGGAATCCAAACTAAACTTACCTCTCACTTCAGCATCAGCTTTCTTGTAACTCAATCCTATGGAATAGAAAGTTTTGTGTTTTGCTATAGTTCCTTTTTGCATAAATACTATTAATTCTAAAAGTGAAACAAAAGTATTGCTATCCTTTTTATAAAAGTAACGCTAAAAGTTCTTTTTGTGTCGCTGTGGGATATTTTGATAAAAAAAGTAATTTTTCTGGTAATTTGTTTTATTTTTGTGCTGAGATCAGGGCTTTTTAACGACTTTGTTTAGAACAATTCTAAATAGTTATGTTTTAAATACTTGAACATTTTTTTAAAAAACATCGCTATGAGTTCTAAAGAAGAGATAAAAATTGATGATGATTTTATTTTACTTCGGTTTCAAAATGACACAGAGATAACTGTAATTGAAGAACATCAAGTAACTATTGGGTTTATTCAGTTTCATTTTGGATTAAAAGGGAGTGCCAAATTCATTTTCAACCAAGGAAATTACACTTTAGATTTAAAAGAAGAGAAATCTCTACTGTTTTACAATCCACAAAAAGAATTGCCTCTCTACCTTGAAATCGCACCAAAATCGTGGCTCATTACCATTCTGGTTTCAATAAAAAAATTTCACGGACTGTTCTCTACTCATTCAGATCACATTCCTTTTTTGAGTGTGGAAAACCGCGATAAGAAATATTATGGAGAAGAAAACATCAGCCCATCAATGGCGATTGTACTGAACCAGATGTTTCATTATAACTTAAATCCTTCTATAAAAAATTTATATTACAAAGGGAAAGGTTATGAATTATTGAGTTTATTTTTCAATAGAAATGAAGATCCGAATGCTGAGCAATGTCCGTTTTTGATAGACGAAGAGAATGTTTTGAAAATTAAAAAAGCCAAAGAAATTATCATTGCCAATATGGCTGAGCCACCAGGATTACAGGAATTGGCGGACCAAATCGGACTAACTTTGAAAAAATTAAAAATGGGTTTCAAACAAATTTATGGCGATACAGTTTATGGCTTTTTATTTGACTACAAAATGGATTCTGCAAGAAAATTATTGGATAGCGGTTCCTATAATGTAAACGAAGTAGGGTTGAAAATTGGCTACAGCACCGGAAGTCATTTTATTGCGGCTTTTAAGAAGAAATTTGGCACTACACCTAAGAAATATTTGATGGCAATTAATCCGATTATGTAAAGTGAAAAAGAATTATTTCAAAACATATTTGTTATCACAAAAGTAATTACATTTGTCGTATGATAAACTCGCACCAAACACAGATTATTAAAATTGGAAATTCAAACGGAGTAAGAATTCCTAAAGAATTTCTGCAAGGTTTTTTAACCAAAAATGTTGTTATTGAACAAGTCAACGATAGTTTAATTATTTCTCCCGTTCAATCCAAAATTACTCCCAGAAGTAAATGGAATGCAATCTTGTCGAAAATGAAAATCGAAAAAGACGAAGATCTTAACGATTTTGATACCACTCTAAATGACGGTTTAGATGATTTATAAAAAATGGGATGTTGTATTGGTTGATTTGAACCCAACCAAAGGCAGCGAAATTTCTAAAATTAGACCCTGTTTGGTAGTTTCGCCAAACGTTGTGAATACATATATGAATACTATTGTTGTCGTACCTTTTACTTCAAAACCTAAAGATTATCCGTTTCGAATGGCAACAAATCATAAAAATATTTCTGGAGAATTGTGTTTTGATCATATTAAAAGTATAGATAAAAGTCGAATCGTCAAAGTTGACGGTCAAATCAATAAAAATTTACGATTGGAAATTAACAACCTATTGATTGAGTTTTTTAATGAGTAAATATTTATCAGAATATTTGAATTATGAAAAAAATATTTTTGTTTATAGTGGTTGTTTTACTAAGCTGCAAATCAAAAGAAGCATTAGCTACATCAGAAAATCAAAAACAAGCTTTACAAGATATTAAAGCAGATAGCGTAAAAGTATTCACTTTTGGTTTACCATTTATATCTCCTATTGAATCCGAAAGAAAAGCAAACGAAATTAAGCAAAACAAAATTAGTAATGTATACCGGAAATATGGGCTATATAGAAAAAATATGGGATGTGTAGTTAACACTAAAGAAGATAAATCTAGAAAAGAATATCATAAAATTACAGACGCTTATCTTGAGGAAAGAAATGGAAAGGCCTGGAAAAAAAAACTAGAAAAGGAAATTAATAATATAATTGAAAATTAAAATGAAAGGTGTATTACTTGTAAATCTTGGCTCACCAGAAAGCCCAACTGCAAAAGACGTTAAACCGTATTTAGATGAATTTTTGATGGACAAATACGTGATTGACGTGCCATTTTTATTACGAGCCTTGTTGGTTCGTGGTATTATTTTGCAAACAAGGCCAAAAAAATCCGCGGAAGCTTATGCGCGTATTTGGACTCCCGAAGGATCGCCATTGATTGTAATTTCGAAAAAAATGCATCAAAAAGTAGTTCAAAAAACTGAAATACCAGTTGCATTGGCGATGCGATATGGCACAATTACAATTCTAAAAGGCTTGCAGGAATTGCACGACAAAGGTGTTAATGAAGTGATGCTTTTCCCATTGTATCCGCAACACGCAATGGCATCAACCACCACGATTTTAGTTTTGGCCGAAGAACTGCGTCAGAAGCATTTTCCGGATATGAAATTTACCATTGTACCTGCATTTTATAATAAACCCGATTATATCAAAGTTTTGGCCGAAAGTATTCAAAAACATTTGGAAGGATTTGATTATGAGCATTTGTTATTCTCCTATCACGGTATTCCAAAAAGACATATTCGCAAGACGGATATTACCAAATCACATTGTAAAATCGACCGAACCTGTTGTAGCACTCCCTCGCCAGCGCACGAGTTTTGCTACAGCCATCAATGCTATGAAACTACAAAATTAGTGACCGAATATTTGAATATTCCTAAAGAAAAATACAGCCAAACTTTTCAATCTCGCTTGGCAGGAGATAAATGGTTAACACCTTACACCGATGTCGAAGTAAACAAAATGCCCGAAAAAGGAATCAAGAAATTGGCAGTGGTTACTCCAGCTTTCGTTGCCGATTGTTTAGAAACTTTGGAAGAAATTGCAATGGAAGCCAACGAACAATTTTTGCATCACGGTGGAGAAGAATTTATGGCAATTCCGTGTTTGAATGACGAGGAAGAGTGGTGCAATTTAGTTACTAAATGGATTGAAGATTGGGCTAAATAATAAGGTTTAAAAGTTTAAGGTTTAAAGTTGTTTAACTAACTTAAACCTTTAACTCTAAACTTTGAAACAAAGAAAAATGGAACTCTACAACTATCTAA
Source organism: Flavobacterium psychrophilum (assembly GCA_945866505.1). Classification (GTDB taxonomy): domain Bacteria; phylum Bacteroidota; class Bacteroidia; order Flavobacteriales; family Flavobacteriaceae; genus Flavobacterium; species Flavobacterium psychrophilum_H. The sequence goes on from CAMBHH010000208.1 coordinate 3,527, forward strand.
AATCTCTTCATCTCATTTTTGTCATCACTTGGTTTGCTGGACTATTTTATATTGTTCGATTGTTTGTGTACCAAATTGAAGCAAACGACAAACCTTCGCCTGAAAAGGAGATTTTGCAAAAACAATACAAAATAATGACCTATCGCTTGTGGTACATTATCACTTGGCCCTCAGCGGTTTTGGCGAGTTTTTTTGCCTTTTGGATGTTGTTTTTTACCGATTTAGGCAAAGCTTGGTTGCAAATGCCTTGGATGCACGTAAAACTTGGCTTTGTTTTTGCGCTGTATTTTTACCATTATAAATGCCACATAATATTCAAAGAATTGCAAAACGACCAGGTAAAATACACCACAAATTATATGCGTTTGTGGAACGAAGGCGCTACCATTATCTTGTTCGCCGTGGTTTTTTTAGTCATTCTGAAAAATGCCGTCAACTGGATTTATGGCGTGGTCGGAATTGTATTGTTTGCGGTTTTGATTATGTTGGGTTTCAAGTTTTACAAACGAATACGAGAAAAAAATAGTGGTCAGTAATCAGCATAATAGTAATCAGCTGTTGGAATATAAAACAAAACCCTGGACGCAAGTTGCTAACTGAATACTAAAAAACCGAACACTGAATACTAATAAAAAAGATGCTAAAAATCTTCAAGATATCAATGCTTTCGTTGCGAATCAGGATTTTCCTTTCGATGATTGTATTGATTGTTGTAGCTTCGATAGTGTTGGCGTCCATTTCGATTATTCAATTCAAAAATGAAGCCAAGCAGTATCATCAAGAGCGCTTGGAGCACAAAGAAGGTGCCATAAAAGAAAACATCAATTATGTGCTTACCAATACCACTTACCCGCTTACGCCCGATAATTTAGCACTCATATTCAAAGATAAAATCCACGAATTATCGGATATTCACAATCTTGAAATTAATATTTACAGTTTAGATGGGCATTTATTAAAATCTTCCAAATCTAGATTTTCTATCGATGCTGCTGCTCCGCCAGTTCCGAAATACATTCTAAAACTGGTTCAATCTTCTATCGAAAAACGCTATGTTGATATTAAAAACATAGACGGAAAAAAGAACCGTTCGTCTTATAGTTTAATTAAAGATGATAAATTCAAGCCTCTGGGAATCCTTAATTTACCTTATGTAGAAGACGATAGTTATTACCAAACCGAATTGCAAAATTTCTTGATGGGCTTAGCACAGGTGTATAGTTTTATGCTTTTGGTGGCTTTTGCTGTGGCTTATTTTCTATCTTCCTATATTACAAAATCGTTGAAAACCATTTCGGACAAATTAAGCGAAACCACCTTGAATCAAAAAAATGAAAAAATTGTTCTTGAAGCGAGTAGCAAAGAAATCAACCTTTTGATTAATGCCTACAACGCAATGGTGGATGAGCTCGAAGAAAGTGCCTTGAAATTAGCCCAAAGCGAACGTGAAGAAGCTTGGCAAGAAATGGCAAAACAAGTGGCGCACGAAATCAAAAATCCGCTTACGCCAATGCGATTGACGGTGCAAAGTTTCCAGCGAAAATTTGATGCAAACGATCCCAATCTCAAACAAAAAATTAATGATTATTCCGAAACCTTGATTCAGCAAATTGATACGATGAGTTCCGTGGCTTCGGCCTTTTCGAACTTTGCTTCGATGCCAGCACAACAAAATGAAACCTTGAATGTGGTTGAAGTTGTCGAATTGACAATGGATATTTTTAACGAAGAATACGTCCATTTTAAAGCCGAAGAAGAAGAAATTATTTCGAAAATTGACAGAACACAACTCATTCGAATTATTACCAATTTAGTAAAAAACGCCATTCAAGCCTTTCCAGAAGATCAAGAGAATAAAGCCGTTTGTGTAAACATCAAAAAAATGTTGAACAATATCATTATCACAGTTGCCGACAACGGAATTGGTATTGCGAAAGAAGATTTCAATCGAATTTTTGAACCTAAATTTACCACCAAATCTAGCGGAATGGGTTTGGGTCTAGGTATTATCAAAAATATTATCGAAAATTATAAAGGAACAATTACGCTCGAATCTCAAATAGGAAAAGGAACAACATTTACGGTTTCGCTTCCAATAA
>CAMBHH010000209.1 GCA_945866505.1 Flavobacterium psychrophilum
ATTTTGTTTGCTGTTGCATTAATTGCTGCAGGACAAAGTTCCACCATTACAGGAACTTTGGCAGGTCAGATTATTATGGAAGGATACCTCAATTTGCGCATTCAACCTTGGGTTCGTCGCATTATTACCAGATTAATTGCTATTGTTCCAGCTGTAATTGTTATTTCTATTTTTGGAGAAAGTGTAACCGGAAAGCTATTGATTTTGAGTCAGGTGATTTTGAGTTTGCAATTGGGATTTGCTATTATTCCGTTGATCCATTTTGTAAGTGATAAATCAAAAATGAAAGGTTTTCATATCTCAAAAATTACCCAAATAGCGTCTTGGATAGTGGCTTTAATTATTGTTTCTTTGAATGCAAAGTTAGTTTTCAACGAAATTCAAGGGTGGCTCGAATCTGCCGAAAACCCTATATTTTTATGGTGTACAGTAGTTCCTTTGGCTTTTGGTTTTTTGATTTTGTTGTTGTTTATTGTTTTCAAACCTTTTATTACCAAGGCAATACAGGGATTTCAAAATCATTCGCCACATAACTTAGACCTCCAATTTTCTGAAATTGGTACTTATAACACAAAGCGCATTGCAATAACAGTAGATTTTTCGTCTGCCGATACAGTGGCCATTAATAGTGCTTTTGAATTGGGCGGAAAAGAAGCAAAATATACGTTGATTCACGTGGTAGAAACTGTAGGAGCAATTTTTTATGGTAAACACATTGAAGATCACGAAACCTTGATTGACGAAAAATTATTAGCAGAATACAAAGAAATGCTTTCACAAAAAGGGTTTAAAGTGAAAACTAAATTGGGTTACGGCAAGCCTAATAAAGTGATTCCTGAAATCATCAACCAAGGTAATTTCGATGTTTTGGTAATGGGAACCCACGGTCATACAGGTTTTAATGATTTACTTTTTGGAACAACGGTAGATAAATTAAGACATAAGATTTCTATACCTTTGTTTATCGTAAAAGATAAAAAATAGTATTAAAACAAAAGTATCAAGTATTAATATCCAGGCGTTGATATGCATTTCAATCATACGTCTAACTTATAACCTTTAACTTCCAACTCTAACCTCTAACTTCTAAATGACTTTTTCAGAAGAGAATTATTTAAAAGCGATTTATCATCTAACCGTGTCGTTGGATGCTGAAGTAAGCACGAATGCAATTGCCGAAACGATGGAAACTAAAGCTTCCTCTGTTACTGATATGTTGAAGAAATTAGCGGAAAAAGACTTAGTGAATTACAAGAAATACCAAGGCGTTTCTTTGACCGATAAGGGTAGGCTTTCCGCCAAAATGATTGTGAGAAAACACCGTCTATGGGAAGTTTTTTTAGTTGACAAATTAAATTTTGCTTGGGATGAGGTTCACGATATTGCAGAACAATTAGAACATATCAAGTCCGAGCAGCTCATCAATAAACTGGATGATTTTTTAGGTAATCCTACCGAAGATCCGCACGGCGATCCTATTCCAAATGCGCATGGACAAATAGTTGCTGTCGAAAAACAATTGCTGTCAGAATTACGAGAAAATCAAATTGGAATTTGTGTTGGTGTTAAAGATTCTTCCACAGAGTTTTTGAAATATTTAGACAAACAAGAAATTGCTTTAGGTTCAAAAATCGAAATTATATTTAAAGAAAGCTTTGATTTATCTACAAAAATAAATGTAAACGGAAATGAATTAACTATTTCGAACAAGATAGCTAATAACCTTTTTGTGAAAGTAGGTTAGTGACAATTGCAATCGTCGCCGCAGTTTTTATCATTTTTTTTCTTTTTAAAAAAGAATTTTTTTATGATGAAGACCACTGCAAATCCAACCGCTATATAAACAAGGATGTCTTGAAAATTCATATAATGCAAGATAAAAAAGGCATTCAATAACAAGAAGGCCTTTTATTGTTAAAACTTATACCCCACTGAAACGTAAAAACTTCTTCCTTCTCCAGGCAGAATTCCAGGTCCAGGATAACCACCTGATCTGCGAGTAGCATAACTTTTATCTAAAATATTGTTTACTCCCGTTCTAATATTGAATTTTTTATAAAATTTGTATTCAGATGAGAAATCCAAAATTTCATAACCATCCAAAAGTCCCGTTTGACCGTTGGCCGATGGAGCCACAGTGTTATTAGCATCAGTAAATATTTTGCCCGACATTTTGTATTGAATAGTAGCCGAAAAGTTATTATTTCCCCACGACATTCCAAAATTATGAATGTATCGTGGTGCATTTTCCACTTGCTTGCCTGCTAGATTTGTCTCTGTTATTAGGATATTTGGTGCGGTACCTGATTTTGTATTTACAAGAAAATCGACATAGCGACTGTCAATAAAAGACATTGAAGCAAAAACGTCTAAATTGCCATAAGGCTTATTAATTCCAAACATTTTGGTAATGTTTAAATCTACAAAACTTTCGATTCCTTTGTTGCGGGTTTCTCCGAGATTGGTTCGAAATAAATAGGTGCCTTTGTTGGGGTCATTATCTATAAATTGATTAACACCTCCAACACGATCTTGATAACTTAGGTAAAAAACACTCATATCGAAGTTTAAAAAACCTCGGTAAACACCGCGATAGCCTAAATCAGCATTAAATCCTCGCGAATCTTTTAGGTTTGGGTCAATCACATCGGTAACAGCAGGGGGCGTTAAGTCGCTAAATAAAACTGGACGGTAGGCTTGAGAAATATTGGCATAAAAGTTAGTTTGTTTCAACTTATATTCAAATCCAACTCCAAAAAGAGGCTGGTTTCTCGTTATATTTTTTTCAGAAAATGTAACGTCATTCCCTGCAACAATATCGATTCGGCCATTTGATAAAGAGTTAATATGTTCGAAACGCATACCAGGCGTAACGCTAAATTTGTCAGTAATTTTAAATTGATTTTCAGCAAAGAATGCGATGTTTTTGGTTGTAAATGTTAAAGCTGTTGGATATCTATTTTCAATTGTCATATCAAAGTCGCTACCCGTTGTGCCAACTCCTTTTTGAAAACGTTCAGTATTTGCCTGATACAAACGCACACCAAATGCAAGGTTTTGAGTAGTTTTACCTAATTTGTAGCGGTATATATTTCTGTTTTCTACACCTAAATTTTTGTAACTATCACTATCTACTCGGCGTTTGCTATATTGATTTGTTGTACTGCTAATAGCATCGACAACATTTGGAGCACTCGTAAAGCCAACACTATTTCTTTCGCCAAAGAGTCCAAAAGTTTTTACAGAAACATCAAAATTAGCATTTACTTTTGTATCTAAGCTTATAGAAAAAATGTTCCAAGGCACTCCAAACCAGTTGCGTTCTCTAAAAGATTGCCTAGGATTTGACTTGAACTGTTCATCAGTCAAACCGCCTGGCTGTTGCATATTGTAGTTTGAATTGGTGTATTCGGCGGCAATTTTTGTTTTTTCAGAAAAACGATACTCGAAGAATGCGTGCGTGTTTCTCGATGTAAATCTGTTATTTTCGCGCCATCCATCAGCGTTTCGGGAATGATTGTAAACATAGTAAGAGAATTTTTTATAGCGTCCTCCAATGGCATTGAAAGAACTTACTAACCCAAAACTTCCGACTGTATTTTGAGTTTCAAACGAAAAGGGTTGTTCTTTTTCTCTTTTTAAAACATAATTTAACATCCCCCCAAATTGTGGTCCAAATTGCAAAGAAGCACCACCACGCACCATTTGGATTGTTTCAACCGCTTCTAGCGGCGGATTGTAATAAGCTTCAGGATAACCAAATACATCTGCTGAAATATCCACACCGTTTTGACGCGTGTTTAATTCCCAGCTTCTGTTAGGGCTTAGACCTCTGACACCCACATTGATTTGTAGACCCGAACCTTCGTTTTCCCATACAGTTACTCCTGGAATTCTAGCAAAAACTTCACGAGCATTATTGTTGGTTAAGTTGGCATTAAGATTAGAAAGCTTCAAAACTTCGTTTTTCTTACCCGAAAAAAGGATGTTGTCTTTGATTTCTGGCATTCGTTCAGGGCTTTGTTGTTTGACAACAATAACAACAGTCGATAATTTATTTATGGTATCCTTTTTAACTCCTTGAGCGTTGGTAATTTTTACAAATAGGAGACACAAAAGGGCAGCAGATAGGTATTTCATTTCTTATTTATTGGTTTTATTCTGCAAAAATAAACATTATTTTTATTTAGACAAAATACAAATAAGAGATTTGTATAATTTTATTTTAATAATTGATAGGCAATCAAAGCAACGATATAAGCAAAACTACTCATAAAAACCAATTGTCCTAATGGCCATTTCCAGCTGTTAGTTTCCTTTCTTGTAACCGCCAAAGTACTAATGCATTGCAATGCAAAAGCGTAAAAAAGTAGTAGCGAAATTCCAGAAGCAAAATTAAATATTTTTGTGCCCGTTTCAGGGTTGGTTTCTGCTGCCATTTTATTTCGGATTGTATTTTCATTATCACTGTTACCTACACTATATATTGTAGCTAGAGTTCCAACAAAAACCTCTCTAGCAGCAAACGAACTAATAATGGCAATTCCAATTTTCCAATCATAACCTAGAGGTGAAATGGCGGGTTCAATTGTTTTCCCCATAAGCCCAATATAGGAATTTTCTAATTTATAGGATGCAACTTTGTTTTCAATTTCCAATGCCGAAAGGTTTTTGTTTTCAGATTTTGACGCAATAATCGTTTGGGCATTTCTAAATTTGTTGGTTGGACCATTCGAAGCCAAAAACCATAAAATAACCGAAATGGCTAAGATGATTTTTCCTGCGCCAAAAACAAAAGCTTTGGTTTTTTCAACAACGGTGATGAGCACGTTTTTGAACAGCGGCAACTTGTAATTGGGCATTTCGACCACAAAGAAAGTTTTGCAATTCAGTTGCAGCACTTTATGGAGTATGTAAGCTGAAAAAATAGCCATTGCAAAGCCTAAAACGTATAATAACATTAGTGTTAATCCTTGCAAATTTAGAATCCCAAAAACATATTGATCTGGGATTACAAGCCCAATAATGATGGCATAAACGGGTAACCTTGCAGAACATGTAGTAAACGGTGTGACTAAAATAGTGATTAATCGCTCTTTCCAGTTTTCGATATTTCGAGTCGCCATGATGGCTGGAATAGCACATGCAGTTCCTGAAATTAAAGGCACAACACTTTTGCCTGAAAGACCAAATTTGCGCATAATTTTGTCCATCAAAAAAACCACACGACTCATGTAACCGCTTTCTTCGAGTATTGAAATGAATAAAAACAGAAAAGTAATTTGTGGTATAAACATTAAAATTCCACCAATTCCAGGGATAATTCCTTCGGCAATCAAATTAGTAAAAGGCCCTGGAGGCATATTTTTGCTAGCGGCTGAACTCAAACTAGCAAAAGTAGTATCAATAAAATCCATTGGAATTTTCGACCAAACAAAAATGGATTGAAAAATACCAAATAAAACAGCAAAGAAAATGAGATAACCCCATACTTTGTGCGTAAGCACTCGATCAAGTTTGCTTCTAAAATCAGTTGCTGATGAGGAATCTACTTTTTGACCAATTTTCAAAATGGAATTTATAAATTGGTAGCGCTTAATAGTTTCTTTTT